>CAZHMF010000022.1:15071-28553 GCA_964533605.1 uncultured Anaerolineaceae bacterium
ACATGGTCGCATCGCAGGTCACCGTGCCCGTCGCGGATCCGCCCCTCGGCGATGCGTGAAGCGAAGAGTTCCGCGTTGTCGTGGAGGAATTGCTCGGTGTGGCTGCGGATCGCCGGTTCGATCGCGAGAGGCCCTAGTACGGCCGAGGAAGCGATCTCGCGGAAGTTGTCCTGCGCGTTGCGGAGGAACAGGGCCGGCGAGCCGTAGCGGGCCGGGACGGGCGGAGCAGCCTCGTGAAACTCGGCGAGGCGCCGGCCCACGCGTACGAGCAGGGATTCCGCGTCCACCTCCTCAGCGATCCGCGACTCCAGCGTGGCGCTGTCGGGGAGCCTTCGCATGTGGACGAGGTACTCCACCGCGGGTCCCCGCTTCCGGATCGCCCACTGACCCGTCGGGAGCCGTATGAGCCGTTTGACTCCGAGGTAGACCGAGGGTGCCAGGCGCTGGTTTAACGTCACCTCACGCCGGCACATCAACGCCCGCCGGTGGGGTGTCGAGTAGTCCAGAAACCCCAGGTCCACGGCTTTCTTCGCTTTGAACACGTCCGGCCCGGCGAGGAACACCAGTGATGAATGGGTCTCGCGGGTCTCGATCGGTCCCGTCCTCTTCGAGTACGTGGACGGATCGGTCATCACCACCCGAAGTTCGTCGGGACCCAACGACTCGTGTGGTTGGCGCCGGCCTCGCCGGGCGACGCTCGATTCCCTGCGACCGGTCATATCGCGAGGATAGCCCTTCGCCGCCATCTGGACCCGCCCGGGCGACCCCCGACAGCACCCGCGTTCAGGCGTTTATCAGCGCGATCGAATCCGTAGCGACGCCCCGGAGAGAGAACGCTCCGGCGTGCCTGATCTCGACGTCGACGAGCGTGCCCGTGGTCGCCGGACCGTCGATGTGCACCAGCTTCCCGCTCCGCGTTCGGCCGAACGGCTGCTCACCTCGGATGCCCTCGACGAGCACCTTCTCTGTCCGTCCCACCGTTGCCTCGTTTAGCTCGAGCGAGATCTGATGTTCGATCGCCTCGATGCGGTGCAGGCGATCGGACTTTACATCCGGCGGCAGGTCGTCGGCGAGAGTTCTGTAGGCGATCGTGCCGGGCCGGGGCGAGTAGGCCGCTACATGGACCTTGTCGAAACGAAGCTCTTCGAGAAGGCGGCAGGTGGCTTTGAAGTCGTCCTCGGTCTCCCCCGGATAGCCGACAATGACGTCCGTCGTGATCCCGGCCCGGGGCATCAGATCGCGGACCTCACTGATGCGCTCGACAAACTCACTCACCGTGTATCCCCGGCGCATAGACGCGAGGACAGCGTCGCTTCCCGACTGAACGGGCAGCGAGAACGACTCCATGACCTTTGGGATGTCGGCCACCGCCTGAAGGATGCGGGCGGTCATGTCCCTTGGGTACGAGGTGAGGAAGCGGATCCGCCGGAGTCCCCCGATCGCAGCGACCTCCCTCATGAGATCCCCGAGGTCGGGCTGTCCCGGAAGGTCGTGGCCGTAGGCTTCAATCGTCTGGCCGAGGAGAGTGACCTCCCTGACCCCCAACTCGGTGATCTGTTCGACCTCGCGGCGGATGTCGGCGACCCGGCGGCTGACTTCTCTTCCCCGTCTGTAGGGAACGATGCAGTAGGTGCAGAACTTGTTGCAGCCGTGGACGACAGGCACGAATGCGGACGGGCCCGACGGTAGAGCGTATGTGGTCGGCCAGAATTCGCCGCCCAGGTCCTCGCCGGGCTGCTCGACCAGGTCCATTATCGGTTGGAACTGCTGCGGCCGGGCGAACACGTCGACATAGGGAAACCGGTTGCGCAGGTTGTCGCTTCTCAGGCCAACCATGCAGCCCATGACGGCGATCCGGAGTCCCGGGCGTTCGCGCTTCACATCCCGCAGCCGGCCCAGCTTCGAATACGCTCGGTCCTCGGCGTGCTGCCGCACGCTGCAGGTGTTGACGACGGCAAGGTCTGCCCTCTCGGGCCGGTCGACCCGTCTCCAGCCGATGCGCTGCAAGCCGGCCGCGAGGCGGTCGCTGTCGGCCTTGTTCATCTGGCACCCAACCGTCCACAAGTAGAACCTGCCGGCAGTCATCGCGGTCCATCCTGACAAAGATTGGTGGCGGAGGGGGAGGGATTCGAACCCTCGACCGATGTCACCACCGGTAAGCGCTTAGCAGGCGCCCGCACTAGGCCTCTATGCGACCCCTCCGCGGGAGTAATTCCATTGTACGGACCGCTTCCGGTTCAAACGAAGCGCCGCGATCGCCGCGGCCTGGCGGGCCACCCTCGGGACCCTGCGATGTTACTTTCGCTCCGGCAGGCCGACGAACACTTCGCCGTCCTCGATGCGAACGGGATACGTCTGGGCGTTCTCAGCCTCCATGCTGACCCGCAGCGCAGAGGGCGCGGGCAGCTTGGAGAGCACCCGGAACATCGCTCCCTGGACGCGACCGAGGAACGGGTGGGCATTGTTCCACTCGCTGGTGAACGGTTGCCGGACAACGCCCCCGCTCTCGAGCTCGAAACTGGCGCCGTGGAAGGGGCAGGTCAGGCAGCCGTCGCGGACGGGGATCGGTTTCACGGGACTGCCGGGGAATCCGCCCAGAGGCAGGCGTGCGTGAGAGCAGAGTCCGTGGATCGCAGAGACGTCCGCGCCCTGACGGACGAGGGCGATGCGGCGCGACTTCAGTCGCACTTCTCGGGCCGTGCCGTCCGGAAGGTCGCGAAGTGACCCGGCCGGTATCCAGCGAGTGAGGCGGACCGCAGGGATGATCTTCCTGGCAGGGATCGGGAAGGGTGGGTCGAGCCCCAGGAGGGGCATGACGACCACCTGCATGATCCCGCCGGAGATTATGCCGGCGCCTATGAGAACGAGACCGCCGAGAACGTTCCCGGAGGCGGCCTGTCCCTCTCCCGGGTCGACGAGAAGGATGATCCCTCCCGCGATGAGGCCGATCGAACCGAGACCCCAGGTCCCGAGGATGGAAACGCCGACAAACGCAAGCGCTGGTGACACGAACAACCCCCCGGCGACGGATCCTAACTTGTGGGATGCAAAACGCGCAAAGAGTGCTGCCGCTCAGAGGGCAGGTGAAGGGTTCCCGATCTCCTCCTCCTGAAGCCGCCGGTAGACATAAATGAAGACGTCGCGCAGCGTCGCCGCGACGGGCACGACCAGCAGGAGGCCCCAGATCCCGAATAACGCTCCCCCGACCGCCAGCAGCACCAGCACGAGCGCCGGGTGCATGCTGACGGTGCGGCTGTGAATCCTCGGGACAAGAAGGTAGTTCTCCGCCCCTTGAACGCCGAGGTAGAAGAGGATCACCCACCACCAGTGGTCAGGTTCAGTCGCGAGAACGACGATTATCGCGGGGATCGCTCCGAGGACGGGTCCGATTATCGGGATCAATTCGGTGATCCCGGCAACGACAGCGAGCGCCAGACTGAACTGAACGTCCATCACCCTCAGCCCTACGTAGGTCATCCCGAATATCACCAGCCCCAGCAGCAGTTGGCCGCGCACGTAGGCGCCGAACGCATGGTTGGCGATCCGGACGCATTCCCTGACGTCCGGCTGAAGTCCCGGCGGAAACAGCGCGTAGAACTTCCCGGCTGCCTGGTCACGGTCTTTGAGGAGATAGAAGACAAAGAAGGGCACGGCGATGTACCCGACCAGAGCGGCAATGGTGGAGAAGACTATCCCCACGCTGCGCGTGAACAGGTTGCGCCCGAACCCTGTGACGGCGCTCCCCGCCTGCTGTAAGGCTTCATCCACGCGGGTCCGGAGCTCTTCCGGTACCTCCTGGTTGTAACGCTCGATCCAGCCGTCGACTCGTTCACGGGCAGCCGTCGATAGCTCCGGAACGGCTTCGATCAGGTCGTCCACTTCGCGAACCACGGCCGGGATAGCGAAGATCGCAATGATTGTGAGGACGGCTCCGACCACTGTGTAGATCGACAGTACGGCTGTGCCGCGGGCCACCTGAGGATGTTTCCGGTGCCACGGCTGGATCATCGAGAGCCGCTCCACGACCGGAGCGATCACGTAGGCGAGGATCGCACTCAGGACGAAGGGAAAGAGGGCATCCCGGGCAAGCCACAGTGCACCGCCGACGAGCAGGAGAACCGCAACTACGAGCCCGATCCGCACTCTGCGGATGGTGACTCGACTGTCCTCCATGGCGAGGCCTCAGGCGCCGGAATGAACTTCCGAGAGCCCTTCCAGCAACACCCTCGCCCGCTCGGGCGCGGCGAGCAGCGGCCGCAGCCGGCCCTCGAGTTCCTGCCGTTCCGGCGATGCGTGCCACCGCCGCCAGTCCATCAGCCCGAACCACGTGCTCACGACGACCAGAAGGTGTGCGTCTTCCGAGTCACGGAGCGTCTCACCGGAGATGTATCCGCTCTGCTCCAGACACCGCGTCCTCAGCTCCCGGAGGAGGTCGAGAGTCCGCCTCTCCTGTCCGGGAAGCACGCGCCTTTCGATCAGTACCTTGACTGCCATTGACTAGTCCTGAATCCCCTCGAGTACCGGGGCCATGTCCCACATCGCTTTGACTGAAATCTCGGCGAAGTATCGCACCATCGGCATGGCGGCGATCAGCTGATCCATCTCCCGCGCATCGGCGACGTCGTATATCGCCAGCACGCCCGCACCCGTCTCGCGGTAAGCCGACTTGAGCTTCGCCTGGTCGTGATGAGACTTGATCGTGCGGAGCTGATCGGCGGTTATCGCCTGCCACGCCTCGGTAGTCATGTCTTGTGGCTGGCGTGATACGAGACGGACAGAAAAAAGCATTCCGCGCTCCCAGGGATTCTAGATTCCAGATGATAGACGATCCGGCCCGTATGACCCCGTAGACCGGACCGAACGGATGCGAGACCTAACGGCCCCAGATCACCGCCACCACGATGAGGCCGTATCCGATCACGGCGACGCGGAGCCAACGCGCGCCCAGAGCGCGGGCGACGTTCGCGCCGAGGTACCCTCCCGCCAGGGCGCTGACGGCCATCGTGGCGGCTGCCGTCCACTCCACGGGCCCGAAGGCTGCGAACCAGGCGACCGCGACCGCGTTGATCGCCATCGACAGGAATCCTTTCAGCGCGTTCGAACGTTGCAGCTCATCAGGGAGCAGGATCCCGAGCGCTGCAAGGAGGAGAATTCCCAGCCCGGCCCCGAAGTAGGCGCCGTAGACAGACAGCAGGAACACGGCGGCTACGAGGACCGGAGGCACCCGCTGCCCGCCGCCGGCCATCTGCAGTCTCGCTGCCATCCCTCCAAGCCAGGGCTGCAGGGCAAGCAAGAGGCAGGCAAAGAGGATGAGAAACGGAACCGCTGTTTCGAACGTGGACTCGGGCGTCCCGAGGAGGATGACTGAGCCGGCTACCGCGCCGGCCGCGCAGGGGAGGAGCAGCGCGATGGCCCGTGTTCTCTGGTGAAGAACCTCCTCGCGGTAACCGAGCGTGCCGCCGAGATATCCGGGCCAGAGCGCGACGGTATTCGTAACGTTAGCCGGCTTTGCCGGGTAACCCGCTGCCAACAACGCCGGAAAACTGACGAGGGATCCGCCGCCCGCCACCGTGTTGATGGCGCCCGCAGCGAAGGCAGCCCCTGCCAGTAGAAGCACGTCCCAGAGTCCCACGGCGCTACGGTTGCGGCCCGGCCCGCTACGCGCCAGCCACGCTAGCATCAGATGATGGAACGCGGACTCCTGACATTCGACCTCGACGGAGTCCTCTGCCGGCCGCCGTTCGGCTTCAATCCCGGGACGGGGAGAGGAAGGGATCGGGATGCGCGGGGGCGTTACAGCCTCCTCTGGTGGACCGAGCGCTGGCGCTATGCCGGCCGGCGGCCGATGCCGGGGGCCGTGGAGACAGTCAGAGGACTCGCAAAGAGTTTTGACTGGATGGTCGTGACGGCGAGAGCCGAGTCCGCGCGGGGTCCGACGGAGAGCTGGCTGCGCCGCCACTTCGGTTCCCTCCCCGAAGTGAGAATGCGTCCCCACTGGAGGGAGACGTCCGGTCGGTTCAAGGCCCGCCAGATTCTGGCACTCCGGCCTCTGGCCCACTTCGAGGACGATCCGTTCACGGCCGCCTGGCTGGCCGAACTCGGGACGCCGGTCTTCCTTGTCGACTGGCCCAGGAACGCTCATCTCGAAAGGCCAGGTGTCTTCCGAATCGCGAGGCTCGAAGACGCACTTCCAGAGCTGGATTCCCTACGGCGCGCCGCCGGCATGTGAAACGCCGGTCCCACTTCGCGCCACCATTCGACATTCGAGCAGACCCGGAGAGGTGGAAGTCAATGTCGCGAAGGTACGACGTAGTGGTAGTCGGAATGATCCGCGCAGGTCGTGCCTCGACCAACCGTTTCCGGCCGGCCGAGGCACGGTTCACCATCCTGTAACTCCCTGGCAACGAGAATGGACCGGGTGCGCACCCCTAGGTGTCCTGATAATGTTGGTGGGACCCGTAGGGGTCAGCGTGGACTGCCGGCGCTGTTGGCGGGGAGCAGGCAGAGGAGGTTCGACATGTCGAACTCGAATCACTTAGCTTCCGATCAGGTACGAAAGCTAAGGTCGGGCGCCCTCGTCGGAAGCAACGGGCAGCGGCCGATACGGGTGATGCTCGTCGACGATCACTCCGTGATCCGCCAGGCCCTTCGCATGCTGCTCGAGAATCAGCCGGGCATCGAGGTCATCGCGGACGTCGAAAACGGCCGCGAGGCCGTCGCTGCTGCCGAGCGCCTCCACCCCGATATCGTCCTCATGGACCTCGTGATGCCGGGGCTCAACGGTCTCGAGGCGACCCGCCAGATCTGCCGCATCAGCCCGTCCACGAAAGTGGTTGTCCTGAGCGGCTTCGTGGACGAGGACCAGCTCATCGCGGCCGTCGGAGCCGGTGCAGCGGGCTACCTGGTGAAGAAGTCCGGGACCGATGAACTGATGCTCGCCATCCAGAGCGTGCACCGGGGTAACCGCTACTTCTCGAGCTCACTGCAGTCCGGATTCGACCTCTCGGAAGTCCTCTACCAGGCGAAGCGGGGAAGAGGCCGGTCGAGCGCCGATCGCCTGACTCCCCGTGAACGCGAGGTGCTCCAGCTCATTGCGGAAGGCTACACGAACCAGGGCATCGCGACGGAGCTGGTGATCAGTGTGAAGACGGTCGAGGCGCACAAGTCTCATATCATGGCAAAGCTGCACGGCCGCAACAGGACCGACCTCATTCGATATGCCCTGAGGAAGGGCATCGTGAAGCTGGAAAGCGTCGAGGAAGAGCAGCGAGTCGTCGACAGCCCCGGCCCCTGAACGGAACGCCCCGGTTGCACTCTGACGCGATGCGGGCCTGTCATCCGGCCCCGCTGCGCGCCACTCTCACGTCCCCTCGGTGCCCACGGCCCCGCCCGCCGTCCTCCTCCAAGAAGATAGGGGTTTTCCCGCACGCTTTAAGGGTTTTTCCGGTGCGATGCACGGGGATGGTCCCATGATCGCCGGCGGCAGTAATGGGTACTTTACTGTCCGACGGGAGCGGTCCGAGGCGGGAAGGGAAGCCCGTGGACGACCGGGGGAGCTTCCGCAGTTCCAATGCGGGGAGATGACCGTGAAAGCAACTGGTGGAGCGAGATCCCGGTCGGCCGACGAGCGAGCGGCAACGATCGAACAGTACCAACCGCTGGTCAAATACGTTGTTGGCAGGATGAGCCTGGGACTGCCGAGCGTCCTCGACTACGAGGACATCGTGGGTTATGGCATTGTGGGGCTTATCGAGGCTCTCGATCGCTACGACGATCGGAAGGGTGTTCGATTCGAGACGTACGCCATCAGCCGGATCCGTGGGGCGATCCTCGACGCACTTCGAGCCATGGACCGACTTCCGCGGTCCGTCCGTCAAAAGGTGAAGAAGCTCGATCATGTCAGAAACGACCTGACCGTCGCTCTCGGACGGGAGCCGACGCGGGCCGAGCTGGCTGAGGGGCTCGGACTCACTATGGCGCAGTTCCACCAGACGCTTTCGGACGTGAGCTGGGTCACGGTCTCGCTCGACGGTCTCATGGACCGCGATTCGACGGGCGAGGGAAACCATTCTGCAGCGTCATTTCCGGATCCCTCCCACGAAGACTTCTCGGCGCGTCTCGAAGGACTGCAGACGATGGCCGCCCTTGCGGGAGCCCTTAAGGGACTGCCGGAGAGGGAGTGGCTCATCGTCAGTCTCTATTACAAGGAGCAACTGACGATGAAAGAGATCGCTTCCATCATGAACATCTCAGAGTCCCGAGTCTGCCAGCTTCACGGGCGTGCCCTCGGGCGTCTTCGGGCGTCGATGGTCCAAGAAAAGGCCGCCTGACGGCCGGCAGGACCTGCTGGTCTTACCAGACCCTTCCGAACCTCTAGGCAAGAGGGTGTGGGGCCGGGCGCCCCCTGCTACCATCGGGTCGGAGTACCGTGGATAGGAAGCATGCCAGGCGACGTTTCGAGCCGCTGCAGGTGCCTGCGAGCGAAGGCCAGGACAGCGAGCCCCCCGGGGCGGACTCAGGAGATGAGTTGATGACCGACCCCGACGGCCGCCCCGAGACCCGGGAGGAGCGAGTCGAGAGGCTTCGAGCCCTGATCGCCAGTGGTGCCTACAATCCAAGTCCCGAAGATGTCGCCCGGGCGATGATCGAGAAGGGCTTCTAGACAGCCGACCGGCGGACGGAGGCCTCGAGCGGGCGGCCCTGGAAAGCCATTTCAGCTTTGAAGCAGGTTCGAGCTCTTGATCCACGTGCTCGCTCTCAACCCGGACGCGCCCGGCGGCAGCCAGATCGTACGCGGTGACGTCGAAGTTCGCGTAGAGCGTTTCTGGCGGCGTCTGGTAGCGCAGGCATCGAGCCGCGTCTTCAACCTCCTGGTGCTCAGCAACCTGGAACCCGAGGACGCCAGCCGCGTCGCAGGCCGCGTACAGCGCTTTCGCGCCTGGCGTCGCATCCCGGTCCTCTACGTCCTCCCGCCGGGAGTTCCGGGCGTCATTCTGCCCGGCGCCTACAGGATGGAGCTCGACGGAATCGCAGTCGGCCGCCTGGATTCCGCTTCGGTGTTCGAGGCCATGCGCGAACACGCGCTTCCGGCGGTGGACCCGATACCGAACTCATCCTTCGGTCCCTACGATCTGGATCGTGCGGCGCGAATCCTGCGATGGGGCGACTCGGAGATCGAGCTGGCCGCCCGGGAGTCCGAAGTGATGGCGGTGCTGCTCGAGGCCAGCGGCGACTACGTCAGCGCGGCCACCATCGCGAGAGCCCTGTCTGAGACGTCCGGAAGGCGCCCCGCTACCAGAAGCATGGCTCGCCGCTACGTATCTCGACTGCGGGCGCGGCTGTCCGGGATGCCGGGCGCGCCGGTTGTCTCCACGGGCCGTGATGCCGGGTACCGCGTGGAAGTTTCCCGCGGTGACTCCGCGAGGATGTAGCCGAAGTCGCGCGCCCGTTCCTGAGGACGGTTGCCGCCCCGCCGGTGGTATCATCGAGCTTCGATCCGAACTCATCGGGGGTGGCATGGAGGGTACGGTCTACGGCGACTGCGAGGTCCTGGTTGGAGACCTCAAGCTGCACTACCAGGAGTGGGGTGAGGAGTCGGGGGAGCCCGTCATTCTGCTGCACGGCTTCGGCCTTTCCGGGCATATGTTCGACGAGTTCGCCGCCGCCGCCCGCGGGACTTACAGGCTGATCTGTCTCGACCAGCGTGGTCATGGCGATAGTGAATGGTCTGCCGCTGGCGACTACACGCGCGATGCCTTCGTCGGCGACCTCGAGGGACTGCGCCTTGCGCTGGGGCTGGAGCGCTTTGCACTGGTCGGTCACAGCATGGGCGGGCTCAACGCGGTCACCTACGCCTGCAAGTATCCTGAGAGGGTCTCCAAGCTCGTGCTCGTGGATGTCGGCCCTGAAGCCGTGCGCGAGGGCGTCGACAATATCGTTCGGTTCACGCGAGGGCCGGACAATCTGGAGTTCGAGCAGTTTGTTCAGATGGCTCACCAGTTCAACCCGCGTAGGAGTATCGAGAACATAAGGGACCGGATGCGCCACCGGCTGAAGCCGGCTGCGGAGGAGGGCCTCTGGACGTGGAAGTTCGATGGCCGCTTCCGAGTCCCGTCTTCCGGAATATCCGTGGGAAGCCGGCTCAGCAGCGAAGAGACCTGGGCCCTCTTTCGCGATGTCACCGTTCCCACGCTGCTCGTCCGCGGCGGCGAGTCGGATGTGCTCAGCCAGGACGTGGCCGAACGAGCCGCCAGGGAGATGCAGTCCGCCCGTCTCGTCGTCGTGCCCGGTGCCGGTCACAGCGTGCCGGGAGACGGTCCCGAGGCGTTCACGCGCGAGGTGCTCGGCTTCCTCGCCGAAGCCACGGAGGGGACCGCGGGAAGCTCCGGATCCGTGGGCGAAGCGGCTGGATCCGCGGCCCAGACGGACGGGCGCGTCGCCCGTGATCTGCGGCGTGCGCGCGAGGCGCTGCGCGCCAGACTGACCGCCAGCGAGGCCCCGGGGATCCCGGCTCCGGTGAGGGGTCCAAGGTCCGGACGGAGCCTCCTGATCGTGGTTGGTGCCGCGGCTCTCGCCACGGCCGCGATCGTGATCGGCGTGCGCGCGCTAGCCGGGGGCGGCGCCGGGAAGCGAAAACGGCGACTCTCGCGCCGAGATATTCGCAGGGAAACCGGCGCGTCCCTGGACCGGGCCACCGCAGCTTTCGACGAGATTGCAGCCGCCGGGCGCGCTCGCCTGGCAGCAGCCGCGGAGAGCGCCAGCGTCCTGGACCGGGAGCTGAACCTGGCCCGACCGGGTGGCGGCTCTCAACCCGGTGAGCCCCTGGTGGAGAGGCGCAGAAGGCCCGCACGGGCAGCTCTGCGCCTCGCGGGGAAAGGGGTCCGCAAAGCGGGGAGCCTGGCCGTCCGCGAAGGGCGAGGGGCGGTGAGCCGAAGACGGCGAAGGCAGGACAGTTGAGCCTGATCAACACGGGCACGGCGAGGCTGAGCGTGACGGAATGCGGCACCGGCGACCCGCCATTCCTGTTCGTCCACGGTTGGGCTGCTGACAGCTCGGTCTGGGAACCCCAGGTTACCGATCTGGCGACTTCTTATCGGTGCGTCTCCGTGGACCTCAGAGGACGTGGGGAATCCCCGCCTGCCCAGCCCTGCGACATGGCAACCGCGGCCGATGACCTGGCGGCAGTGATCCGTGAACTTGGTCTCGGCCCGGCAATCGTGGCCGGGCACGACATTGGCGGTCTGGCGGCTCTCATCCTGAACCACCGGTATCCCGATCTCGTCCTCGGAGTCGTTGCTGGTGACTCACCGATCGGTGAGTCACCGCCGGCCCGGGCGGCGCAGACACTCGCCGAACAGATCAACGCTGCGGGGACACTGATTCCGGCAGCCGGCCTCATCGACGGCTTCTTCCGGCCGGGCACGCCACCCGAGCTCGAGTCCAGCCTGCGACGAGTGTTGGGCGACTGTTCGGCCGAGATAGCGGCGGGCATGCTTGACAGGCATGAGTTCAGCGATAGCTGGGATGACCTGCTGAAGGAAGCAGACCGGAAACCGTTCATGGCGTTCTGGGCCGAGCGACCGCTGGGCGACCCGACACGCCTCAGGGAGCTGGTTGTCTTCGTCCGCCAGGAGCCGATTCCCGGAGCCGGACACTTCTTCCAGCTTGAGCGGGCGGAAGTCACGAACGCCCTGCTGAGGGCTTTCGTGGACGATGTCCGCCGGGATCCGCGCGTGGCAGGCGGCGGGACCTGATTTGAGCGCGAACCCGGGCAGGAGGAGAAGAGGCCGGGGCCGCGGTGTGCAGCCCGCCCGGCCAGGCCGTGGACGGGGAGGCCTGTCCTGGCGGCCGTGGGCTGCGCTGCTGGTGGTCGCCGTCGCGCTCGCAGCGGTCATCTTCTTTGCGTTGATGCAGGACGGCGACGGCGAGGGCTCGGCAATCCTTCCCGCCGCGACGGATACGCCGGACGGGAGCCCCGCCGGCAGTTCGCCGACAGCTCCGGCAGCTACTGTGACGGACTCACCGGTACCCGATCAGACGGCTACGGCGACACCGACACTGGGGCCGCTCCTCCCCTGTGGGGAGATCCTGGTCCCCCTCGGCAAGGAGAGAAGTCTTCCGCCCGATTGCGAACCGCCGGACCTCACTCTCCTCCCAGACCGGATGTCGTACGTGATAGACCTCCCGATCGCGCTCCGCGAAGAGGCTGCCGCGGCGATGGTCAGGATGCTCGATGCCGCGAGGGATGCGGGACTTGTCATGGTCGTCCGCAGTGCTTACCGAAGCTATGCCGACCAGGAGCGCACCTACGCGTACAATGTGGCCGCCTTCGGGCAGGAATATGCGGACCGTTCAAGCGCCAGAGCCGGGCACAGCGAGCACCAGCTCGGAACCACCGGGGATCTCACGAGTGCCAGCAATGGGTTCGAGCTCGAAGGTTTCGGCAACACGGCGGAGGGACGGTGGGTCGCCGAGAACGCCGCCCGGTTCGGCTTCGTCCTGAGCTACCCGGAAGGTGCCGAGCAGATCACAGGGTATGTGTACGAGCCCTGGCACGTCCGCTACGTGGGCGACGACGTTGCCGCTGCCATCGTTGCGAGCGGGCTCACCCCAATCGAGTATCTGGCGGGTCAGTAGTCCCCGCACGGCGCCGTCCCCCATGTCCTCTCAGAGCACTCCGGGCTCCTTGATGTCGAGCGCCTTTTCGAGCATGAGGATCTCCTCGTCCCTCCCGGGAAGAGGCGCCGGCCGGGTGAACAGGCCGTCCTCGGTGAGCTCGTCCACGACTTCCTCTGCCCGTGGATAGGCTTCACCGAAGTTGTGGATGTGAAACAGCTCTTCGAACGGCTTGCGTGGCCGCTGCCCTCCCGCCTCCCAGTGTTCGAGGGGGTAGCCGACGGTCTGGATGAGCAACAGCCGGCAGCGATCGGGAACGCCGAGGGCGTTCATAAGTTCCTGGCCTCGGGGACCGGCGCCGACACAGCACGTACCCAGTCCCATCTCGAAGGCGGCCAGCGTCGCCTGGGCGATCCCCTGACCGCAATCCACCTCGTTGATTCCCGGTGCGGTGAGCACCTCCCGGAGGTTTGCGAAGATCGGGAGCAGTGTCTCCTGCACCCCGGCCATACGTGTTTCGAGCGAGCCGACACCGAGGGCTCCGACTTCCGCGAGTTTCATAAGGCTTTCCGCCTGGTAGTCGACCGCGTCCTCGGGATCCACATACCAGACGATGACCGCCGGAGCGATCCGGAACTGCCAGCCGATGATCGCACCCTGCAGCATGTCCAGCTTGTCGGCATCGGAGTCGCGGAAGAGGGCGATGCCCCTGAGACTCTGCGTGTTGCCCCAGTGGGACGCGATCCGCGCCGCTTCGAACATGACCTGGATCTTTTCCTTCTCGACCGGCCTTGCGGGATTGAGGAAACGAATCGAGCGGCGGCGGCCCATGGCCTCGCGAAGTTCCAATGTACTTGCCCTCCCTGG
>CAZHMF010000023.1:0-27762 GCA_964533605.1 uncultured Anaerolineaceae bacterium
GCGCGCCCTGGCCGGTCCGGTCCCGGTGGGGAAGGGCGGAGAGAAGCGTCGGCGCAGCCAGGCCCCCGACGAACGGGTCGCCGCCGTTCGAGCCCGTGAAGATGGGCGGGCCGTCCTCGTACCCGGTGAAATGGGTCATGCCGGACATCTGCTCCGTCGACATCCCGAAGGCCACGTAGTCCCGCCAGCCGACTTCCAGCCCGAACCCGGGCATCGAAATCATGATGATGTCAGGCTTCACCGTTCTAAGGGTCTCATACGTGAGGCCAAAGCTCTCCATCACGCGAGGCGTGTAGTTCTCGATCAGAACATCCGCTCCCGCGACCAGCTTCTTGAGGATCGCGACGCCCCGCTCGTCGGTCAGGTTGAGAGTGATCCCCTTTTTGTTGCGGTTCACCCAGTTGAAGAAGGGCGACTTCTCCCAGGGTGGGACGCCGTCGCTCGAAGTCCCGTTCCGGCCGCCACCGCGCCAGCCGTCGAGGCGCTGGACCGACTCGACCTTGATCACTTCCGCACCGGCATCGGCGCAGATCTGGGTCGCCATCGGTCCCGACATGAACATCGTGAGGTCCACGATCCGCACTCCATCGAGCGGCGGAGGGAGGGTCGCCGGCCCGGCGCCAACCTCGGCCCTCCGGGGAGCTGCGGCCTGCGGGAGCTCGGCCGTGTGTTCGCCGAGGAGCGGCGGGCGGCGGATATCGGCCGACATCACGGATGAGCGGAACCATGACCCGGGAACGGTGATCTCCCCCGCCGCAGGGTGCTCGAGGTCGACGAAGTAGCGGCGTTCGATGTGCGGCCGGAAGTGCCGGATCCCGGCGGCGTCGGGGACCAGCCCGAAGGGGACGCGCCAGGCCTGACCATCGTGGAAGATCTCAGCCGCGGTCCGGCCGGCCAGAGCGGGCATCCAGCACTCCCTGATCTCGTCCGCGCGTCCCTGGCGTTCGCCCGCCTGGAACCGAGGATCCCCGGCCATCTCGGGCCGGCCCATGAAGTTGCAGAGGAGCTCCCATTGAGCCTGTGTGAGGACGTTGACGCCGATGTGACCGTCTGCGCAGGGGAGGATGAACGAAGGTCCGGAGGCGACCGCCGAGTTCCGCCGCCGGAGCTGGCCCGTGTACTCGTACCAGAGGGAGGGAATAAGCGCGGCTACGAGAGCTGCCTCCTGGGCGCTTACGTCGACATGTTCCCCGTGGCCGTGGCGATCCCTCCCAAGGATCGCAAGCAGAGTTCCGACGGCGCCGAAGGCTCCGGCAAGGGTCAGCACGACGTCGCCGCCGGCCTGGAGTGGCTGGCGGTCCGGCGCGCCGCAGGTGTCGGCCCAACCGCCGGCCGCGCAGGTGATCAGGTTCGAAGATCTGTAGCCGGCGTGGGGCCCTTCCGACCCGAAGCCCGAGATCGTTGTCAGCACGGCGCGCGGATTCCAGCGCCGGATCTGCTCGAATCCCAGCCCCCGAGCCGCGAGCTCTCCCTCGGTTTCGCCCGCCACGACGACATCACTGAGCGCCACCAGCGCCGCGACCCTGGCCGGTCCGTCCGGGGCGTCCGGATCGATCACGGCCGAGCGCTTGCTCGTGTTCAGATAGAGGAAGGGTGCACTCGCTTCCGGGTCGGCCTCGCCGCCGGGAAACGGGCCGGCGTTCCGTGTGAAGTCTCCACCCGGAGGCTCGATCTTCATGACGTCGGCGCCAAGATCTCCGAGAAGCTTCGCGCAGAACGGGCCGGAGATCCCCTGCGAAAGGTCGAGGACTGTCAGTCCCGCAAGTGGCGCCGGCATCGGTCCTCCCCTGTCGGTCTGGATTGATCGCTGAGTCTGCCCGCGGGGGCCGCTGAAAAGCAAGAGCCGTCTCCTTCAACAGCACCCCGCCGGCTACAGATACGAGGCCGCCGGGGCCGCCAGGTGCCCAGTATCCGGCGTCCCTGGCTCACGCTCGGCATGGGGGCGCTGATCTTTGCCGGCGGGAGCCCATCCCGGGCAGCGAACTCCCGGCGTCGTCGCACATGCCGATGATGTAGCGTTGCCGGCGGGCCCGCTCCCGATCCGGGAGCAGGCCGCGGGAGTGCGCGGTGACAGGCGTGGTGCGAACCGTCCTCGGTGATGTCAGTCCGTCCCGGTTGGGCCGGACTCTCATGCACGAGCACCTGATCCTCGAGTTCCACCGCTGGCGCCGCGAGGCGGGCCTCGGGATCGAGTCTCTCTCCTCCGATCCACGGGCGGGCGAGCCCGTGACGCTCCGGACGAGCTACTGGGCCCGCCGCCACGGCTTTCACGTGGACGAGCACAGCCTGACCGACGAGGCGGTGGCCATCCGCGAGGCCGGCCTCTTCCGGGATGCCGGGGGCGGTGCCATTGTTGATGCCACGAATCCGGACCTCGCTCGAAACCCCGAGGCCCTCGCCCGGATCTCGCGCGAAACCGGCCTGCACGTTGTCATGGGTTGCGGACGCTACCTCGGGTCGCAGCACCCCTTCGATATGGACTCACGGACCGAGGACGAGCTGACGGCTGAGATAGTGGCCGACATCGTCGACGGCGCCGATGGAACCTCCATCCGGTCCGGCATCATCGGCGAGATCGGCACCGAACATCCGATCACCGGGAACGAACGGAAAGCCCTTCGCGCGGCCGCGAAGGCGCAGCGGCAGACCGGCGCGGCGCTGCTCATCCATCCGGGCCGCCATCCCGACGCGCCCTTCACCGTCATGGAGGTGGTCATCGAGGCCGGCGGCGATCCTTCGCGCACGATCGTCGGCCATCTCGACCGGACGCTGTTCGACCGCGAAGCGATGCGCAGGCTCGGGGCGACCGGCTGCCACCTGGAGTTCGATCTCTTCGGGCAGGAGTCGTCGTTCTACCAGTACGCGGCGATCGATATGCCGAACGACGCCACGCGCATCGATCACCTCGTCTGGCTCAGCGACCAGGGATTCGGCGACCGCCTTCTGGTGTCTCAGGACATCTGCCGGCGGACATGCCTCGTGACCTGGGGTGGCTGGGGCTACGCCCACATCCTCGAGAACGTCGTGCCTCTGATGAAGCGGAAAGGGATGACAGAAAGCTGGATTGAGCGGCTGCTGGTGACGAATCCGGCCCGGATCCTCGCGCTCGCCCCGCCGGCCTGAGAACGACCCGGGCACGAGCCGGCCTGTACTCTCGGGTGCAAACATGGCAATGTCGCGTCAGCCAACACACGGAGGGATTCCCCAGTGCCGTACGTTCTCTACGAAGTGCGCGATCACATCGCGCTCATCACACTGAACCGACCCGATCGTATGAACGCGCTCGGCCGCGAGCTGGGCGGGGAGCTCCGCGCCGCGGAGCAGAGATTCGCGGGGGACGACGACGCCTGGATCGCCGTCTACACGGGCGCCGGTGAGCGCGCGTTCTGCGCCGGACGCGATCTCAAGGAGGTGGCGGAGTCCAGCGGCGGCGGGGGCGGCTCCGGCGGCGCCCCGGTTCCGGCCTTCGACCGCATCCCGCCCGACATCGGCAAACCGACGATCGCTGCGGTCAA
Organism: uncultured Anaerolineaceae bacterium; assembly: GCA_964533605.1. Taxonomy (GTDB): domain Bacteria; phylum Chloroflexota; class Dehalococcoidia; order Tepidiformales; family Tepidiformaceae; genus DASCML01. The sequence continues at coordinate 3,516 of CAZHMF010000023.1, forward strand.
CGGATTCGCATACGGCGGCGGCTTCGAGAAGGCCCTCTCCTGTGACATCCGCATCTGCTCGGAGAACGCGACGTTCGCCCTCGCCGAGGTGCGCGTCGGCCTCTGCCCGCCGTCGGGGTCGTTTTCGCTCCCCCGTCTCGTCGGGTTGTCGAACGCGATGTGGCTGCTCCTGAGCGCCGAGCCGGCCAACGCCGAGGACGCGCTTCGGATGGGCCTGGTTACGAAGGTAGTGCCGCAGGCAGAACTGCTGGACACGGCGATGGCGATGGCGAAGACGATCGCCGGTAACGCCCCGCTTGCGGTGCGTGCGACGCGCAAGCTTGCCCACCTCGGCCTCGAGGTACCGCAGGACTACGGCCGTCTCCTGGCATCCGGCCTTATCCAGTCCGTCTGGGGCTCCGAGGACGCGGTCGAAGGCGCCCGCGCCTTCGCGGAGAAGCGGCCACCCCAGTGGAAGATGCGCTGATTCAGGCGAGGACCGGCACCTCTCCGATCGCGCCGTCCGCTTCGAGACGGTCGAGCTCAGCCGTCCCGAGCCCCAGAAGCGAGCCGAGGACCTCCCTCGAGTGCTCGCCCAGAGTCGGGGCCGGGAAGTCGATCGCCGCCGGCTGCGGGCCCGTGCGGTAAGGGGCTACGCCGTGGGGTAGTACGCCCGCGAAGGGCCGCTCGATCCACTGCCAGTAGTCTCTCGCCTGGAGCTGGGGGTGGGATAGGACTTCGGGCGCAAGCAACGTCCCTGCCGCCGGGATGCCGGCGCCGAGGAGAGCGCGGACTGCTTCGTCCCGATCCAGGGACCGGCTCCAGCCGGTGATGGCGGCGTCGATTGAATCGTGGGCCGCCTGCCTGCCCGCCACGGTTCGCAGCTCCGGGTCTGCGAGGTCGGGATCGTCGAGCAGGGCGACGAGCTGCTCCCACTGGCGATCGTTCTCAACCGTCAGCGCCAGCCATTGCTGTTCGCCGGCACAGGAGTAGACGCCCTGGGGAGCCTGGAACGGGTGGCGGTTGCCCGTGCGGTCGGGCGGCGTGCCGAGGAGCACCTGGTTCGCGACCCCGTGCAGCCCCAGCCACGTCGTCGCCTGTACCTGGGACATGTCCACGAGCTGGCCTTCGCCGGTTCGCTGCTGGTGATAGAGGGCGATGAGCAGTGCCGCTGTGGCGTGGACACCCGCCACAGGATCCCCGATGGACACGTGGGTCATCACGGGCGGCTGTTCCGGGGAACCGTGCAGGTGTGGGGTCCCGGCCGCCTGCTCGACGGTCGAGCCGTAGGCGCGGTACGTGCGCCAGGGACCGCCCGCCCCGAATGGCGGCATCGAGAGCATCACGATCCGCGGATTGAGGCCGCGGACGGCGTCCCACTCGAGTCCGAGCTTCGGCATCACGTCGGCGGAGAAGTTCTCGATCACAAGGTCCGAGATCGACAGCAGACGGCCGATCAGGTCGTATCCCGCGGGACGGGTGACGTCGACGGAGATGCCGAGCTTGTTGCGCTGCATGACGTTGAAGTTGGGAGCGAGCTCGTAGGCTCTCTCCGCGATCCGCTCCGGTGTCAGATCCCAGCCTCGCCACCAGTCGAACCGGGTAGGTGACTCCACCTTGATGACCTCCGCTCCCGCGTCGGCCAGATGGCGGGCGGCGAGGGGGCCGGCCCAGCCCATGGTGAGGTCAAGCACACGGAGGCCGTCGAGGATCGCCGGGCGATCGCGAGGCGGTCTCACCGCCCCCGGTCGCGCTTCCCCGGCCAGGCGGATCTCGGCTGCCAGGCCGGCCCTCTGAAGACCCGTGCCGGGGGGCCGGTGTTCACCGAGGGCTGCGATCGGGCCATCCTTCCGCGCGGGCGTGGCGTGGAGCCGGAAAGGCTCGGCCGGCACTTCGTGCTCGCCCAGCGTCGGGCTCGAAATCGTGCGGAACGCATCGAGCGCACGAAGCTGCTCGCTGGCGAACAGGTCGGCCATCGTTGGGACGAGGGCGAGCGGGATCCGCCGGGCCTGGCCTTCGCGGAACCACTCCTCGGCGCTCCGCCGCCTGAACGCCGGCACCAGAGCCGCGTCGACCCGGTCGGCCTGAAGCAGGCGGTTGAGACTGATGTCGAGCTCGGAATCGTCCGCCAGACCTTCGACGTCTGCCATCTCGCAGAGGTCGTGCCACTGTTTCGGGGTGAGAGCGGTGACGCCGAGCCAGCCCCCGGCCGTCTCGTAGATCGAAGCCGGGTAGGTGGGTACAAACCGGTTCACGCCCATCCTCGGTGGCCGCAGGTCGGACATCGTCGAGGCCGGCGGCCCCGTCTCGGTGAGAGCCATCGCGGCCTCGAAGAGGGACACGTCGATGTGGGCCGGCCGCGCGCGGCCGCGCAGGCCTCCCAGCAGGTGCACCATGATGCCGTCGAACGCGGTTACACCGCCCACCACCTGGACGGGATAGCCGCTCGGGAGCATCGGCGGACCGTCGATCGGCCCGAGGCCGTGGACCTGCCCGATACTGCACTGGATGGTCTGGTCGTTGCCCGGCAACGCTGCGAAGGGCCCCGTCGCTCCCCACCAGGAGATGGAGCAGAGGATCAAGTCCGGCGACCGGGCGCGGAGAGCGTCGAAGCCCAGCCTGTGACCCTCGAGTACGCCCGGGCCCTCCGCTTCGATCACGACGTCGGCCGCACGGACCCAGGTCAGCAGCTCGTCGCGGCCGGCTGTGGTTGCGAGATCGATGACGGCCGACTCCTTGTGGGGGCTGAGGAGGGCGTGGATCCCGCTGCCTTCTCCGGGCCCGGCACCGGGAAGGTGTGGCGGTAGCGCTCGGGTGGCATGTCCGCCCGGGGGCTCGATGTTGACAACCCGGGCTCCGAAGTCGGCGAACAGCTTGCCGCAGAGAGCGCTTGCAACAGTGCCGGAAAGGTCCAACACGATCAGTCCGTCGAGTGCATTCATTCGGGCTCCCGATCTCCTTTTCCTGTCTCCCGCTGACCGCTCAGCTTACAGTCACCGCGGTCCTGCCTCTTGACGATCCCTTCTGCGCGCCCTCTAGTGTCCCCCGTGAGCGCGGGCCGTGCGGTGGCGCTTCGCACGACGGCGATTGAACGGAGATGACCGCCGCCCGGTGTCCGGTTCACGACTGGAGAGCGAATCATGCCCGAAAACAAGCAGATCCTTATCGCGTCCGTCCCGGATGGACCGCTGCGGGATGACCACTTCGAGCTCAGGTCCTCGCCGGCGCCCTCGCCGGAGGACGGGCAGGTCCTCCTTCGAACGCTGGCCCTCACGATCGGTGCCGGCCAGCGCGCCGGCCTGCAGGGCAGCGCGAGCTACGCCGGTGCGCCACAAGCGGGTGTGGTGATGGGCGGCACCGGGGTTGCGAAGGTGGCTGCCTCGAAGTCGCCGGATCTGCGTGCAGGCGACCTCGTCGTGGCCCCGACCGGCTGGCAGGACTACTCGGTGCACGATGCGGAACAGCTCGAGAAAGTGGAGGCGGGGACAGACCCTGCCTTCCAGCTCGGGGCGCTCGGCACGAACGGCCTCACCGCCTACTTTGGACTCCTGAGGATCGGGTTCCCGCGGAAAGAGGAAACCGTCGTTGTGTCGGCGGCAGCGGGCTCCGTCGGGCACATCGCCGGTCAGATCGCGAAGATCCAGGGCTGCAACGTTGTCGGTGTCGCCGGATCGGACGAGAAGTGCGCCCTGCTAACCGGCGAGATCGGCTTCGACCTGGCGGTGAACTACAAGCGTGACGACTTTCGGGCGGCCTTCCGGGAGGCGACTCCGAACCGGATCGACGTCTACTTCGACAACACCGGCGGAGCGATCCTCGGAAGCGCGCTGTTCCGCATGAACACACACGGGCGGATCGTCTGCTGTGGCGTCGTCAGCCAGTACGACACGACTCACCCGGAGCCGGGCCCGCGGGGCGTCCCAGGGCTGCTCGTGAACAACCGCGTCCGGATGGAGGGATTCCTCGTCTTCGACTTCATCAAGGAGTACGACTCCGCTCGTGAGCAGTTGCGGGCATGGGCCGGCGAAGGCAGGCTCAAACTCAAGACGACGGATTACGACGGACTGGAACGGGCCCCGCAGGCATTCGTGGACCTCTTGGCCGGCCGCACTGTCGGGACGACCATCGTGCGGGTCGCCGACGCCTGAGCCGGGCCCTGAGCGAGCGGCCGTACCGGAGGGCGAAGGAACGTGAGCGTTGTGGGGGCACCGCGTCCCATGTAGCGGCGTCGGGGGCGGCGCCGCTCCCGACGGCTACTGGAGCGAGTGGCGGCCGAGGAAGCGGATCGCTTCGTCCGCGCCGCGGACGCCGCTGTTGCCTTCGTAGGGCCAGCTGTGGTCGAGTTCATCCATCAGGAGGACGACGACTTCGCTGCCGGCGTCGCAGCCGCTGAACGTAAACAGTGTCCCCCACGATTCGCCGGCCGTCTCCGGTTCAGGGTCGCAGCCATCAGCGTCCGCCCAGAACGACGCGGACTCCTCGAGGGACATGTCGTAGCGTCCCGCGTTCTTGAGATTGCCGGTGAGCCCGCCCTCAGGGCGGACATTCCTGTCCTTGGCGCCGTGATACATCATGACCGGGACCGGACGTGACGGCGGAGTGATCTGGGCCGGTTCGGGCGCGTTCTTCGCCTGCCCGCCGATCGTGCCCTCGGATACGACGGCCGCTGCCAGCAGGTCGCTCAGCTCGGAGGCGAGGCGGTGAGTCAGCATCCCCCCGTTCGAGAAGCCCATCGCGTAGATCCGTGTCGGGTCGACGTTGAACTCGGAGCTCAGGGACTCGATGAGGTGGCGAACGAACCCCGGGTCGTCAACGTTGCGGGCGAGCGCGGGATTGCAGCAGTGAACGGCGTTCCAACTGTAATCCTGCCCGAGCAGCGAACGCGGCGAGTAACCTTCCGGAATCACGAGGAGCCAGCCTGCTTGCTCGGCTGCTGCACGCACGTCAAAACGCCCGAGTCCGTTCCGGATCGATCCCCCGCCACCGTGGAAGTAGAAGACCATCGGCACGGGAGCGGAGCCGTCGTACCGCGGGGGCACATCGACGGCGTATCGGTGGGCCACGCCGTCGTGGACGAAGAGCCGGACATCGATCCCCTCGGCCGGAGTCGCCTCCGCCGGAGGGCTTGAGTCGTCGTTCGAGTCCGAACCGCATGCCGTCGTGCCGGCGGCGGCCAGAAGGACGGTGAGAAAGGCTATCGGGGCGAAGGGCCACGGGCTCCTTCGCCGTGCTGGCGTGTGGGCGCTGCGCATCCCGGGAACATACTGCAGATCGCTCCGGTGTCCATCTTCGCTTGCCGCGAAGGTGCCGGAGGCGGTTGCGCAACGTAGACTTCGCTCACGCACCGATCTCCGGAGGCTGACATGGACTTTCGACTCTCCCCCGCGCACGCCGCCTTTCAGGCAGAAGTTAAGGAGTTCGCGACCAGGCTCGCTCCTCCACCGGGTTTCGATCCACGGGAGGATTCCCGGTTCAGCCGCCACGTCCAGCAGGAGCTCGCGAAGAAGAAGTGGCTCGCCATGCCCTGGCCGGAGGAATACGGCGGTCTCGGCGCCACGCCGATCCAGCAGATGATCTTCAACGAGGTCATGGGCTACGAGCGCATTCCGGCCGGCGGCATGGGGGTCTGGTGGGTCGGGCCGGCGCTGATCCTCTACGGCACCGATGAGCAGAAGGAGCGCTTCCTCCCGCGGATCACCAATGCCGACGACATCTGGTGCACGTTCTACTCGGAGCCCGGAGCCGGCTCGGACCTCGCCTCGCTTCAGACCCGCGCCGTGCGCGACGGCGACGAGTACGTCGTCAACGGGCAGAAGATCTGGACATCCGGCGCTCATACCTCGAACTGGGGCTGGCTGGCCGCCAGGACGGACCCCGAGGCCCCGAAACACCGGGGGATATCAATGTTCCTCGTCGAGATGGACACCCCGGGCCTGGAGGTCCGTCCCCTCGTCAACATGGCCGGACGTCACGAGTTCAACGAGGTGTTCTTCAACGATGTCCGGATCCCGGCTTCGCAGCTCGTCGGCGAAGAAAACCGCGGCTGGTACACACTTGCGGTGGCTCTCGACTTCGAGCGCTCGTCAATCGGATCGACCTCCGGGGCGCGACGCACGCTCGACGATTTCATCGACCACATCCGCGGCGGCCGGGCGAAGCTGACCGATCCGACGCGGGCCCGGCTCGTGGACTGCCACATCGCGACCGAGGTGCTCCGGTTCGTCGGCTACCGGATCGCGGCCGAACAGGAGAAGACCGGAATCGCGCCCACCCAGCTCTCGCAGATGGCGAAGCTCTGCGCGATGGAACTGAATCAGAAGATCACTCTGATGACGATGCAGGTGGGCCGGATGGAGGCTCAGGCACACCCCCTGGATTCCATCTGGGACGGATACGCTACGTCGTTCCTCCGTTCTGTTGCGAACACCATCGAGGGGGGCACGAGCGAGATCCAGCGCAACGTGATCGCCACCCGCGGCCTCGGCTTGCCGAGAGGTTAGTCGCGACCAGTCCGGTGGGGCCGGCCTACAGCGTTTCCGCGCCGGCCGACAGCACGCGGCGCGACTGGCCGGCCAGTTCGGCGAGGTCGACTCCGGTTTCCTGCTCCACGACGCGGAGGAGGACGGCCGGCACCTCTTCGAGTGCATCGGTCACCCGCTCGAGCGCGGCGAAGACCTCCCGGGAACGCGCCAGCTCATCGCTTGGAGAGGTCACGAGGTCGCGGGCGACGGTGTCCTCCGCTCTTGAGCCGACCAGAGGTTGGGGCACGCCCTCCACCCAGACGACGGAACGCTTGCCCGGGCCCCGGCCCTCCACTACGGGCTCGACCACTGTGACCGCGTCCGACCGCACGTAACGCCCGTAGCCGAGGCTTATCAGCTGTCCCGGTTCGATTCTCATGCCGCCCTCCCCGAGAGCGTGAACTGCAGCCCGCCACCGCTCCCGCGCTCGACTATACGGACTCCTCCGGCGTAATAGCGCGCACCCGTCACTCGTCCCCCTGAGGCCTTGCAAGTAGCTGTTGGCGAAGGCGCCGGTAGTGCTCCACAGAGAGTGTTACGAGGCAGATCAGCCTCTGGTCTGAACGCCGTTTCACCCGTAGCCTCACCCCATGCCCAGACGTGCACTCGTTCTCGGAGGCGGCGGTCCTGTCGGGATCGCCTGGGAGTCGGGTCTGATCGCGGGCCTCGAAGAGGGCGGCGTGGGCGCCGCGGACGCCGATCTGATCGTCGGTACATCTGCCGGCTCCTTCGTCGGAGCGCAGCTGCGAATGGGGAGGAAGGCCCAGGAGCTCGCTGCCTCTCAGCTGGCGGCCCCCGGCCCCTCAGCCAGGCCCGGAGCGACCAGTACCGGGAGGGGAGCCGGCGCTCCCGCCCGAGCCTTCCGGAAGCTCATGGAGCTGATGACCGAGGCCGCTACGGCGGAAGGCCCTGCGGAAGCGGCCAGAAGGAAGGTAGGCGCCTTCGCGCTGGCTGCGGAGACGGTGGACGAGTCTGCGTTCATCGGCAGTTTCGGTGGCTGGCTCGACGGCCTTCCCGCGGATGCCTGGCCGGAGCGGGCCTTTGCCTGTACGGCGATCGACGCCGAGACGGGCGACTTCGTCGTCTGGACCGCCGAGTCCCACGTCGGACTCGCCAGGGCGGTCGCCTCGAGCTGTGCCGTCCCGGGCATCTATCCGCCGATTACGATCAATGGCCGGCGCTACATCGACGGCGGCATGCGGTCGGCGACGAACGCCGACATCGTCGTCGGATCCGCCAGAGTGCTCGTGGTGTCGGTGACCAGCGGAGCGGTTTCCAACGCCCCCGCCATGGCCGAGCGGTCGCGTGCGCAGATCGCCGCGGAACTGGCAGTTCTGCGGGAGCTGGGGGGCGAGGTGGAGCTCATCGAGCCAGATGGGGAGAGTCTCGAGGCATTCGGCCCCAATCTCATGGATCCCGAACGGCGGGCAGTCGTGGCGAATGCCGGGGTGAGGCAGGGGCGGCTGGAGGCCGAGCACCTGGCCGAGTTCTGGTCTCTCGAATAGCGGGCGTTTGCGGGCCGGTCCGCCAGCGTCGGCGGATCATCCGCCGGGGCGTCTTCGCACTCGGATGGTTCAGAACGGGATGCTTACAATCCTTCGTTGAAGCCGAGGAACTCGAAGTACTGGTTGAGGTTGGTCAGGCGGCCCGAGAACAGGAGCATTCCTACTCCAATCAGCATCACCCCCGCAGCGACCTCGATCGCCGGTGCGAACGGCGTGATCTTGCGGAGGAAGCCCTGAGCATCGCTAAGGAGGAGAGCGGTGATGAGGAAGGGCACCGAGAAGCCGACCGAGTAGGCGGCGAGCAGGTAGAAACCGAGCAGGGCGTCTCCCGAAGTTCCGGCCAGCGTAAGGATTGCGGCGAGGACCGGGCCGATGCACGGCGTCCAGCCCAGTCCCCAGGCGCCCCCGATGATCGCCGAACGCGTGTAGCCGACGCCCCGGATGCGGCTTGTGTCGATTTCGAGCTGGCGCTGAAGGATGTGCAGCTGGATGTAGCCGGAGAACTTCAGCCAGGCGAAGAGGAAGGCCAGTCCGAGGGCGGCGAGCCTGACCCGATCCCCCCTGAGATCGGCCAGCTCGGCGACCAGGAGGAAACCGAGGGCGAGCGCGACAAGGAGAAGAGCCGACTTGAGCGGCGACCGGCGGCCGTAGGAGGGGACGAGGATCGCCCCCATGACCATGAGGACGAGCCCGGCGAACTGCTCGAACTCGCGCTGGTGATCTACTACGACATAAGAACCAAGAAGCCCGGCGCTCGAGCCGAGGATGATGAAGACAAGCGAGAGGCCGCCCGTAAAGGCGAGAGCGTGCGTAAACGTTATACGTGTGTTGCTCACGATCCGGCCGTGTTCCACGCTCGCGCCGGAGAGGTGAGTCAGATAGACCGGCACGATCGGGAGGACGCAGGGCGAGACAAACGAAAGAACGCCGGCCGAGAATGCCAGCGCTATCCCGGCCGGACCGCGAAGGTCCGCCTCACCAAAAGATTCGCCGCGCAGGGGACCGAGGGCGAAGAGGAGCACCGGCGCCAGCGCCATCCCCCCGAGGAGGATGTAGCCCAGCAATCGCCCGTCTGCCCGGTTGCCGAGGACTCGCGTCGCCATTGACCCGATCATCGTACCGCAAGGCTCGCTCCTGTTACGCCCCGTTCACCTCTTCGTCACCTGGTTACCGGGTCTTTCCTCCCGGCCCAACCGCGAGACCCTGTGAGCGGACTGAGGAGGAGCGGGGAAGTGCGCCCGGCGCTAACGTAATCAGAACGACCAGCAGCGAATGAGGAGCCTTCGATGACAGCCACCGCCGACCGTCCGGCCACGGAGCCGCGTCCCTCTCCCGACAACGCCGTCGTGAAGACCATGGAGGCGTCGGCGGCCCGGCTCGGCCTTCAGCCCGAGGTCGTCGGGCTCCTCCGGACCTCATGGCGCGAGATGGAGGTTCAGGTTCCCGTCCGCATGGACGATCGCTCGCTCCGCATATTTCCCGGATACCGCATCCAGCACAACGGTGCCCGCGGTCCCTACAAGGGCGGCGTCCGCTACCACCCGGATGCCAACCGGGCGGAGGTCAGGGCCCTCGCGATGTTGATGACCTATAAGTGCGCGCTGCTCGACCTCCCCTTCGGTGGGGCCAAGGGGGGAGTGCAGTGCGATCCCGTCCGGATGAGCGATCGCGAACTGAATGCGCTCACTCGTTCGTACGTGCGGCACATCGGCATGATGCTCGGCCCGAACCGGGATATCCCGGCACCCGACATGGGCACCAATGCTCAGACGATGGCCTGGATGATGGACGGCTACGGCGATCGCTACGGATACACGCCGGAGATCGTGACCGGCAAGCCGGTTGAGCTCGGCGGCAGCTACGGCCGTACTCAGGCCACCGGCCGGGGCGTCGTGACCATCATGCGGGAGTACACGGCGGCCGAAGAGGCCAAGGCCGAGGACATCAGCATCGCCGTGCAGGGCTACGGAAACGTCGGTTCGTGGACCGCCCGCCTGGCGTCGGAGCTGGGCTTCCGGATCGTCGCGGTGAGCGATGTCAAAGGCGGTATCCATAGCCCCCGGGGGCTGGACATCGAAGCCCTCGATCGACACTTCGAGATTGCCGGCTCGGTTTGCGGCTTTGCCGGCGCGGAGCCCGTCACGAACGAGCAGCTGCTCGAGCTCGAATGCGACTACCTCGTCCCCGCCGCCATCGGCGAGGTGATAACTGAATCGAACGCACCGCGGCTCAGGGCGCGGGCTGTCTTCGAAGCCGCGAACCACCCGGTGACGCTCGCGGGGGATGCGGTGCTGTCAGAACGAGGGGTCGCGGTCCTCCCGGATATTCTCGTGAACGCCGGCGGGGTCACGGTCTCGTACTTCGAGTGGACCCAGAACATCCAGCAGTTCCGGTGGACCCTCGAGCGAGTGAACCAGGAGCTGGAGATCCGGATGCGCACGGCTTTCCGGGAGGTCCGGGCGAGAGCGGCACGGGATGACACCTGTTATCGCGAGGCAGCGTTCGACGCCGCCGTGGAGCGGGTGGCGAATGTCATCGCATTGCGCGGATTCGTGTAGCGTCGTGCCGCCCTCGAGGGTGGATGCCTGCGAGCGCCTGATTGCGGTCCGTCGCGACCGCTCGGGGATCGGGTGCGTTCGCCGCGAGGGGGCCGTGCCGCCTACCATTGGCGGGTGATCCGCTCCTGGGCCCGAACGTCCTTCCGGGCCTTCAGCAACCGGGGATTCCTTGTTCTCTGGATCGGCTCGACGCTCGCGTGGCTGACGTTCGGCATGTCCTGGGTTGTCCAGAGCGTCGTCGCCTTCGAGCTCACCGGGAAGAACAGTGCGGTCGGTATCGTCGGCGTCGGGATGGGCGTGGCGGCGCTCGTCGTGGGGCCGTTCGGCGGCGTGATCGCCGACCGGTTGAGGAAGCGCCCGCTGTTGCTCGTGGGGCAATCGCTGATCGGCCTGGCATTCTTCGGGGTCGGGCTCCTCATCGTCACCGATCAGATCACGATTCTCTGGCTGGTCCTTTCAACGTTTGCGATGGGCCTCATCTTTTCGTTCATCGGACCGGCCCGGCAGGCCTGGGTCGGCGAGCTGCTCGAAGGGCGGATGCTCGCAAACGGTGTGGCCCTCGCGCAAATGGGGATGTCGATAACAAGGGTCCTCGGGCCGTTCGTCGCAGGGGCGATGATCGCGTTGCCGTGGGCGGGCACCGGGGGCGCCTACTTTCTCATGGCGGGCCTGTTCGTCATCGTGGTCGCCACGCTGTGGCAGGTGCCCGGCGGCATGACACCCGGGGCTACGACCGGACAGTCGGTGTTCGGCGACTTCCTCTCGGGGGTCCGCCATCTCGTCGAGCGGCCCCAGCTGGCGCTGCTCAGCCTCGGGTTCATGGGATTCGTGATAGCGGGATTCTCCTACCAGGTCGTCGTGCCCGCCTTCGTTGAGCTCGAGCTGGGCCGTCAGCAGGACACCGTCGGGCTGCTCTACGGGGTGAGCGGGATCGCGGGACTGGTGGTGAGCGTCGGGGTCGCCGGTGTGGCGGGAAGCAGGTACGCCTTCGCCACGATGACCGCCTCGGGCGCCGTTGTCGGCATCGGCCTGGCGTTGTTCGCCGTCTCGGGGAGCCTCTGGCTGGCGGCGCTCGCGCTCGTGATCGTGGGAGGCGGCTCGAGCGGCTACCAGCTGCTCCAGAACGCACTGCTGATGGAGGCGGCTGCACCTGAGTTCTACGGGCGCGTGATGTCGGTCGTGATGCTGGCCTGGGGGATCAACGGCCTCGTTGCCTGGCCCTTCGGGTTACTGGCGGACCGGATCGGTGAACGCGAGACGCTCGCCGTGATGGCGGCCATGACACTGTTCGTTCAGATAGCGGTCATCACGGCACACTGGGGCGTCGGCCGGCGAAGCCGGGGAGTGGCGACGGTCGGAGCCGAGTTCGCGCGGTCCCGTGCAGAACGCTGACTGACGTGTTGCGATCCGGCCGGGGCTCTATGCTGAGACGAAGGAGAAAACGAGATGGGGAACGAGGAATTGGCGGCTCTCGCCCGGGTAATCGAGGAGCAGCAGAAGCTTGGCCGTGAGAGCCTGGCGCTGGGAAGCTGGCGGATCGAATACGACAAGACTCGCCGCGCCTTCGTCTTCGACAAGTGCGAGGCACAGGGGTACTGCGAGGAGCGTCCCGCCGTGATCGGAGTTGACGGCACGGTGATGGACAGGGGAGGTCCCCTGTTCGACTGAAACCATTAACCCCACGTATCCCTTCGGTACCCTTCACGTAACGCGCCGGTAGGCCGATCCCCCTTACAGGAGGGGTGATATGAGCGTCGCCGGTGCCGCGCTCCAGGACAGCCGGGGTGGCTGGTTCGAGCGCACCATGATGAGCGATCCCGCGACCGGCCTGGCCGGCAGGGCCGTGTTCGATGCTGTGCTCGAAGAGGAGTGCGCGGACGAGACCAGTCCCGTCGCCGTCCTCATCCTTCACGTCAGTGGCGCCGCCACGATCAGGAGTCGCTACGGCGTGGGTGAATCGGACCGGCTGATGGGCCGCGCCGCGGCTGTCGTTCGGGGCGCCACGCGCAGCTGGGACCTGGCTGCACGCTTCGACGACGACGACCTGGCGATCGTCTTCCCCGGTTTCGAACTCGAGGATGCCCTCCGCGTCGGCCGGCGCATCGCGCACGAGACGGAGCGCCAGAACTACGGCTACTCCGAGGGCGACCCACCTCTCTTCTTCGCATTCGGGGCGGCCAGCGGGCGCGGCAACCGTCCTTCGGAACTGACAGACGCGGCGGACCCCAGGCGCGCGAACCGCGTTCCCGAGGTGGTCCCTCCCCCAATGGAGCAATTCGACGACGACGAGGGAGAAGGCCCCTCGGTCGCCTGAACCAGCTTCCCCACCAGCGCAGCTGCCGGGTTACCCCGTCCCCCGGCAGCTGCGCGACTCTTTGTTTCTGACTCTCAGTCCCCGGCAGGAGCGCTGCCGGCCTCGCCGGATGGCTCGGCGGCTGCAGTGAGGAGCGCCGCGATGGCAGCGAGTTGGCTGTCGGTGTCTTCATCTGGATCGAGAAGCTGGGTCACGCGGGCCCCGACCCAGAATGACCAGAATGCTGCGGCGAGTGAGGGGATGTCAGTCTCGGCCGGGAGCTGTCCTGCTCCCTTCATCATCTGGAGCCCGAGGGCGAGCCCGTGGGTCACTGCCTCTCTGTCGTGGACGATCGCTCTGCGTGCGTCCGAATCCTCGCGGCAGGCATCGAGGTAGCGCTCGAGCATGAGCCGGGTTCTTGTGCTCGCCGCTTCGAAGTTGAGCTCTTCGAATGCGTTGGCCGAGATTTCGAGAAAGGTCGCGCGCGGGTCGCTGGTGCCGCCGAACTGGAGTTCCCACTCCTCGGCCATCTGTTGGGCCCCCTCGCTGAGGCAGGCTTCGACGAGTTCGTCCTTGCTCTTGTAGTAACGGTAGATGGCTCCCGCCGAGAGTCCCGCCTCGGCCGCTATCTCGGCGATGGTGGCGGAGGCAACCCCCTTTCGGGCGAAGACGTGGGAGCACGCGTCGAGGATCGCTCGATGCCGCGCCTGGAGGTGAGCCTCGGTCACTCTTGCCACGTATAGCTCCGTCTTCCGTGAATGAGGAGTCATTCACTTAAGCGTTGATGGGCCGAGTGTAACGAACTCATTCCGAACCTGCATGTGAGGTTGACAGAGGCGGGTTCGGCTTCTACAGTGAATGAGCGTTCACTCAAATGAACGGAGATTCATTCAGGAAGAAGCCATGCAGATCCCCGACACAGCACTCTCCCTCCTCCTCGACGTCAACGTTGACGAGCGCATCCACTCCGCCCGGCGGCTTTCCCTGTCCACCCCGGGACGCCCCTTCGCGTTCCTGACCGGACTCGCCGGGCGGATGGGCAGAACCGGCCGCCGGCCAACTCGGGTGGAGCCGTTGATCGACGCCAGGGCTCGGGCCTCTTAGGCCGCCGACAGGAACCATGACGTCCCTCCCCGGTTTCGCGGGTCTCGCCCGGCTGGCACTCTCCTGAGTTCGGCTCGGAGTCACCCGTGGCTCGCACCGAGGACGGAGGACCGGCCGCAGCCGGACGGGCGGGAGGTCCATCCGGCTACGGCCTTTCGCTACTCATCACCACGGTACCGGACGCTGCGAACATGCCACCAACGCCATGGCTGACCGAGATCTTCACCCCCGGCACCTGAGCGGGAGCGATCCCCCGGACCTGGCGGACGCTCTCCTGCATCGCGTACATGCCGTACATGCCTGAATGCGTGTAGCTGAGCCCGCCTCCGTTCGTGTTGAGGGGAAGCTTCCCGCCCGGGCTCGTGTGCCCGGCTTCGGTGAAAGCGCCGGCTTCGCCCCGCCCCACGAATCCGAGGTCCTCGAGTCCATAGATCGGCAGGTGCGCGAAGGCGTCGTAAATCATGAGGTGGTCGACGTCGCCGGGCGTGATCCCGGCCTCGCGCAAGGCATTTGGTCCCGCCACCCGGAAGGCCCGGGAGGTTGTGAGGTCCTCCATCTGGCTTACCATCGGCGACTCGACACTCTCTCCCGTCCCGAGGACGTAGACGGGCTTGCTCGGGAAGTCGTTGGCTCGGTCTGCGCTCGTCAGAATGAGGGCGCCGGCCCCGTCGGTAACGAGGCAGCACATGAAGAGCCGGAAGGGGTAGGCGATCATCCGGGAGTTGAGGACGTCCTCGACGCTGATCGGGTCCTTCTGGTTGGCGTTCGGGTTCTTCATCGCCCACTTGCGCTGAGCCACCGCCACCGCCGCGATCTGCTCGATCGTCGTGCCCGTCTCCTTGAGGTAGCGAAGGACGGGGATCGTGAAGGTGCTCGGCGCCCCGGAAGTGCCGACCCAGCCTTCGAACTGGCCCTGGATCGTGCTCCCCCCGCCGCCGCGGCGGAAACCGCCACGGCCGATCCCGGAGCGGCCGCTCTCGCCGTGGGTGATGAGTACCGTCTTGCAGAGCCCGGCCTCGATGGCGGCCACGGCGTGACGGACGTGGATCATGAAGGAGCAACCGCCGACGGACGTGCCGTCGACATAGGTTGGAGTGATCCCCAGATACCAGGCGGTCTCTGTCGGGCTCTGGCCTGCGCAGGCGACGCCGTCGATGTCTTCGGGACCCAGTCCCGCGTCCTTCATGGCGCCGATCGCCGCGTTGGCGTGGAGCTGAAGCTGCGATGTTTCGGGGAACCTTCCCGAGGAATCGACGAGCTCGGCCGCTCCGACGATCGCTACACTTCCCGGCCTAGGCATTGGCGCCACCTCCATTCGTGGGGCGGAAGAGGGGGAGCCACGTTTCTTCGTTCACCTGGTGTGGTGCGAGCTCGAGTTCCATGTCGAGCTGAAGCGCCTCCGGCGTCTGGGGGCAGTCGACGATGTTTGTGGCGAGCCGCGGTCCTTCCTCGAGCTCGACGACTGCTATTGCAAACGGTGCCTCATAGCCGGGCGGAGGCCGGTGATTGATGACGTAGGTGTAGAGCTTCCCCCGGCCGCTGGCCTCGAACCACTCAACCTCTTGCGAAGGGTCGCCCGGGAAGAACGGGCGGGCTGGGAAGTAGGCCCGGCCCGTTGCCTTACTGCGTTGTAGCATCAGCTTGCCCTCTTTGAGCCCGTCCCAGTAGGGCTGAGTCTCCGGTGTTGGGCGCGGTGCTGTTTTCGAATAGTCGTGCAATTCTCCTGCCTTTCATCCAGGTCCGGGCCGCCTCGCGGTCCCGGCTCGGAACGAACGATCTTTACCGTCGCGGGACGGCACCGGCAACTCTCGCCCGGCGCACAATCGCGATGGGGGGGCCGGGCTCCGGCCCGACCCGGGGGCCTCAGGCGGGTGCTTTCGCCGCCCTGGCCGCCGCTTTCATCGCCTTCTTCTCGGCCTGATAGCGGGCCAGCATTTCCGGGGAGTCGACGTCGCCCAGCGTCATGTGGTCGGGGGCGACCTTCTCCCAGCCGGGGGGCCGAACGCCGAGGCGCTTGCCCAGGACCGCCGCCAGAGTCGCGACCTTCATCGGGCCGAAGCCCGGGAGGGCCGAGAGCCGGCGCTTCAGTTCGGAGCCGTCTGCCGCCTCGCCCCAGACCCGGCCGGCGTCGCCGCCGTAGTCCTCGACGACCGCGGCGCACATCTCGTGCGTCCGTTTGGCCATGTTCCGGGGGAACCTGTGCAGCGCGGGCCTGGTCGCGAAGATCTCCTCAAGTCTCTCCGGTTCCATCTCCGCAATGCGGCCGGCATCGAGCCGCCCGAGCCGGCGTTTCAGCTCCAGCGGGCCGGAGAACGCCTTCTGCAGAGTGACCTGCTGGTCGAGCACAAAGCCGATGAGCAGAGCCAGCGGTTCGTCGACGAGCAGGCGGTCTGCCTCTTCGTCTCCGGTGAAGTGGAGACGGTCCGATTTAGTAGTGCCCATTGATTCAGTTTAGCCTGGACTACGACGAAGCGGCCATCGGCCGGCGCCGGGGGCATACGGTCCGGTGGCTTTTCGGCGGTGCCGTCCGCCGGCGCTTCATCGGTACAGCGTCTCTCTCAGGTCAGGCCCTGCGGCACGGCCATCCAGCCTGATCCGTCGCCGGTTGAACCCCCCCGCGACGACGATTGCAGTCATTTCCCCCGGCATCAGGTCCGCCGGCAGCGCGAGCCCGCAGGTGCCGTCTCCGTCCGTAGCGGCTCGCGCCAGCCGGGCCCCGCTCGCATCTTCGACGATCACCTCGGCCTTCTCGACCGGCGGCCGAACGCCGCTCGTGTCGGCATCGTTGTCCAGCACCGTGACCCGCGCCGTCCGTCCATCGCTTGCCGGTTCAACCTCGACTGCGAGGTCTCTCAGGTAGATGCAGGGCTCGGCCGTCACGGCGGCCATTCCGGACCGCTCCGGGATGCGGGCCGGATTGCCGTTGAGTCGCACATCGGCCGCTGCCATTCCGTGATCCGAGGTGAGCACGAAGAGGGTCGACTGGTAGAGGCCCTTCTCTTCGAGAAGCGAGAAGATGTGCCCCAGCCGCACATCGGTCTCATCCAGTGCGACCCGGGTGCTCTCATGGTGGGGGCCATAGTCGTGTCCTGCCGAATCGGTTGCGGTGAATTCGTGGAAAACGAATGAGGGTGCCGGATGCGAATCGTCGAGAAACAGGTGCCTCGCCTGGGCCAGCCCCCGGTTGTCGATCTCGCCGAGCATGCGGTGCCCCTGCTCCTTCAGATCCGTCTTCCAGCGCGGGTCGATCTGGTGCTCCGTCTCCTTCGTCAGTTCAATGAGCCGGGGCCTGTCGCCGATGAGCCGCCGTTCGAGGGTGGCGTGGTCCGCGCCCCGGGTGCAGGGCTCGTTGATGGACGCCGTGAACGCACCCGACCTCCCGCTCCACTCCCCTTGAACACGATGGAAGGCCTCGAAGAGCGTCTCCACGCCGTCCCCCAGACACTGCGCGGTGTCGAACTGCCGCCCCTGCGGAGAGATGGTCTCGCGTGCGTGCCGCAGGTAGTAGGAGGGGTTGACGATGTCGTGGTGCCCGCACCAGGCTCCCGTGCCGATTGTGTTGTGGCTCGGCCACGTAATGCTCGGGAAGTTCGTGATGCTCCCCCAACGAAGCATCGCTCCCCGGCTCACGAGGCGGCGCAGGTTGGGGAGAGATCCGTCTTCCTGCTCGAGGCGGTGCCTGAGTTCACTGTGTGACTGGCCGTCGAGCAGGATCAGGTAGACCCGCTCCGGACGCTCCGCCGAGCCGTCCGCAACACCCTCGATGACGCTGCCGTCCTGGCGCAGGAGGTATACGTCCGGTCCCTTCCCCCTTTCGCTGCTGGTCCGGCCGCTCGCGTCGTGGCCGTCGATCAGCGGGAAGTCCATGAGCGCCGCGATCGTCGGGGCGATGTCGACATGATGGGCGGCCGCGTCCACGGTTGCGCCCTTGCGGACCCCGGGGCCGGCGAAGACGAGCGGCGACCGCGACTGGACGACGTCGAGCGCTCCGTGCTGGCCGGGCTGGCGCCCGAACGCGTACGAAAGGGGATTCACGATCAGGTCGGGCGCATTGGGGCTGTCGAAGAGCTGTGAGATCCGCTCGTAAGCCGAAGGGTAGGTGAGTCCTGCGGGTGCGATGAACGCGTTGTCCGGCTTGCTGCCGTCGCCGGCTGCTGCGACCTCCTCGGCGATCGTCGTGATCGCGGTTGCATCCTGACGCTCGATCGGATTCTCGCCCTGCGTTTCGAGGACGCGGAAGTCGATGCCGCCGGGTCCGCGACGACGCTCCCAGCGCACGAAGCCGCGCCGGGCCCAGGCCTCGTAGGCACCGGTGCCGTCGGCGTGATGGCGGTAGGTAGCTACAAAATCAGTTGTGGCGACGCCTGCCTCGGATCTGAGCAGGCGCTCGATCGCGTCGTCTCCGGAGGCATGCTGGTTTGGGTCGAGTCCCTGGCCCTCGAGGCGTTCCGGTCCGTAAAGCTCTTCCATGCGCGGTCTCTCCGGGCCGGTGATGCCGGCCGTACTTCGCCGCAAGATCATGGCACAGCGCCGCTCCACTGTCCCCCCGCAGCCGGCCGAGATCCTGGCGCTGACAACCATCAAGGCTTCTTCGTCTACGCTTGGCGGGAGGAGGAGAACATGCACGAAAACGTCGTCCTCATCACTGGTGCTTCGAGGGGCTTCGGTGCTGCTGCGGCCCGCAAGCTGGCCGAACGTGGTGCCATCGTCGTCGCCACGATGCGGAACCCGGAGCGCGACGGCCCTGCCGTCGCGGCGGGATTGGAAGACAGGATCCATCCGACGCGGCTCGACGTGACGGACTCGGACGGGGTCGAGGCCACGGTCTCCCGCGTTCTGGAACAGTTCGGGCGAATTGATGTGTTGGTCAACAACGCAGGCTACGGGCTCTTCGGCCCGATCGAGGACCTCTCCGATGAGGAGACGTTCCGACAGATCGACACGAACGTGATCGGGCAGTGGCGCCTCGCGCGGGCGGTGCTTCCATCGATGCGGGCGCGCGGCTCGGGGAAGATCGTGAATGTGAGCTCGCTCTCAGGCCGGGTGCCGGGCGCCTGGCTCGGCATGTACGCAGCTTCAAAGCATGCGGTTGAGGCGATGTCGGAGGCCCTCCGCTTCGAGGCCGGGCGGCTCGGTGTCCAGGTCGTGATCCTTGAGCCGGGCATGTTCACAAGCGATTGGCAAACCTCGAGCCTCGACCTCTGCAGGCGTGTGAGGACGGGTGAGAGCGCATACCAGGAGACAGTCGAGACCGTGCTGGAGGGGTTCCGGGCTCGCGCCCGCACGCGCCCCGGTTCAGCGTCGGTCGCAGCCGCTATCGCCGACATAGCGGAGATCCGGCAATCGCTGCCCATGCGCTGGCCGGTGGGTGACGACTCGGTTCACATGGTGGCCGTGCGTGAGCAGGTCACGGAGGAGCAGTGGGAGGTGATTCGCCGCGCCGGCGTCCTCCGCAACTGGCGCCGGGCCGGCGATCAGGGTAAGCCGTCCGATTGGGACTGGCGGGACGACAACGTGGTGCTCATCACGGGAGCCTCTCGCGGCTTCGGGGCGGCAGCCGCACGAGAGTGTGCGGCGCGGGGCAACCACGTCATAGCTACGATGCGCAGTCCGGGGCGGGATGCGGCGGCCGTGCGGGAGGGACTCGAGGACAGGATCGAAGTCCTGCCGCTTGACGTCATCGATGGCCGCCAGGCGGAACAGGTCGCCCGCGAGGTCCTCGCCCGTCACGGGCGGATCGATGTCCTTGTGAACAACGCTGGGTACGGGTTGTTCGGCCCGATCGAGGACGTCTCAGAGGAGGAGATCAGACGCCAGTTCGACACCAATCTGCTGGGCCAGCTGCGAATGCTGCGTGCCGTCCTCCCGGCGATGCGAGCACAGCGGCGCGGCAAGGTGGTCAACGTGAGTTCTGTCTCGGGCCAGGTGCCGGGGCCCTTCATCGGCATGTACTGTGCGGCGAAGCACGCCGTCGAAGCGATGACCGAGAGCCTCGCTGATGAGGTTTCGCCGTTCGGTATCCAGTCGGTCATCTTGCAGCCGGGTCAGTACCGGAGTGACTGGCAGGTTTCCAGCCTCGACGTCTGCCGGCGCTTTCGCGAGGGACGAAGCGCCTACCAGCCGGGTGCCGAGCGCTGGCTCAGGCGATTCCGCGAGGTCGCTGCCACGCGCCCCGGCTCGGACGCCGTGGCTGCCGCCATTGCGGACATCGTGCAGCTTCAGCAGGAGCTTCCGCTGCGCTGGCCGGTCGGGGATGATGCGCTGCGCCTGATGCGGGCCCGGCGGGCCATGCCGGATGACGAGTGGGAGCGCGTGATGCGGATGCGCGGCTGGAGTGTGGAGCCGGAGGAGATGGCCACCACGTGACCCTCTCCCGGTGCGGGGTCAGCTTGCCTTGGGAAGCGCGGAGAGCGTAAGCGCGGTGATGTCCACGCGTTCCAGGGCCGCTTTGATGAACTCGCGGCCAAGGTCGGGGTCGAATTGGCTGCCGAGCCCGTCCTCCACCTCCTGGATCGCCGCTTCGCGCGTCAGCGCCTGCCGGTAGGGGCGATCGGTGACCATCGCACTGTAGGCATCAGCTATCGAGAAGAGGCGGATCGGTGCATCGACCTCCTCGGCTCGCAGGCCGCCGGGGTAGCCATTGCCGTCGAAGCGCTCGTGGTGGTGACGGATCAGGGAGACGACGTCCGAGAGGTCGGTGACCGCAGCGGCGATCACGGCGCCCATGGCCGGGTGGTCCTGCATGCTGCGCCGCTCCTCGCGGTTGAGACGGCCCGGTTTCTGGAGGATCTCGTCCGGAACCACCAGTTTGCCCAGATCGTGAATCGGCCCCGCGATGCAGATCGACATCAGATTGGCCTCGGGAAGCCCGGCCCTGCGGCCGACCTCGAGGGCGATGCTCGTAGCGTGGTCGCTGTGGAAACGCGTGTAGGCGTCGCGCCGGTCGATCGCCTTGACGAGCCCCCGAAGCGTGCGGAAGCGCTCGATCCAGCCCGGCGAGGCAAGGAGGGCGGAGCCCGGGCCGCTGACCGGGAACGTGGCGATCGACTTGTCGATGTACATCCGTCGCTCGGCCTCGGCGATCAGAGAGCGCGGCGACGACGTCCCGTCCCAGCCCGCGATCCCCACGCTCATCCGGGGGGCGATTGGAAAGGCCGTTCCGGCAACGACGAAATGCGAGACAGAGGCCCGCACGCGCTCGATGCATGACGTCACCTGGCTATCGCTCCCGTTCGGGAACACGACCACGAACTCGTCGCCCCCGAAGCGGGCGAAGGCGGCGGGAGCGACGATCTCCTCGCGAAGCACCTTCACGCACTCCTTGAGGACGAGGTCGCCCTGGTCGTGTCCGGCGAAGTCGTTCAAGAGTTTGAAATTGTCGATGTCGAGGTAGGCGACGGACACCGACTGCCCGGTCTCTCCCGCCCGGTCGAGCTCGTCGCTCAGCCGCTCATCGATGAAACGGCGGTTCGGGGCTCCTGTCAGGGCGTCCGTGTAGGCGAGCTCGCGGTAGGCAGACGCGCGCTCGGCTTCGATGCGACCCATCCGGGAGCCGACCGACTTCTTGATGATGTGCCAGAGGACCTCTACTTCGAAGGGCTTCGTGAGGAAGTCGTCCGCGCCGGCCTTCATCGAGCGGACGGCGACGTCGACCCCGACGTGGCCTGTGACGGCCACGATTCCCGCTTCCGGGTTGAGGGAGCGGATGCGCTCGATGACTTCCAGCCCCGAGCCGTCGGGGAGATTGATGTCCACCGCGGCAGCGTCGAAGGGACCGTCGCCGAGGGCCGCCCTCGCCGCCGTGGCATCGGCGCAGGGGACCACTGAATCCGTCTTGATCTGGAGAGCGCGGACGACGAGCCGCCTGAGCAGCGCGTCATCTTCAACGACCAGGACACGGGGCCCCCTGATGTCTGAAGCCATCAATAGGATATTCGGCAGGAGGCCGGTTATCGTTGAGTGTCAAACGGGGTCGTGGACCCAGATCTGGCGCGCGACCTGAGTGCCTATCACTACGGGATCTCCCTGAAGTTTGACCGTCATGGTGCCCCTGTAGGGCTCGACCAGGTCGACGTGGACCGATCTCCCCGGGAGGAAGCCCTCGTCGAAGAAGAACTTGAGGAGCCGCTCATCCTCCTCGAAGACGCGCTCGACGACTGCGTCGGCGCCCTCTCCGATATCGGCGAGGCGGACCATCGACATCTTCGGTGCGTCCGGGTCGGGGACGGGGTAGCCGAAGGGACTGTAAGTGGGGCGTTTGAGGGCCTCGAAGAGAAGAGGCTCGGTCGTCTCCGAGAGGCCGTGCTCGAGAAGATGGGCCTCCTCATACGCCCGCCACCAGTCCAGTTCGAGCACGTCCGTGAGGAGGCACTCGGCGAGGCGGTGGCGGCGGACCATCTCCTCGGCGCGGGCCAGGCCCTGCGCCGTGAGGCGGATGACCTTTCGTGCGTCCAGGGTCACCAGCTTGTCGCGCTGAAGGCGCTTGAGCATTCCGGCGACGGACGGCGGCGTGATGGCCAGCCGGTCGGCGAGGCGCACGGCAATCACGTCCTGCCCCTCGTCGTGGCTTATCCGGTAGATGGCGGTGAGGTAATCGTCGGCGGCGACGTTCGATACTTGCTTCGGCATTGCAGAGATAGTGACAGACGGGGGCCCAGATCGGAAGCACCCCGAGGAGGTTTCAGGAGGCGGCGATCAGCGCCAGCGCTTGGAGCGCCAAACCCTTCGAGGTAGCGACGGCGAAGAGGACGTCGGGTCCCACCCTCGGAGCAACGGCCGTCCACTTCCCGCCTTCGAGCTCAAAGAAGCGCACATCTTTCTCGAGTCCCGAGTCGAGGGCGCGCTCGTCGAGCATCCTCAGATGAGCATCCACGAACTCCTCGGCCTCGGGCTCCGAGTCGAAGCGGAGGCGGAGTACCGCGAGGCTGTCCGCTTCGCCCGCGTAGACGTCGTAGCGGTCGCCGGCCCAGCCGGCCGCGGCCTCGCGGGCCGTCACCCCGGACAGCCCCAGTTGCAGGTAGTTGCCGAGGTGGAATTCGCCCAGGGTTCCGCCCGACTCCCAGGAAAGGGCGGGGCCCAACGCGTCCTCGAGCCGCGGCAGCTCGAGGATCTCGGGGATGAAGCCGCGCGCGTCGAGGACGGGGTGGAGGATGACGGAGGTCGATGAAGGAGGAGTGCGGAGGTATTCGTCGAGTGCAGCGGTGCCACCCTGCCCGCGGATGGAGCGAGCGAAGTCGGCGCCGTCCGTATAGGGGAAGATCAGCTCACGGACGAATGAGGTCGGGATGGCCGCCGTGGCCTGCTCAAGGCCGATCAACCCGAGGCCCCCGGCGAGCGGGAGGAGGAGGTAGTTGTTGGAGTAGAGCCCTTCGTGGACCACCGCGTCGCCCTCGACGACTGCTATGTACGCGAGTGTGCGGTCGAGGTTGTCCTCGATTTCCTGGAGCGTCTCGTCGAGCGAGAAGTGGTAGTCCTGGAGGGCATGCACGAGTTCGTGGGCGAGCGTTTCGCGTTCGGAGCGTGAGAGGTCTTCGAGCGCCCCGTCGCCGGCGTTGGCGACGATCCAGAGCTCATCGTCGAGCGGCGAGTAGAGGCCAAGGATGCCGGTGGCGCCGAAGGCGGTGTAGAGCGAGAGGTAGTCCTGGTCGTCGCTGAAGTGGCCGAGGAGGCGGTAGAGCGTGGTCGTGTTGTGGTAGAGCTCGCGCTCGTCGTCGGTGATGAGAGAGTCCAGGAGGGCGGGCAGCTCGCTGCGGGGGATGACATTGACGCGGAGGTCGGGAGGCGGCTCGAGATCCCGGACCTCGGCGACATCCTCGAGTGCCTGGGCGACGGCGGGTGGGAGCGGCGGGCCGGGCTCGCGGGTGACTGACGTGGGGGTGGTTGTGGTTCCGGCCTGTGCCGTCGCGGTAACCGGGGTTGAGCGCACGGTTAGCGGGGATGGGCTGGGGGTCGGCGGTATTCCACCGTTCCCGGAACACGCCGCAGCGATGAGGCCGAGGGCGGCCAGAGCGGCGAGTCCTGTTCGTGCGAGGCGGGGGAGCGGGCGACCGCGGGTGGTGACGGAAGCCGGCGGGTCAGGAGTGCGTATTCGGTGGTACATCGCTCAATTCGGATCGTAGCGTGCCTGGGGCTTTGGGAGAGGCAAGAAGGCGGGTGCAGCGGTGTCGGGGTTTTCCGGGCCCGGGTCGTGCGCCATAATCGATGCTTCGGGGCGCATTCGTCTAGCGGCCTAGGACACCGCCCTCTCAAGGCGGAGATCGGGGGTTCGAATCCCCCATGCGCTACCAA
>CAZHMF010000024.1:0-26244 GCA_964533605.1 uncultured Anaerolineaceae bacterium
AGCTCTAACGCGAGAGATGTGGCGCCGCGTGCGTGTGCGGCGGGCGGGAGAGGCGGATGTGCCCGTGGCGGCGGGCGTGGAGGCGCCGCGAGCCGTGCTCGCCGTAGGCGCGGCCGCCGCCGGCCCTGCGGCTGACGAGCCCGTCGAACGCGAAGAAGAGACGGTTGTTGCCGAGGCAGTTGGCGACGGCTTCCTGCATGGAGACGTCGACCAGCTGGCCCCTGCCCGTGCGGTTCCGGGCGTGAAGGGCCGCAAGCGTCGCCGTCGCCGCTGCCGAGGAGACCTGGGCATAGGCCTGCTCGACGGACGGCCGGAGGGGTGGCCGGTCGGGGTCCCCGCAGATACTGAGCAGTCCCCCGGAGGCAAGCCCGATGAGGTCGGTGGCGGACCAACCTGCCCGCGGGCCCTCGCGTCCGAACGGCGTGATCGAGGTCCAGATGAGGGCGGGAAACTCAGTGCTGAGATCCTCGTAGCCCAGGCCGAGGCTCTCGAGGTGACCGGCCGGCTGCGATTCCACGATGATGTCCGCCTGCGCGAGGAGCCGGCGAAGCTCCCCGCGGTCGCCCGGCGCACCGAGATCGAGCCGGATGGAGTGGCGGCCCCTCATGAAGTGGAGCCAGTAGAGGCTTGCGCGACGGCCGGCGTTGCCCGTCGCGAGCGGCAGCTTCTGGCGCAGAGGGTCTCCGCCCGGGGGCTCGATCCGCGTCACCTGCGCGCCGAAGCCGGTCAGGAGGCGGGGAGCAAGCACTCCCATCTCCGTCGTCAGGTCGACGACGCGGATGTCGTCGAGTGGCGGTCGGCGAGCTGAGTCGGAGCGTAATGTCATTCGAGGTTCAACGCCGGCCCCGACCGCTCCGCCGCGACGGATCGGGGCGAACCACCGGCTGATCCGGCGGCCGGAGAGCGATGAAGAAGCCGCCCCACGTGAAGGCCATGATCGATGCGATCGCAATCACGAGGATGAAGGCGGACGGCACGACCCACCAGGCCGCGCCGATCCCGACGAGCAGCAGAACTCCCAGCACGAGTGCGAGCAGACGGTTGCGCCGGCCGAAGAGAGGGTCTCGAAACGCACCCAGCACCGTATCCAACATGCTCCCGAATGATATACCTACCGTTCAGCATTGGGCCGCCGGCCGGCAGCATCGCGCAGCTGCGCCAACAGTGCCGAGAGGTTGCACAGGGCGCCGTACGTCAGAGCCTCATCGCCTGGCTGTCGTGCTTCCCGCCCCAGCGCGGCTCGTGTGTCCCGTCGGGCTTCAGCGCGAAGGCGTTGACATCATCCTTCAGCTGCTTCTTGAGCAGCCGCACGACCCGGCGGGCGATCTCCCGATCTTTGATCGGGAAGACGAGCTCGATCCGGTCTTCGAAATTGCGCGGCATCCAGTCGGCGCTCCCGGCCCAGACCGCCCATTCGCCCCCCGCCTTGAAGGCCGCGATCCGGGCGTGCTCGAGGAAGCGCCCGATCAGGCTGCGTTGGTTCAGCGCTTCGTGGTAGAGCGTCAGCGTACTGCGGGTTATGAGGTCGACCCGGGCGCCGGCCTCTGCCGCTTGGACGAGGGAACTGAGGACTTTCGGATCCGTGAGGTGATTGAGCTTGAGGATGATGCGGCCGCCGCGATGGGCCTCGGCTTCGATCAGACGCACCATCTGTTTCCGAGCCTCTCGACCATATACGAGGACGGAGAGTTCGGGTGGGCGTCCGGCGGCAAGGGCTTCGAAGAAGCGTTCCGTGTCTGCCACGAGTTGGGAGTCACATGTGAAGAGCGAGAGGTCCGTGTAGAGCCTCCCGTTCAGTGGATTGTAGTTGCCCGTCGAAAGATGCAGGTACTGTTTACCATTCCTGCGGACCAGGAACGCTTTGCCGTGCACCTTGTTGCGAGGCGGCAGCGGAAGGATCCGGATGCCGGCCTGCCGGAAAAAGAGGCTCCAGTGGACGTTCTGGAGTTCGTCGAAGCGTGCCCGCCCTTCGAGCAGGACCTCGACCTCCTTCCCCGCCTTCGCCGCCTCGATC
Organism: uncultured Anaerolineaceae bacterium; assembly: GCA_964533605.1. GTDB lineage: Bacteria > Chloroflexota > Dehalococcoidia > Tepidiformales > Tepidiformaceae > DASCML01. The sequence goes on from CAZHMF010000024.1 coordinate 2,015, forward strand.
AGCGCCTCGGCGATCGCATTCTCGCGCCCCAGCCTGTAGAGGCTGATCCGAAGACGGTCGACCAGTGGATCGTTCGCGGCGGCGCGGGCGAAACGCTCGACCGTTCCGTAGTCATCGAGCGGATGCCAGGCTGCGAAGTCCGAGTTGTCCAGGCAGGCGAAGGGATCTTTGTCGAACGCACGGTTGCGGCGAGGTTTGAGTGGAGGGAAGAGAAGTGGGTCGGAAGGTGGGCGTGGAGGAGTGAGGCCGACCAGGCCGTCGACATAGCGGTGGTCCAGCGGTGGCGGGAGGCGGAAGGCGGCCTGCCGCGGGAGGCCGAGATTACACGCGACCTCCTCGATCCAGGGAAAGCTCGCCTCAACCTCGAGCCTGGTCACCCGGCCCTCCGGACGTGTTTCGATCGCCTGGACCAGGTCATCCCAGTCGGCGCGTTCGAGATCCAGGTTCGCGAGGCGTGTGAGCCGCATCTCGTACATCGGGATTCGCTCGGGCAGGAAGAGGTCGCTGCGAAGGCGGACCAGCGGTCCCAGGCGTACGAAGGCTCCGTCGCGCCCCGGCACGGGGAGAAGGCGTGGCACCGAGTCGGGCAGGCGCAGAAGGTACTCGAGACGGTCCCGTCCGGCTGCCATGTAGAGAGCCCGGCTCGAGAGCTCGGAGAGACTCCCGATCTCGAGCAGGTCCACACGGGGCGCCACCTGTTCGGCGAGGAAGGCTCCGAAGTAGCTGCGCTCATCCGGCGTGAGCTGCGAGGGGTCGAGGAGGTGGAAGCCGACCGCGGCGAGTTCGAGCCGAAGGCGTTCATGGCATTCGCTTGCGATCACGGCGTTCTGATAGGACTCGCGAAGCAACTCGCGGTATTCTTCCGCTTCCGCGGAGTCGCCGGAGTCGAAGCGCTCCAGCGCCCGATAGATCCGGGCCGAGAAGAACTCGTCATGGTTCGAAGCGAAGATCGAGAGGAAGCGAACGCGCTCGAGCAGGGGAATGTCCTCGCGCCGGGTCTGGAGGAGGACGCGGTGGTTGAAGCGCAGCCACGAACGTTCCCGGGAAAGCGTGACGGTCATAACTCTGATCCGAGTGTAGAGGGGGAGCTGTCGGCTGTCGGCGGCCGGTGGTCGGCAGGTGCCACGTGGTCGCGCTCCTCTCGAGCGCGGGCTGACCGACGGACGGTGTCGCTCAGGTCAGGATCTGACCGGGGTCCTGGCCGCCCTTCACGTAGTTCTGCATGAGCTCGAGGGCTTCATCGGACTCGAGCAGCTGGGCGAAAAGCTCCGACTCCAGGGCAAGGCCCTCCTCGAGGGGCATCGACGTGCCCTCGTAGATAGCCTTGCGGATGGCGGCGACCGCCTTCGGCGGATGGACGGCGATGCTCTTGGCGAACGCAATCGCCTTCGGCATGAGTTCTTCGGGATTGCAGGCACGGGTCACGAGGCCAAGGCGTTCTGCTTCGTCGGCTGAGATCCGGCGGGCCGTCAGCTGCAGGTCGAGGGCCTTGTCGAGGCCGATCAGGCGCGGCATGCGCTGCGTCCCGCCGCCGCCGGCGAGGATGCCGACCGCCACCTCGGGCTGGGCGGCGAGTGCCCCGCGGGCCATGAAGCGAAAGTCGCATGATTGGGCGAGCTCCAGTCCGCCCCCGGCGAGCGAGGCGTTGATCGCGGCGATCGTGACCTTTGACCCGGGCCGGTAGGCCGGCCGGCTGGCCGGCGGCCGGGTCTCGCCCCGTCGCCGCGCTTCACTGAAGGCAACGAGCAACGACACATCGAAATGCTGGATGAACACGTCCGGCAGGCCGCTTGTGAAGATACCGGCACGCAGGGAGTCGTCCTCGTCGAGCGCCGTCAGAAGGCTCTGGTATTCGGCGATGGCCTCGACTGTCCAGAGGTTCTTCGGCAGATTCTTGTACCGCCAGATGACGACGGGGCCGTCGCGCTCGACGGTGAAAAGGCTGCTGGTGGTTTCGGTCACGGTGCCCCCAATGAGCGGCCCACTGGCTGTGACGCCTCATATCTGCTGAATGCGGACCGCCAGCAGATAATAGCGCAGCCCGCCGGGCTCGCAGGGGCCTACGGGAGCCGGTCGAGTGCCTTCCCCGCGAGCTCGATGGCTGCCTGGAAGTCAGCTTCGTCGTCCTCTGTCAGGATATCGACGCCGACTTCGAACTTGCCCTTCTGTGCGGTAACGTCACCGATGGGCCGGGAGTCGTATGCCCTGTCCCCCAATCCTTCGATCTCGGGATAGTCGTTGGTGTCCAGGGCTTCCTCGTAGAGGACTCTGGCGTCATCCGCGCTCGGGAAGACGACAACCGACAAATCAAGCTGTTCGAAGCCCTCGGTCTCGAAGGTGCAGAAGTAGAAGGGGGGAGAGTCCGAGCGCTCACCCTCTCGCGGCTGTGAGCCGAGTACTGCGGCCACCTCCTCCTGCGTCAGCAGGTCGCAGGCGTTGATGGTCTCGCCGCCCGTCGGAGCGCCGGTGTCGGTGGTCGGCGAGCTCGCGCTGCCGCCACCACTCGGGGCGGTCGCCGTGCCGCCGGGAGTGGCGGACTCACCGCCGTTGTCCCCTCCGCAGGCTGAAAGCGTGACGGTGAGTGCACCGATCAGAAGCAGTGGTGCCCACAAAGTATGAGAATGCATTCAGTGAAAGCCTTCCAATAAGTTCACTACTGATCTTCAGCCATCGTCAGGTACAGCCCAGCAGGCGGCGGCTGAAGGTTAAGGCTCCTTGCCGCGGTCCCGCTACAGCGAGACCCGGTTGCTCCATCCCGGCCTCATCCGCGCGGTCGGGCCTTCTCCCGGTCCCACGTTTGGGCGCTCACTCCCTGTTGTTTGAGGACACTCTTCTGCACCCGGTGGGTGCCCGTCTTCGGCAGTTCATGGCGGAACTCGATGTAACGGGGGACCATGAACTTCGCCATCCGCTTCTCGCAGTGGGCGATGAGCTCTTCCGGCGTGAGCGTTTGGCCATCCTTGAGCACGACGACCGCCATGACGTCGTCCTCTCCCAGCTCCGACGGGACACCGAACGCCCCCGACTCGAGGACCGCCGGGTGGGCGTTGATCTCTCGCTCGACCTCCCAGGACGAGATGTTCTCGCCCCGCCTCCGCATGGAGTCGGTCTTGCGGTCGGCGAAGTAGAGGTTTCCCTCGTTGTCCGCATACACGAGGTCCCCCGTGTGCAGCCAGCCGTCGCGGATCTTGGCGTCGGTCGCCTCCTCATTCTTGTAGTACTCCACGCGCCTGAGCTTGATGTCGTCGACTTTGAACAACAGCTCCCCCGGCTCCCCCGTGGGGACGTCGCTCCCGGCCTCGTCGACGATCCGGATGGGCGTCGTGGGCTTACCGATCGAGCCCTTCGGCGACGTCCCGGGATTCGCTATGCCGAAGCCGCCACCGTCAACCGCTCCGTATCCCTCGACGAGATGAACGCCGAACCGCCGCTCGAACGGCTCCCAGACTGAGGCCGGGCAGGCGGCGCTGAGCACGAAGCGCACCCTGTTGTCGCGGTCGGTGTCCCTCTCCGGCTGTTTCATGAGGATGGGGATCATCGCGCCCAGGGCGTTGAAGGTGGTCGCGTCATAGCGTCTGACTTCGTCCCAGAAGCGGCTTGCCGAGAAGCGGCGCGAGAGGCCGAGCGGGAGGCCTGCGACGAGAGCGCGCTGAGCCGAGAGGAAGAGCGCGTTCGCATGGAACAGGGGCAGGCAGGTGTAGAGGATATCGTCCGGTTCGTAGAGGCCCTCGGCTGCGCCGAAACCCGGTACGGGCCCCACCCGGTAGCGTTGGACGACCCCCTTCGGCGCTCCCGTCGTCCCGGACGTATACATGAGGCCGGAGATCGCACCGTCTTCGATCTCCACGTTCGGGTTCTCGGGGGAACCGTCCATCAGTTCGGCGAGAGTCAGGAACCCGGCCGGAGCTTCGTATTCCGGAGCCTCATCCAGCGTGTTGATGACCAGGTGTTCGAGCTTTGTAAGGGAGCCCCGAACGGCCTCGATCGCCTCGACGTATTCCGGGTGGCAGACGAGGACGGACGAGTCGGAGTGGTCGAGAACATGCCGGAGGCCTTCGCCGCGGAGCCCGCCATTCACCGGCACCGCGTAAGCGCTGAGCTTTATGACCCCCCAGTAGGCGAAGAGCCATTCGGGCGAATTCGGCATCATTATGGAGACGCCCCGGCCGGGCCCGACGCCGAGCCGGGCGAGACCGTTTGCGGCCCGGTTCACCTGTCGGTTCAGCTCCGCGAAGCTGACGACTCGGTCGTAGAAGAGGAGGAACGGGCTGTCGCCCAGCCGCTCCGCCTGTGCTTCGATGACGCCGGCGATGGTAGTTGGTTGTTCCGCGGTCATTCCGCCTCACCCCCCGGAAGACACGATGACGGCTTCGGGGTAACCCGAAGCCATCATTGACCGTTCAGGCTTACTTCGGGGAGCCGTCTGCGCTCCCCGCGAATCCTAGCGCCTCGCCATCGACGGCGCCGGGATGTGCTCGGGAGGCCTGACGACTTTCATCGTGAGGCTTTGAGGCTCACAGACGAGGACGCAGACCCCGCAGCCCATGCACTTGTCGGAGTTGACGACGGCCTTGAGCTTCTTGTGGCCCTGAATCTTCTCCATCGTAAGCGCGTCGAACTGGCAGCGCTCAATGCAGTCCTGGCAGCCGTCGCAGACCTCGTAGTCGTCGGTCGCTTCGAACCGGCTTTTTGCGTAGTACGAGGTCCAGGGGACCTCATATTCCTTCATCGGAAGCATGTTCATGCAGCAGTCGTCGCAGCAGCTGCACATGCTGTTGGTGCTCATGATGGCGACGTTCGGCCATTCATGAACGAGACCGTGGTCTTCGGCCTCTTCGATGATGGCCATCGCCTCTTCCTTGGTGAGGACCTTGCCGTGCCCGCGGCCGGCTGTGTACTCGGCGGAGCGGCCGAACTGGAGGCAGTTCATGTCATGAGAGTAGTCGCACTCTTTGACAAGCTCGCCCTTCCGCTTGCGGCAGGAGCAGGAGACCACCGCGATGAGCGGGGCCTCGTCGACGATCTGTTGAAGGTTCTCGTGGGGGAGCAGGTCGGGGAGGTCCTTGATGGCCTTCCAGGCCGGCATGATCCGCGCCGGCGGGCGCTCGAGATTCGCGACGGGCGGGATCCTGTCGGGCTCCCACTCCTTGCGCACGAAGTCCTCCCAGAGCTCCCAGAGCTTGACCTTCTCCTCTTCGGTCCAGGCGGTGATGCCGTCGAGCGACTCGGATGAGTCATGAAGCTGGCCGACTGCACGGGAGAAGCGGAAGTACTCTCGGGTCTCGAAGTTGCGGGGGAAGATCACACCCTTCTGATAGAGGTCTTCGAGTTCGTCGACGACCTGCTCGACGGGGATCCCCTCCTGCTTCGCGAGATCCTCGTTGGGCATCGGCAGCGAGACGGCGAGCCGTGACTGCAGCGGTGTCATGAGGAACTTCAGGATCTTCTTGTAACGATCCGATTCGCCGTATCCGTGGCGCTCGGCGAGGCTGGTGTAGACATCGGTTTCGGCCATCTCGACTCCTTTGATCTGGCCCCTCTTGCGCGGTCTGCCTGCCCTCAACTTGCCCGGCGACGGCGGCAGACCCCGCCCGCTTTCCAGACCGCCCGAGATTATGCTTTTGCACTCCGGAGTGTCAACGCACCGGCGCCAGGTCTTGACGGCCGGCCGCGGTGTAACATCGGCCGGTCGAAACGGAGGGAGATCGAGAATGAACGAGTTGAGTGGAAAGGTCGCGATCGTCACGGGTTCTTCGCGCGGCATCGGCGAGGGGATCGCGCGCCGGCTGGCGCTGGCGGGCGCGAAGGTGGTCGTGACGGCGAGGACCGTGGAGGTGCGGGATCCGCGGCTGCCGGGCACCGTGAACACGGTCGCCGACTCAATCAGAGCGCGCGGCGGAGAGGCGCTCGCCGTGCCGGCAAACCTCCAGAAGAAGGAGGAGCGAGAGAAGCTCGTCGCCGCAGCGAAAGATGCCTACGGGGGCGTCGACATTCTCGTCAACAATGCCGCCATCCTCGTTCCGGGCGGGACGATCGAATTCGAAGAGCGCTACTTCGACCGAATGTTCGAGCTGCTTGTGAAGGCGCCCTTTCACCTCTGCCAGCTGACCCTGCCCTCGATGATCGAGCGCGGTGGCGGCTCCGTTCTCAACATCTCGTCGATAGCGGCCGTCCATCCGAAGCCCGGCGGCCGCTCGGTCGACGGCGCGGTCTACGGGATGACGAAAGCGGCAATCGAACGCTTCTCGACCGGCCTCGCGGCAGAGATGTACGACAAGAAGATCTCGGTGAACGCTCTGTCTCCGAGCCTCGTGGTGGCCACGCCGGGTCAGATGTTTGCTCGCAAATACACGCAGGAGATGCTCGATGCATCCGAGCCGGTCGAGGAGATCGCGGAGGCGGCTTTCGCTCTCGTGACCGGCGACCGTTCGAAGGTCACGGGCGGCATTCGCTACACGAACGATGTCGTTGAAGAGTTCGACCTGAAGCCCATCGACATCGGCATGGAGTCGCCGAAGCCGAACTAGGACTGGAAGCCGGGACAGCCTGCCGGGCCCGCGGCACGAGCTGCTGCTGCCCTCGGCGGGCCGGCGCCGACGCTACCGCCCGTAGCTGCCGCCGAGGTGGTCGTAGGGATCCGCGCCGCTGGCGAGCTGCTCGCGATACCTGACGTCGTCGATCAGCGCTTCGAAACCGTCGACGAGGAAGGCGAGGAAGTCGCGTGTCGAGAGGATCCCGACCGGCTTCGCGTTTTCGACGACCGGGAGGTGGCGAAAGCCCGAACTGCGGAAGGTCTGGAGCACCGCGCGGAGCGGCGCGTTCGCTTCGACGGTCACGATATCGGTTGTAGCCACCTCTCCGGCCGGCGTCGACGCGGGGTCTTTGCCGCCAGAAAGCACGCGCGTTACGAGGTCTCGCTCAGAGACGATGCCCTTCAGGTCGTCGCCCTCGACCACGAGCACTGCCCCCACGCGGTTCTCAGCCATTCGCTGTCCGGCGTCGCGGGCACTCGTGCCCGGCTCGACCTCGATGAGATGGGTGACCATTAGGTCGCGGATCTCCGCCATTTACTCCTCCCTCCGTCGCCCCGCCCGGCCGGTGTTGATCGGGGGCGAGTCACAATTGTCTCTTCATAGGATGGCCGGGCCCGGCGTCTCGGGACAGCGGGGGAGTCTTTAGCAGGCGCCACGGGACCGAACCGTGGCGAAGCGGGGACAGGAGGGTTACAGGAGCGTGAACCTTTGGGTAAAGAGCGCCACATTCCGCCTTCGATCGGGCATATAGGGGATATGGACGTTGTGCGTGTCGCGGTACTTACTGCTCTGCCCGTCGCGGCCCTGCTGATCTGGCTGCGGGAGGTCATGCCCTGACCCCCCTGCCGCTCGCCGGTCTGGGTCCCGCGCGAACTGCCGGACGCCGCTCAGAACCAGCGGCGCCTCCTGAAGTAGAACGCCATTCCGCCTGCCAGCGCTCCCATCGCGATGAGCATCGTCGCGAACCCCCAGTTGCTGTGAAGCCCGGGTACGCTGTCGAAGTTGGTTCCGAAGATCCCTGCGATCACCACCGCCGGCAGGGCCAGCGCGCTCACGACCGAAAGGACCTTCATGACGTCGTTCATCCGGTTGTTGATGACGCTGAGCTGGGTGTTGAGCAACACATCGGCGTCCTCGCGCACACCTTCGAGCGCGTAGTCGAGCCGCGTGACGTGATCGTAGACATCGCGAATGTAGAGATGATTCTCAGGCTGGATCAGCTCGGACTCGCCGCGGCTCAGCCTTCCCAGGACCAGAATCTGAGGCGCGAGCGTCCTCCGCAGGCGTCCCACGGCAGCTCGCAGCCGCAGGACCTCCGCGGTCGCGTCGGCCCCTGGTTCCCGCAGCATCTGCTCCTGAAGCTGGTCGAGCCGCTCTTCCATCCCGTCGACGAGCAGTGCCCCACCGTCTACGGCTCGGTCGATGAGTTCGTAGAGCAGACCGTCAACGCCCGGACGCAGCCGGCGGGCGGCCCTCAGCGACTCCAGCAGATCGGCCACGGCGGGGAGCGCTCGGTCCTGGTAGGTGATGAGAAAGTCGCGGCCGAGGAAGGCATCGATCTCCTCCGTTGGCCCGTGTTCGCGGGACTCGCCGACCGGTGCGTGGAGGACGACGAAGAGGTGGTCCTCGAACTCGTCGATCTTGGCCGCGTGGTAGTCCTGTGAGCGGCAGTCTTCGATGCTCAGGCGGTGGAGCCCGAACCGCTCGGCCAGGCCGTCGAGCGCGGGCGATTCCGGGCCGATTACGTTGAACCAGCGTACGGTGGCATCCGCCCGGTCCTCCGGGAGCCAGCGATCGGCGACCAGCGACCACACGTCCATCGCGCCGAGTGTAGGCCCGTGGCGGGCGCGGCGCATGGCTACCTTCGATGCGCGAGCAGCGCGCAATTCACCCTGCTGCCGCTCCCCTGTGCCTCGCGCCCGCCACGGCGATCACCACTCCACCCAGTGCCAGGACGGTGGCTCCCACCACCAGGGCGGTGCGCCATGTGCCGAGGCCCGAGCCCTCGCCCCCACCGGCCACGACGTGCACCGGTGCCGAGTCTTTCGGAACCGCTGTTGCGGCGGCCGGCGGCCTGTCCGGGAGCACAAGATCGCCACCGCCCACGTCGGCGTCCGGCCAGACGATGGTCACCCATCCCTCCGGGCCGCGCGTGAGCACGCGGGCGCCGAGGGCGGCGGCGTCCGCCATCTCCGGATCTGAATCCAGGAGAGCTGCGAAGGCCGCGGAGCCGACCAGGATCTCCGGCGCATCCTCCGGCCGTTCGTCGCTCGTCTCGACCCAGGTCCCGTCGAGGAAGACAAAGCTTCGCGTCCCGGCGAGGAGGATCAGCTCGCCGCCGGCCGCCAGCTCGCCGTCGCGGAGCGCCTCCAGCGAGCCTGCGCCTTTGACGGCGTCGGCGCCGCTGGCTGGTGCCCCTGCAGCGTCGGTGACGAACCTTGCGGAACGCTCCGTTCCTTCGAGGACGGCGTCGGGCTCTTCGGCGAGGTAGGAAGTGTACGGAGTGACGATCCCGAATCGCGTTGCGACTTCGATGATCTCCCTCACGAGCGAATCTCGCGGCCCTTCCAGCCGCAGCTCGGTGATGAGATCGGCGACTCGGCGTTGCGCCCAGAGTTGGGCGATCGCCGGATCTGCCGTGTCCCGCTCCGGCAAGCTGAGTTCGTAGACGAAGGTCTCCTCGCCGCTCGCCGTGTTGCCCCGAACCTCAACCGTGAGACTGTCGGAGACCTCGTAGCGCCCGGTCAAGAGTGCCTGCGAGCCGGCGAAGAGGCCGCGGATCTCGGCCGGCGCGAGCTCGTACACGCCGCCGCCCTCCACGCTCACCTCGACGTCCGTCAGGATCGGCGTCGAGATGCGTTCGAAGAGGCGCGAGACCTCGGAGTCGATCTGCTCGTCCTCGGTCACGTAGTAGCTGCCGCCCACGAACTGGTCCGCGAGCCCGTCGAGGAGGACTGTGTCGACGTCATAACCGACACCAAACGCGAACAGCTGCGTCCGCTCCGGTGCCCGCCGTCTGGCGGCGTCGAGGATCGCCCCCGGGTCCTCGATACCGGCTGTCGGGAGGCCGTCCGTGAGGAAGATGACGGTGGCCGGACGTTCACCGTCGGTGAGGTCGAACGCTTCCTCGAGCGCCTCCGAGATGTTTGTGCCGCCGGCAGCGGAGAGGGCGGCGTTGAACCGTCCGGCCTCATCCGCGTCGGAGGCGGGGTGGAGCCCCTCCCCGAAGGTCCGCACCGATCGCGAGAAGGCGATTATGGCGAAACGGTCGCCTTCACCGAGGCGGTCGAGCACATACGCGGCAGCCCGCCGGGCCTGGTCGATCTTGTCGCCGTCCATCGAGCCCGAGGTGTCGATGACGAAGATGATGTCCCGATCGACCCGTTCGACAACATCCAGCGTGGGCGCAAAGAGGAGCGCGAAGTAGCCGTCCTCGTCCCGCTCGCGATAGGTGAGCAGGCGGGTGTCGAGGAGACCTTCACCACCTCCGAGGTAGAGGCGGAAGTCGTCCGCCAGTGCCTGTTCGCTCGTCGATTCCCAGCTCAGCGCGACCCGGCCGTCGCCGTCGCGCTCCGTAGAGATGCGGCGACCGGGCGCGAGAATGGTGCGCACCTCCCAGGAGACGTCAATGTCCGCCGTGACGACGGCGCTCATTGGCCGCGGGGACATCCGCGACCAGGGGATCTCGATCAGCGCCTGGTCGTCGATCGCCGTCAGCGGTGTCGTCACTGTGAAGGAAACGGTGCGCTCCTCGCCGGCCGGGACGGGAAAAGCGCGGACCTCGAAGAGATCGTCTCCGAGAGAGCGAAGAAGTGCGGGATCGACGAGCCGGCGCACGATTTCCTCGTAGATCTGTATCGCTTCGTCAGCGCCGAGGAGCCGTCCCTCGAGCGTCTCCGGCCCGCCGGCCAGCAGCAGGTCGACGACCGAGCTGCCGGGGGGCACCGGGACGACTATCCGTCCCTCGGCCAGTGCTTCGCCGTCATTGGCCAGGTGAAGGCTGTAGTGGGCGCGAAGGACGCCGTCCGTGACCTCGAGATCGGCTTCGAAGCGCTCGAGAGTGGCGACCGGACCGGCAGGACCCCAGCACGGCCGCAACTCCCGGCAGGGCGGCACAGGCTCCTGCGCGAACAGAGCCGCCGGGCTGAGAAGGGCCGTGGCCAGTACGGCCGTCAGGGCGAGAAAGAGAGCTCTCACGATTGCGCCTCCCGTAAGCATTCGATGTGGGATAAGACGAGAGGAGGCCCGAGGAAGTTCCAGGGGGAGGTCCGAGGTCCGGGTGGCGAGATCCGCGTTCTGAGTTCCGAGTTCGAGTTCCGGTGAGAGGTGCAGGTGGCCGGCGCGCCCGGAAGGAGGCAATTGAAACCGTGGGGGCGAGCGGGCGGATCCCCGGGCGCGAGAGCAGCCACCGTCAGCGGGCGCCGACCCTCGCCACCAGCCGCCGGAACGGTAATGAGACGAGGCGGCGCCGCCAGTGTGCCTGGCGAACGCTCCGAGGCCGCCCGGAGGCTCGCGCTGCCTACATCTCGATCGTCAGCTGTATGAACGTCTCCTGACCGCCCGGCCGGTAGCACTTTATCGTTCCGGTCCCGGGGTCGCCGGGCGCCGTGAAACCGATGGAGCGGGTCTTGCCGGATGGAACGAGGAGCTCCTCGAGACGCGTGCCGTCCTCGCCTTCGATCTCCTGGTCGTCGCTGCTCTCGTTCCTGACCTCGAAAGTCACCTTCTCGCCTGCCTTCAGGCCAATGCTGTCCGGAGAGCAGGAGCCGTCACTCTGCACGATGGTGATGACGCGCCGGTCGCCGCCGTCATCACCGCAGGCTGCGAGCAGCAGGGTGGCGAGGATGGGCGCAGTGAGGATGAGGTACTTCATGTCGAGCCTCCATGACCGGGGTGTGGGGTTCCTGGGTCGGTTTCGCTCAGGAGCCGGATTCACGTTCGCGCGCGAGGCGCCCGCTCGTGCCCGGTGCTCCCGTCGAGGTTTGGCGTGGCGCGCCTGCCGGTGCGGCACGCGGGCGGATCAGGAAGAAGGCGGCGAGTGCGATCGGCAGGTAGGTCCAGTAGAGGGCGAGTTGCATGAGCGACGGCGCCGAGTCGTATCCCAGCAGCGTCGAGAGGAACTTCCCGCTGTCCGAGGTCATCGAGAGGATGTGATCTGTGTCCCAGGGACGGGGCCCGAGATCCGAGATGATCGCCGCCTCGTAGAGCTTCACGGATGACGTGGCGAGCAGGCCGGCAGCGATCACGATCACCATGACCCCTGAAACGAGGAAGAAGGATCGGAGCGGGAGCCAGCGGGAGCCCTGGTAGATCGCGACGCCGGCCAGCGCGGCTACCGCGAATCCCAGCACTCCGCCGAGGAGGAACTCGAGGCCGCTCGAGCCGGCTGCGGACCCGGCGAAGAGGAAGAGGACCGTCTCCAGACCCTCGCGCCCCACCGATGTGGCCGCCAGGAGGACGATCGCCGTCATTGAGCCGCGACCGAGGGCGACATCGACCTGCTGCTTCAGCTCCGCCGAGATCCCGGACGCCTGACGCTTCATCCAGATCGCCATGCCGGTGAGGACGGCGGTCGCGAAGATCATCGCGAATCCCTCGAATGCCTCCACGATGCGCTTGTCGAGGTCGCGCGACGCTATCTCCAGTGCGACACCGAGCGCGATCGTAGCGACCGCGGCGACGCCCACGCCGAGCCAGACGTCACGGAAGTGGCGGCGCTGGCCGACCGACCGCAGGTATCCGAGGAGGATGGCGACTATGAGGGCCATTTCGATGCCCTCGCGCAGGGTCACGATGAAAGAGAAGGCCATTCCGGTCCCCACTCCGCTTGATTAGGTACACCTAATATCAATGATGAGCAGCAACCGGGATATGACTTAAGTCATGTTTGGCTTGGAATTCGTGAGGTTTCTCATATTCCCTTCAGCCCCAGCACGGGTGAGAGTTACGCCGACCCATCTCCTGCTTCCCTCCGATAGCCCGGTCACTCGCCGGTCCGGACCGACGCCCAATCGAGGTATTGGATCGCAACCCAGCCGCGGCGCGCGTCCTCCAGTTCCACATGCACGAACGCCTGGGATGGGTCCGGCTTGTAATCTACCCAGAAGGCGGTGCGGGCGTCTCTTTCCCCGCCGTCCCCGGCTCGGAGCTCGGAGTCGGTGACTCTCAACGGTGTACCGTCGGGCAGGCAGTCGAGGATCTCGGCGTCGACGGCGGGAGCGGTGCGAAGGTTGAGACAGTCGCCCGCGCGAGTGACCACGAGTGTGACCTCCCTCCGGTAGGGCGCGTGCTCGACGAACGGAGGCAGGATCGTAGCGGGGCTCGCGTAGCCTTTGCCGCCGATCGGGAAGCGGAAGCGGGCCTCGCGGCTTCCCCCTCCCCATGGGTCGTCGGTCTCATCCGGGTAGGGTGCGGAACCCGGCCCGAACCAGTCGCCCGTCGCCCGGTTGTAGACGGCCGTTCGGCCGAAGACCATGAGATCGGAATCGTCGGGAGAGGGCTCAGGGCCTCCAAAGACCGTATAAAATCCGGCGTGGTTGTCCTCCCGGAGTTCATCGGGGACGTCGGGAAGCCTTGTCAGCTCGCCGGATGGCGACACGAGGTAGTAGGGCCGGTGGTCGCTCCACGACTCCCAGCTCTCGAGCGGTGCTTCCGGGCTTCCGCTTCGCACGATGAAGGCGCTCGAGTCGGCAAGCCAGCGCCGGCGCGGTCCCAGCCCGTACCAGAGCCAGCCCGAAAGCAGACGGAATGGTTGATCGCTGCTGCTCGGTCCGTAGATCTCGGTGTACACCCAGTCCTCCTGGGGGCCCATGCCGCCGGGCCGTGACCGGATTGTGCCGTGCAGCAGTGCGAAGCGGCTGTCGGGAGAGATCAGCGGAACGTGCTGTTCCTGCCCAGGGGGAGGGACGCTGCCCATCAGGGCGACAACTTTCCCATCGGCCGAGAAGGTCACCTGCAGCGGCCCCGGCTTGCCGTCGTAGAGGACGGATACGGTCGATAGCTCGGGGCCCGTTGCGAAGCGCGTTATGGTCCTCGAGCCCACTTCGGCCGGTATCTTCGGCACCTGCACCGTGAAGTCCACGAGGTCGACTATCCGCGGCAGGCTGTCTGCCAGCCCGGCCACGAAAAGGCTTCGTCCGTCCGCCGTGAGCGCTGCCAGAACGCGCTCGCCGGGAAACACTACGCCCGTGTCGAAGGATCCCAGGGGCGTCAGGTCGCGCGATGTGACGTGGAATCTGCCGTTGGCAAAAGGGTTGTTGAGATAACTCTGATCACGCTCGATCTCGGCGAAGACAAAGAGCCGGCGGTCGGCAAGTGTCAGGCGGAGCGCATCGGCGGGCCAGCTGAAGCCTTCGCCCGATACCCGATCGAAGAGCCCCGACCGTGTGTTCCATCCGGAGATCAAGCGCCCGCTGACGGAGACGAATTCGTTCTCCTCATACGCGTCGTATCCCCATCCGCCCGGGCCGTAGGCGTCGGCTTCGTCCTCGAAGCTGAGGACGTCGAGGGTGCCGTCCGTGGTGTCAATGAAGCAGCTGCCGTGCTCTAAGGTGATCTCGCCGCCGGTCGGCAGTGAAACGCGCCGCCAGCGCGCCGGATCCCTCTCGAGAACGGCCAGACCCGGGTGCGGTTCACGATCCGCGATGACCGTGGCCGTCGCGGAGGAAGCTCGTGTTGTTCCCGGGGGTGTCGGGCTGCCGTCGGGGTCGTCTCCCGCTCCCGGCCGGCCCTCTCCGCCTCCCCTGAGGCTCAATCCGAAAGCCCCGGCGGCAGCAAGCCCGAGTCCGCCTGCGCCCGCGAGGACCGACCGCCGCGAAAGCAGGCGGCCGTGGCCCGTCCCTCTGCGCGCGCCAAGCTTGCCGAGCGACTCCAGACGCCCGATGCGTCGTTTGACCTCGTCGATGCTCAGGCCCAGACGGACGGCGATCTCGGCGTGCTGAACGCCCGCCTCGACCCAATCAACGATCTGCCTGTCGGATGCGCTGAGCGCCCTACCGCCGTCTGCCATTGCGCCGCCGCCTGCTGTGGCCCCACCAGAAGCATACGGAGGGCCGCAACGCCTGTCGCCACCCCATCACGGGGATGCCGCGCGAGCGACGGACCGGGCGTGGAAACGGTGGGTTCGGCACTCCCGTCCATCCGCGCAGACGAAGAGATGCCGGCCTACGAGCGGGCGTGCACCCCTTCCCCATAGGGCTGAAGACGGCTCGCGGTCGCCGCCGCCACGTCCGCGGCCTCCCGGAAGATGCGTTCGATCACCTCGGCGGCCGGCGCGATGTCGTCGATCAGAGCCGATACCTGGCCCATCTGGGCCCGCTTCACCTCGCCCAGGACCGATTTCGCGAACTCGGGCTTCGCCACCCGCGGCCGCACGCGGCCGTCGGCGGAAGCGGTTGAGACGTCGTTCGCCGCGAGAATGAGCTGCCGGTAGTAGTCGGGGAGCTCCGACTCCTCGGTCGCCACGAGCCGGGTACCGAGCTGGATCGCGTCGGCGCCGAGCGCGAAGATCGCCGCCAGGCCGTGGCCCTCGGCGACCGCTCCGGCGGCCACCAGCGGCATCTCCGGGAGCGCCCGCCGGATAGACGGTATGAGGACCATCATGCTCACCTCATTGTCGCCCCGGTAGCCGCCGGACTCGACGGGCTCCGCGATGACGGCGTCGACGCCGGCATCGGCCGCCTTTTTCGCGTGGTAGGTCGTCGCCACGACCTGGGCGACCTTGATCCCGTGCTCTTTGAGGCGGCCCGTCGCCACCTTCGGGCTGCCGGCGGAGGTGATGACCGCCTCGACCCGTTCTTCGATACAAAGCTCAACCTTCGCCTCGAGCTGGTCGGGTGGCATGAGGGCGATCGGGAAGTTCACGGCGAAGGGCCGGCCGGTAGCAGCGCGGAATTCGCGGATCCGCTCGCGGAGCTGATCGGGTGTGGCGCCCGCTGCCGCGATCGTACCGAGGCCCCCGGCCTCGGAGACGGCGATGCCGAGGCGGGGCGTGGCCGCGACGGCGCCCATGACGAATGGGTAGCGGATCGAGTAGAGGTCACAGATGGAGTTCAAGCGGAGGTCTTCCCTTCGGGGTTGAGTCTGCCGGGAAGTGGTGGCGGCCGGCGACCCCCTCGCGGAGGCTCCGGATCCGGTCACCGGCGGCCGCCGTGGCGCGCGTCGCCCTGCCCGGCGGCTTTCATTGTTGCATGCCGGGCCATCCATTGCCGGAGCGGCGGCCCGTTCGGCCTCGTCGAAGACCGAGCCGGGGAGATGGGTGCCAGCGTTTCGGAAAGTCGTAGAGGAGGACTACGCCACAAACCAGGGATAGGTCGGCGCTCGAGTCGACGATTTCCACGACCCGGGAATCGTCGATTTACTTGATGGGCACGGGATTGGAAACGCCTCTTCGCGGTGGTGCAATGAATGTAATGTCGCGCCACAAACTGTTCTTTCTCATAACACTCGCTTGCGGACTGGCGCTGGCGGTGCTGGGATTCGCCCTGGCGGCCCCGATCGGCTCTCCCGACGGTCCGGCGATCAGCAATCCGCGGATGGAGTTCGCTCCGCTCGTATTCGTAGTCGGGATAGCCCTCATCTTCTCGTCGGCAGTCGTGTACGAACTTGTGAAGGACTGACACCCCGGCTGAGATCTATGGGATCGGCGACGAAGTTGTATCGTTCCACGACGCGGTAGTGGCTCGGGCTTTCGTGGAAGAGTTGCCAACGCGCTTGTGAGCACGTCCGCAACGCGTAACATCGGAACTAATGCCGGAGCGTCGTTGGCTCATCCTCATCCCGCTCGTCCTGCTGCCGATCCTTGCGACGAGTGCCTGCCGGAGAGATCGCGGCGACGATGGAGATGACGGCTCCGGCGGCGTTGGGACAGCGGCCTTGCCGACGTCGGGAACCGCGGGCGCGACCGCGCCCGTCGAGGCAACTCCCACCCCCGCCCCCACGCTCGGCCTGTACGGCCCCGGCACGACGACCGGCGGCATCCGATCGGGCGGGATGGAGCGGACCTTTCGCGTCCACATCCCTGAAACCGTCGACCCTGGGGAGCCCGCGCCGCTGGTGTTGATGTTCCACGGTGGGTTCGGCAGTGGAGAGCAGCTCCAGTTGCGCTCTTCCCGCATGGACGCCGTGGCGGAGGAGGAGGGTTTCATCACCGTCTACCCGGACGGAAGCGGTGGGATCCCCACCTGGAATGCCGGCGGCTGCTGCGGCGGGTCGGTCCTACGGAATGTCGATGACATCGGGTTCGTGCGCGACCTCGTAGCTCACCTTCGGGCGAACCTGAACATCGACGCCAGCCGCATCTACGCGGCGGGGATGTCGAACGGCGCCGGATTGAGCCACCGGATCGCATGCGAGCTGGCGGACGTTTTCGCCGCCGTTGGGCCCGTCGAGGGCACTCTCATGACGGACTCCTGCAATCCTTCGCGCCCGATCGCGATCGTGATGATCCACGGGACGGATGACCTCAATGTGCCGTGGGAGGGCGGCGCCGGCTGCGGCCCCTCGGCCTTCGTGTTCAAGGGGGTGCCCGAGACAGTCGACTTCTGGGCGCAGAACAACGCCTGTGAGGGACCCGAGACGGAGTTCTACGCCGAGGGGGATGGAGTCTGCAAAGTCCGCGGGGGCTGCGCCGAGGACGCCGACGTCGCTCTCTGCACGATCGAGGGCGGTGACCACAGCTGGCCGGGCGGGCGGCGCAGCCTCGTCTCATTGGGAGACTGCCGCGGTCCCGGCCGGCAGAGCACCACATTCTCGGCAGATCGAGCCCTCTGGGAGTTCTTCGCCGCCCACCCGATGCCGGGAGACTGAACGTCGGCCTCTCTGTCTGCGCCGCTGCGGCTCGGATGGAATTCCCCGGTCGATGGAATGTCACGATTGCCGCGATAGACCGAATTCAGCGGGCCGCCACCCCGTGAGGGATCTCCTTGCCTGTTAGGTCTGCTTGGGCGATCCATGGCCTGCAGCCCTCTTTAGAGGAATACGGAATGCTCACCCGGCGGCCGGCCGCGTGGCGATTGGAGGCATGTCCTTGGCAAGCGAACTCAATCACGACTATCCCTGGGGGCTTCTCGACAACTCGTTCAACAACCGATTCCAGAAGCTCGAGCTGCGCGACGCAACGGTTCGCCAGCTGACGGTTCGCTCCGCCTGGAACTACAGGCTGTTCCTCGAGCGCCCGGACTGGTTCGCCTACGCAACGCCGGGCAGTTTCGCGATGGTCGGGAAGAGGAACCCCGACACAGGCAGGATCGCCGCCCGCCCCTACAGCATCGTCTCCGCGCCGCACGAAGACGTCCTCGAGTTCTACATAGCGCTCAGCGGCGAGAACCTCTCCGAGCTGCCTCCGCTCGCTGCCGCCGACGAGGACCTCGAAGAGAAGATCCGCCTCTATCCCTATGTGTCACTGCTTCTCCAGGACGTTGCCGAACGCGAGGTCGAAATCAACCCGGAGCTGAACAACGTGCTCCTCGGGCAGGCCACCCTGGGCAGCTTCCGCTTCGATCCGACGGACCAGCGGATCGCCGTCTTCGGCTTCACAGGGACCGGCGTCGCCGCCGGCGTGCCGGTGATGCGCGCTTATCCCTGGTCCCAGTCGGTCCGGAGGGCGATCATCCTCCACGGTGTGCGAAACCCCGCGGACTTCGCCTACCAGGATGAGTTCAAGGAGCATCGCAGGAACTATCCTTCATCTCAGTATCATATGTTTCTGAGCCGGGACTCCGGCACACCGTGGCACTACCCGCGGGGCCGGATAACGAACGTCCTCGCCCCGCCGGCTGAGGGCTGGGAGGGTGACATCCACCCGTTCGAGCAGCTCACGGGGGTCCCCTATGACCCGAACCACATCAAGATCTACCTCTGCGGCAGCGATGCGATGATCCGGGAGGTCACAAAGTATGCTGTCGAGGAGCGCGGATTCGATCGCCGGGACATCGTGCGCGAGAAGTTCTTCGATTAGGACCGGCCGCCGGAAAGAGGAGAGAGTTCTGAGCGGACGAGCGTTCCAGGACCGTTACCCGGAGGCGTTCAGCCACTGCTTCGGCTGCGGCCGAAGCAATGAACGGGGCAACAAGCTGAAGAGCTACTGGGACGGAGAGATGACCCTGGCGCGGTTTCGTCCTCCCGACTACTACACGGGAGGCGTCCCGGGCAACGCCTACGGCGGATTGATCGCCTCGCTGATGGACTGCCACGGAACCGCTTCTGCTGCCGCCGCGGCGGCCAGAGCGGAAGGCGATGACTCCGAGGCCGAACCACTACAGCGCTATGTCACCGCCTCGTTGCAGGTGGAGTTCAGGCGCCCTACCCCTATGGGAAGGGAGCTCGAGGTGAGAGCGAGAGGATTCGAAATCGACGGGCGCAAGGTCACCATGGACCTGACGTTGAGCGCGGATGGACAGGTTTGTGCGACCGGCCGGATGCTCGCGATCAGGCTGCGGGACGAGCCGCGGGAGAATGCAACATCCTGAGGCGGCTCGGCGGATGCCCGTCTTCCGACAGGGCCGCCGATTCCCCTGCTCGCACGCGGAGGCGCGCTGCCCGAGTTCACTTCAGAGGCCGTGCGCGTCCGAGATCAGCCCCAGAACTTCCACCACGGTTTCTTCGCGGGCTCGCCCATGCCGTGGTCCATCGCCTGGCTGTGGTCGTGCGCCGCCTCGGCGGCCAGAACGGCTGCCGGGTCTTCATCGAACTCGACCTTGCAGCCGGGCGCGCAGAAGTAGTAGGTAGTGCCCTCGTGCTCGGACGTGGCCGCCGCCGTGTTCGGGTCGATGTCCATGTGGCAGACCGGGTCGTGAGCGGTCGCTGCCTGTGTCATTGGTCCCTCCCTGGGGTGGTTGACCCGCGGGCTCTTTGCCCGCTGTCAATGATACGCGGGCGAAGAGGGCTTGTCCGGAGCAGGCTCCCGGTGTCCCGGTCCCGAACGAGCCGGCCAGACGCGGCGGCTCGTCCGCGGCTGCTTCCCTGCTCCGGTCCCGGGCCGGAAGGCGTATCGTACGGTTGGTCGGGGCGGTGGCCGCTCGTGGCTTGCGCGGCCCGGCCAAAGGTTGGAGGTGGTGGGTCCGTTGAGATTGGTCCCTGCGGTCGCCACTGCCCTTCTCGCGCTCTTCGCGTTTCCGCTCTGGGCGTCCGACGGCCAGCGCGCGGATGGAGCGGTCGCCAACCGCGTCTTCCTCCCCGGCGCCACACGCCAGCTGCAACCCGGCGAGACGATGGTACAGAGCTTCAACTTCGAAGCCGGCGCAGGGGCCTGGCAGCTGGACCCGGGGATCTGGTCAATCGAGCCGGTTCCGGGCGGGCAGGCTCTTGTGGGCACGGGCCGCGGATTTGCCCGTCTCGACGGAATAAACGGCCCTGTCTCCCGGTTCGAGTTCCGCTTCAGTCTGGAGGAGGAGACGTCCGGCATCCATGCCGGACTATTCGAGACGCTCACCGGCGGGCACAGACGGTATTTCGTCTCCATCACCCTGAACGGCGTCTCCCTCTTCGAGCAGAACGCCGGTGTCTTCACGCGACTCGGCGAGGAGCCCGTTCAGCTTCTCCCGCGTCAGGTGAGCCGCGCCGTCGTGCTCGTCGGTGGCGGGTCGATAGATGTATTCGTCGACGGCCGGGCGGTCCTCGGGGCGGACGATCCAACGCCGCCGCCGGCCGGGTCGGTGAGTTTCGAGTCGCTCGGCGGGAAGGTGATCGTCGACGACGTCGGCGTGACGGTAGGGTCAGAGACGGGTCCCCACGTGCGGGCTCCACGCTCACCGGAGAACTTCCCGCCCGGACCGGACGTGGGACCGTTCGTCCGGGGCAGGTACAAGGGCGATATTGTCCTGACGGGCTCGCAGCAGCTCACTCTTACCTCGGGCCGATACACGGTCGAGACCGGAAACATCAAGCTCAGCGGGAACGCGAAGCTGCGCATCGAGAAGGGGGCGGGGCTGATCTTCGACCGCGGGACCAGTCCTCTCATCCACTGGGGAATCGATCTTCTCGGAGACGCCGTGCTGGAGCTCCCCGGGGGCAGCATCATCTCTGCTCAGGGGAGCCTTGTTCGCATCAGCGCCTTCGGCCGTTCGAAGATCGACATCAAGGACGCAAGGCCGCGAATCCACTTTATCGACGCCGGCGACGACGCGACGGTGAGCATTACGGGCTCCCGGTTCTTCACGACAATCGGCGGCAGTATCCAGCTGCACGGCCGGGTCGCAGTGGACGTCAAGGACTCGCAGGTCGGGGCCATTGCGCTCATCGTCCGGGCGGGAAGCAGCCTCACGGCGACCGGCCTCTCGCCGGGCCATATCGCCGACTTCGACCTCCGGCGCGACCTCCAGACAGCCGGGATCGGCTACCAGCTCCGGCTGAAGGACGTGGACCTCGTCGCGGACACGCTGGGCGAGGGACCGTTCGAGCGCGGGTGGGTCCTTTTCGCGGACGACACGGCAGCCGTGGACCTCAGTAACTCGACACTGCGAAAGGTGGTCTTCGAATTCCCGGCTTCCGGGCCACTGGTGTCGGTCAAGGGGCTGCGACTCGACCAGCCCACCGACCTTACCGTCGGGACTGTGAAGCTCTCCTCTGTGACCGTCACCGGCCAGTGGGGCTTCTTCCTTCATAAGGACCGGCAGGGCCTGTTCGACGACTGCAAGGCTCTCTGGTTCTTCGTCTTCGACAGCGCCAATGTCCTGCTCAAGAACTCGACCATGAACGAATTCGACCCGAGGAACTACACGGGTGTGTTCAGCTTTGAGAACGGCAGATGGAACAGCGCCGGGGAGATCATCGGCAACAACGACTTCACGATAGCCGGGACGTACCAGGTCGACGACGAGGCCCGACGGACCCTGTCCTGGTCGAATTCGAAGGTGAAGCGGCGCTTCCCGGTTGCCGTGAAGGATCAGGGAGGGGCACCGGTCCCCGGCGTCGTGGTGACGGCGGCGCGGGGCGGGCAGCAGGTCGCCGCGACGACGGACGGGGCCGGCACTGCCCTGCTCGATCTTCCCTTCGCGGATACGGACTTCCGGAACGCGTGGGCGGTGTCCGTACCCGGAGGAGAGGCAGTGAACGTCGACTTCTTCACGACTTCGCCGCTCACGCTGACGCAGTAGGCGGCGGGGACGTGCGCTGCGCGTTCAGTCCGAACGCTGGAAGGTCAGCATCGCTATGGACAGTGCGACCAGGGCGAAGGCCGCCACCAGTCCCAGCTCGAAGAGCACCGGCACCTGCCAGCTGCCCCAGAACACACCGGGGTTGAGGGTGTTCGAGACCTCCGCGGGCGGTCCGACTTCCGAGAAGACGGCGCGCCGCATCGGATCGACGGCATAGGTGAGTGGATCCACCTTGGTTAGCCAGGAGAGCCAGGCAGGGAGACCGCTGAGGGGGAAGAGGGCACCGGAGAGGAAGAACATCGGCATCGTGAGGAACTGCATCACGACCTGGAACCCCTCCATCTCTCGAATGCGGGCCGCGATCATGAGGCCGAGGGCGGAGATGGCGAACGCGGCGAGCGCCATCTCGAGCAGAAGGACGACCAGCAGCAGCGGCGAGTAGGGGATGCCGACGACGCCGGCGAATGCCAGCATCACAGCCCCCTGGACCGTGGCGATCGTCGTCCCGCCGAGGCACTTGCCTATGAGGATCGAACCCTGGCGCACGGGGGCGACCAGCATCTCGCGGAGGAAGCCGAACTCCCGGTCCCAGACGATCGAGATCGACGAGAAGAGGGCAGTGAAGAGGATCGACATTGCGAGGATGCCGGGGAACATGAACGTGCGGAAATCGAAGTCTGAGTTCTGGCTTCCCCGAAAGAGCGGCGAGAGGCCAGTGCCCATGATGAAGAGGAAGAGGATCGGCTGGGCGAGCCCTCCGATGAACCTCGCGCGCGTGCGCCAGAGGCGCAGCAGCTCGCGCAGCCAGACCACGCGAACTGCCCGGATCTCGTCCCCCAGGCCACCGCCGGCCTCTCTCGCAGCAGCGACCTCGATCGTGCCTGCCGTCATCGGCGTGGTCCTCCTCTCATCATCGGATGGGCGCGAAGCTGCTCCGCCGCGGATGCCTCTGCGTCGCGGATCGTCCGCCCCGTGTATGCCATGAACACATCGTCGAGTGTAGGCCGGGTGATGCTGACGGACGTGATCGGGACGCCCAGCTCTGCGAACAGGCGGGGGACGAACTGCTCGCCGTGTTCGGTGTAGAGCGTGAGCCGGCCGTCGCTCACGGTGGCCTCTATCCCGAACCGTTCTCGCAGAGATTCCACCGCTGCGTTGTCATCGGCAGCCTGCAGCTGCACGCGGTCGCGGCCGACGCCCGCCTTCAACGCCGCCGGCGTATCGATGGCGACGATCTCGCCGGCATCGATGATGGCGATGCGATCGCAGAACTCCGCCTCTTCCAGGTAGTGGGTTGTCATGAAGATGGTGATCCCCTCACGGTCGCGAAGTTCGCCGATGTACTTCCAGATGTGACTCCGGGTCTGCGGATCGAGACCGAGCGTCGGTTCATCAAGGAACAGCACGCGGGGTGAGTGAAGCAGTCCTCTGGCAATCTCCAGGCGGCGCTTCATCCCTCCGGAGAACGTCCGCACGAGGTTGTCGCGGCGGTTCGAGAGCTCGACCATCGCAAGCATCTGGTCGACTCGCTCGCGAGTCTGCCGGCCGGTCAGCCCGTAGAGCTCGGCATGGAGGCGAAGGTTCTCTGCGGCAGTGAGGTAGTCGTCGAGAGTTGTGTCCTGGAAGACCAGTCCGATGCGGCGCCTGACCTCGAGCTGCTGAGTGAAGACGTCGAAGCCGGCCACCTGTGCCTTTCCGCTCGTAGCGTCGCTCAGCGTGCAGAGAATGGAGATGGTCGTGGACTTGCCGGCGCCGTTCGGGCCGAGAAAGCCAAACGTCTCGCCGGCCGCGACCTCGAGGCTGATCCCCTTCACCGCTTCGATCGGACCGAACCGCTTTGAGAGCCCGTTGACCTCGATGGCAAGAGACCGTGGACCACCCCCTCCCGTGGCGGATCGGGGCTCGCGCAGATCTGTTGCCTCATCTGGCATTGCAACTCCCCCTTGCCTCGGACCGGCCCGGCGAACGCTCGGGGCCTGCGAGACGGCGGCCACCTGCCGCACCGCTCATCTTACTCAGTAGAAACTGCCGCGATAGCGCTTGCTGCTTCTTACGGCGATGCACCCGGCGGAGCCTGAGGGCATCAGCCCGCACACACTGTCTTGGGGGACATGTATCGTTGACCCTCAGATCGGCCGGAGCGGTCCGAGCCGAAACCGCAGGCGATTCGGAGGCGGGAAATGAGGGACGTGGAGCACATCAGGGCAGTGCTCGACCCGGAGCACGCATGCAACCAGGGGAGCATCGTCGCGCTGCAGGACGGGCGCCTCCTCCTCGGGTTCAACCAGGAGCGCGGCCGGAGACACTCCGATAGCGGGCAGTCCTGCGTCGTGCTTTCAGACGACGGCGGCCTCACCTGGGGCGAGCCTGCGGTCGTCTGGCCCTACACCGAGCACACGGGCAACTGGGACTGTGCCTTCGCGCAGATCAGCAACGGCGACGTCCTGATGCACACTCGAGTCTGCAGCTTCATGGCGCCGACCGCCCTCAGAGGGCACTCCGACCAGACGATCGGTCCGCCGCCGGGACGGGCCGAGCGGCTGAAGCGCCAGACGGGGTACGCGCTCTGACAGTCGCGCGACCGTCGTGACAGCTGTGGGGGCCG
>CAZHMF010000025.1:0-14328 GCA_964533605.1 uncultured Anaerolineaceae bacterium
GTTTCCAGCGCGCACCTCCCCGTGTGCGGTGGCGGCGGCGTGACGCCCCTTGTGAGCCTCACGAAACCCCCCCTTATCGACCTTTCCCCGCCACTGCAGAGCTTCTTCAGTATGGCGGGTGATCCCGTCGAACAGGGTCCCGAACAGCTGTGTGGTACGGAGGCCCATGTTCTCGAAAGCCTGGTTGATGAGCAGCTTGTTCAGCGCCAGCTGGTTTCCGGGAATGGCGGCAAAGCGGCGTGCGTAGGTTTCCGTCTCCGACGCCAGGTCGGCGGCGGGAAAGACCCGCGAGGCGAGCCCGATCCGGTAGGCCGTCGGAGCATCGATCTGGTCGCCCGAGAGCAGAAACTCCTTGGCGTGCTCGAGCCCCAGCCTGTAGACCCAGAGCATGGTCGTCGGCGTGCCGTATACGCGTGAGGGGGGGTAGCCGATTATCGCGTCCTCGGACATGAAGATGAGGTCAGAGCAGAGCGCGAGGTCTGTACCGCCGCCCAGGCAATAGCCGTGGATCTGAGCAATGACCGGCTTGGGGCACTCCCAGATCGTCATGAACCGGCGGACGTTGTGGCCCATGAAGGCGCGGTCGCGAACCGGGTCCCAGGCGCCCTCCCTGGGAGCCGGACCGGTTGCGTCGTACCGGGCCCGAAAGCGGGGACCGCCGGGTGGGGGATTGAGGTCGTATCCGGCAGTGAATGTTCGTCCGGCCCCCCGCAGGACAATCGCGCTCACATCTCGCGAACCGGCGGCACGCTCGACGGCGTCGGCAAGGCCCTGGATCACCACATCGTTCAGCGTGTTCATCTTCTCGGGCCGGTTCAGCGTGACCAGTGCAAGCGAGTCCCGCTCCTCGTAGAGAACGGCGGCTTCCTCTTCCATCCAATGCCCCCTCAGTGCCAGACGGCGAGTGGGTTGAGATCCACATCACGATCGTACACGTCGACTCCCTCAGCCCGTTTCAGTGCGTCCACCACTACATAGGTCAGCGGGGTGGCGACCGTTTCGAATGCAACTTTGAAGAGCCACTGGCGCCAGATCAGCGGCCAGAGTTGGAAACCCTCGCGCCCGCCGAAGGCGATGGTGATGAACAGAGCGGAATCGACCCCCTCGCCCACGACCGTCGAGCCGATGGTACGGAGCCAGAGGAACCGGCCCTCCGTGGCGACCTTGAGACGGGCGAGGACCATCGAGTTGGTGAATTCGCCGGCCAGGAAGGCGACGAAGCTCGCTCCCACAATCCGCCAGGTCTGCCCGAGGATGTCTTCATAGGACCCCTGATCACGCCAGAATGGGGCGGAGGGAAGCCTCTCCGCGGCGACGATCGCAAGAACCACCATCGCGTTGGCGACGAAGGCGGACCAGATCACCCGCCGCGCCGTCCGGTAGCCGTACACCTCGGTGAGGATGTCGCCAAGGATGTACGAGACCGGAAAAACGATGACCGCCGCGGGAAGGAAGAACCCGTTGATCCCGGCCGACACGCCACCGAAGTCGGCGATCTTGACGGCCACTATGTTGGAGACGATGAGGGCCCCGGTGAAGAGCGCCGTGACCGGCAAGAGAAACCGATACGAGGGGCTGCGAGCGGCCATGCGGGCCATCGTGCGACGGCGTCGAGCTACACGCTACGCGGCCGGACCGCCACAGCTGCGACCAGGCTGAGGGGAGCGTCGCCGCCGCGGAACGCCGGCCGCCACCGGGTGCAGCGGCCGGCGGTGGCCGGGTCACACTCATCCGAAGTCATGGCTGGCCGGCGCCTCCATCCGTCCCGGCAACGGGCAGCGCTCGAAGCGGTCCACGACTATGTTCGGAAAGCCGCTCTGCTCGTTGTCCACCCGCCCGTGCACGATAACGAACGGCGTGGCACGTACGAGCTCCCGTTGCTGCTCCTGGAGACGCCGGTAGACCACCAGATTCGCAAGGCCAAATTCATCCTCGAGAAGAAGGAACATGACTCCGCTGGCCGTCTGAGGGCGCTGGCGTGTGATCACCATGCCGGCCATGGAGACCTTTGCGCCTTCCGGCAGCCGGTTGGGATTTCGGGGACCCCCGAGGTGGCGGCTCGTAATCAACCCTTCGTTGAGCAGGGGCCGGACCAGCTTCATCGGGTGGGCCTTGCCGCTCACGCCCGTCCGGTCGTAGTCCCAGGCCATCTCCTCCCAGGCGCTGAGGGAGGGGAGCCCGACCATGTCCTGCTCCACCGGCAACGGGAGCGCCACCTGGCGCCCGTCGCGACCCTTCTTTCTGCGCACGGCGGGCGCCACAAACAGTCCGAGCTGCCAGAGCAGCTCCCGCCGCGAGAGCCCGAAGGAGTCGAGTGCACCCGCGCGGATCAACGACTCGGTGACGTCACGGGAGACTCCCGTCCGGGAGACGAAATCACGTAGGGAGCAGTAGTCGCCCCCGGCGGCGCGGGCTGCCAGGATCTGATGTGCCGCCGTCCTCTCGCCGACCCTTGCCCGCCACGTCCCCCCCAGCAGCGAAACCTGCGAAAGCCCCAGGCGGATCGAGTCCTCCTCCGGCCAGGCCCCTACCCGACTCCGGTTGATGTCAGGCATCCGGACCTCGATTTCGTGCCGCCGCACATCCTCGACCAGTGCCTCGACCGAGTAGAAGCCCATCGGTTGCGCGTTGAAAAGAGCCGCCAGGAACGCCTGAGGGTAGTGGTACCGAAGCCAGGCCGACTCGTAGGCGAGGAGAGCGAAGGCAACGGCGTGGCTCTTGGGAAAGCCGAAGGCGGCGAAGGCCGCCATCTTCTGCCAGGCGACCTCCGCTGCCTCCCCGCTCACCCCGCTGCGCCTTGCCCCTTCGTGAAACTCCTCCGCGAGCGCGTCCATCGCCTCCGCCGACCGTTTCCGGCTCATCGCCCGCCGCAAACGATCGGCCTGTCCCGGTGTGAACCCGGCTACGGCACAGGCGATCTGGATCACCTGGTCCTGGTAGAGGACGTGGCCGACCGTCTCCGCCATGCAGTGCTTCAGCAGTGGCTCCAGCTCGGGGTGACCGTAATCCACAGTCACGGGCTCGCCCCTCGTCACGCGGTCGCGGTACTCCATGTAGGGATGGAACGCCCCCGCCACAATCGGTCCCGGCCGGATGATCGCTACCTGGACCGCCAGGTCGTCGATATTCTTCGGCCGCGTCTTCGGCAACGTCTGGATCTGGGCTCTGCTCTCGATCTGAAAGACCCCCATCGTGTCCCCCTCCTGGATCGAGTCGAAGATCTCCCGGCTGTCGTGCGGAACGCGGCCGAGATCCACCGTCCGGCCGTGCACTTCCTCGATGATGTTCAAGCATTCGCCCACGGCAGACAGCATCCCGAGAGCGAGGAAGTCGATCTTCACGAAGCGGGCATCGTCGATGGAATCCTTGTCCCACTGGCAGACGAAACGCCCCTCCATCCTCGCCGGTTCCACGGGGACCACTGACGAGAGCGGCTCGGCCGAGATCACGATCCCGCCCACGTGCTGGCTGATGTGACGGGGGAATCCCGCCACCTGCCGCGCCAGGTCCACGAGGTCTCGCCAGACCGGTGCTCCGGCCAGGCTCCTGAGCTCCGGAATTCGGGCCATCTCCTGCTCGACGTTCTCCGCTCCCGCGAAGTGGTCGCCGAGCTTGTTCAGCTTTGCCAGGGCCGGTCCCGGAAGCCCGAGCGCCTTGCCGATGTCGAGCACCGCGCTTCGCATCTGATAGGTCGGAAAGGCGGCAACCAGGGCCGCATGCTCCGGTCCCCAGCGGTCGTAGACGCGGCGCAGCAGCTCGTCCCTGATATCACGGGGGAAGTCGAGATCGATATCCGGAAGCGAGATGAGCTCGTCGTTGAGGAAGCGCTCAAGGTAGAGCTCGTTGCGAACCGGATCGATGTGGGAGAGGCCGATCAGATAGCAGACGATAGAGCTGACGGAGGAGCCGCGGCCGCGACCGACCGGTTTCTCGTCGGGGGCCAGGTTCCAGGACCGTCCGTGAAGCTCATGTGCGACCTCGTTCACAAGCTGAAGGATGTCCCAGTAGACGAGGAAGAACCCTGCGAGTCCGTGGCGCCCGATGAGCTCCAGCTCCCGATCGAGACGCTTACGGGCGTCGTTACGGATCGCCTGCGGATCGGCACCGTAGCGACGCCCGAAAGCACGCTCACAGATCTGCCTCAGATAGCTGTCGAGCGTGTGACCGTCAGGAACTGAGCGGTCGGGCAGCCGGTACGGGATGTCGGTGCAAAGGTTGAACACACAACGCTCCGCAATCTCGCTGCTGGCGGCGATCGCCGCCGGGTAGTGGCCAAAGCGGCGAGCCATCTCCTCTCCGCTCTTGAGAAAGAACTCCGAATTCGGCCGGCGCTCCCGGTGTGAGGAATCGAGCGTCAGACGGTGGCGGACGGCGACGAGCACATCGTTCAGACGATGACGTTCGCGCACGTGGTAGTGGACGTTGTTCGTAGCAACCGTCGAGATCCCGAGTCGCGTGGCCAGGGCATCCAGCTCTCCGGTCCGGCCCGAGTCGCCGTGGATCGCATGATGCTGCAACTCGACGTAGTAACGGTCCCCGAAGACATCCCGGTACGCTCCCGCCAGAGCCCGGGCCGCTTGCGGATCAGGATCTCCGAGCGGATCCAGGAGCCGCGAGAGCAGTCCCTCCCGGCAGCCTGAAAGAACGATAAGCCCTTGGTGATACTCAAAGAGTGAGGACTGATCGACTCTTGGTGTGTCCTTTCCATGGACCCGGTGCGCACGGCTCAGGAGGCGGCAGAGGTTGCGATAGCCCTCAGTGTCCGCCGCCAGCAGGGTCAGGTGAGACTGGCCGTGATCCTCGAGCTCCTCTGAAAGAGTGATCTCAGCTCCGCTGATCGGCCGGAGCCCTCGCTCGTGGGCAGTGCGAGCGAACTCCATCGCCCCGTAGAGATTGTCGTGGTCCGTGAGCGCCAGAGCCGGGTAGCCGAGCTCCAGCGCACGGTCGATCAGCTCATCACAGCTGCTTGCCCCCTCCCGCAGCGACCAGCATGAGTGCACGTGCAGCTCGACATAGGCGGAAGGATCGGCAGCGGCCATGTCCCCATACTAGAACAAATGTTCTACAGCCCAAAGCATGCCGGCGGCGGCAGATCCGCTCCCGGGACGGCGCTTTACCCACGCTCTCTCAGAGGACCGCCGTACGGCTGGACAAACCACTGATCATGCTCGAGATCGCAGAAGACCGTCAGCTGCCGCCCGTCGCTGCATTCGACGGCGAAGTAACGGCGCGAGATGGGATCCCGCCACCATTCATCGTCGATCCGCCAGCTGTCGTGGACGGCCGTGACACGGCGAGCGCGACCGCGCCAGAGAATTGCCCGCGGAATACCCCTGGGCGACAACTCGACGGCCACGGGAAACGGCTGGTTCAGGGGCCGTAGGGAGCGAGCGCCAGCTGCCTTTCGGGAATCCTCGACCACGGCTGCACCTCCACGATCCGGAACACCTGGGACTCACCCGTGCGCGCGTTGAGCTGCTCTATCGAATCCAGCAGCTCCCGGCGGCGTTTCGGGCCCGTTCCCCAGAGGTTCCCCTGGTGTGCGTACTCACTACAGAAACCGGAGAGGACGACCGCCGCTGCAATTCCGGCGGACGGCAGCTCCAATCGTTCGATCTTGCTCTGGAGGAGGAACAGGATTCGCGCTGCGTCCCTTGTCGGCTCCCGAAACGTCCCTCGCCGCTTCATCGAGCCACCACTCTCCAGCGAGAGACGCCAATCGATGCTGCGGACCGAGCGTCCGTGCACGTCCTGATGGCTCAGGGCGCGCTGCAGCAGCGCACGAGTCGCTGCCACCAGCTGCCCGGCCGTGATCGCAGGAGCAGGGAGATCCATCTCGACCTCTACCCGCTGCTCCTCCGATCGCGGATCGAGAACACTGGCGTCATCGCCCCGCGCCAATCGCCAGGCACGAATGCCGTCCTGCCCGAACTGTGCCTGCAACGCCGAGAACGGCAGCCTCGCGACCTGTCCCAGCCGCTCGATCCCCAGCAGTCGCAAACGCTGGTGCATCGCGGGCGGTACGGGCAATGCCTCCACCGGCAGCGGGGCAAGAAAACCCTTCACCTCGCGAACGATGCACAACCCATCCGCCTCCCAGGAGATCCCCGCGCCGGCCGTCCCCTCAGCCAGCCCCGAGCACTCCCCTCCACTCTGCCGCTCTCGCCCCGAAGCCTCGACCGCAGCCGCATGCGCTGCAAACACGGTCGCACCGGCTCCCAACACTGCGGGAAGGCCGGACAAACCCCGGACGGCCGCCAGGATCTCTCCCAGATAAACCGCCTCCTCCATCCGAGCCAGCGATGCCAGCCCCCGAATGTCGAAGTGGACATGCCCCGCCTCGACTGCTTCAACCGCCGGGCTGTGATCACGCAGCAGAGCGACAATCCTGTGCGCTTCTCCCAGCGCCTCCTCCTCCCGGCAGGGAAGGAATATCGCATCTCGACAGAGCGTCAGCGCCCGGCGCAGAGTCATCCCGAGCCTGACCCCCGCGGAAGCCGCCTCGCGAGAGCAGGCTCGCACCTCGGCATGCTCTTCGGGTGCTCCTCCAACCACCACCGGACGGCCTCGGAACTCGGGATGCTCACGACGAGCCAGAGAGACGAGATAATCCGGCACTACCAGGCAGGCGATCTGGGAAGCGAACTCGGCCGGCATCGTTCTCCTCCCCCGCCGCAGCAGGACCACGAAGTGTAGAACATTTGTTCTGAAAGTCAACCGGAACACGCTTCAAGGCCACACCCGAGTTCGGACCGCTCGGCTCGCTCGACGCCGAACAGAAAGCCTCGCTGGTCACAAGCGATGGCGACAACACCATCCACGACCGGATCACCGACATCGCCATCGGGGTCAACTGGCCGGATGGGATCGCCGGCCGGGTGCTCCGAAACCGCTTCGCGGACGAATGGCTGGGCAGAGCCGAGGAACTCACGAAGGCCGTCGCCGCTGTGCCCGAGCAGTTCGGATGGACGACCGCCAACAACCAGACGCCGGACACGATACTCAACTGGGCGGGCGAGTCGGTGGGGCTCGTCGACGCCATCAAGCCGGCTTCCCGGGTCCTCTCGGAAACCCTCGAGCAGGCCGAGAAACTGCTGAGAACAGCGGGGGGCTTGCCGCGATGAGTCAAAGAATGCTGTAGTGCGGCGACACCGGCATCAGGAGAGCGTATGGCGACTGAACTGCACTGGTTGACTCTGACCGGCCTGGCCGAACTGATCGAACGCCGCGAGGTAAGTCCAACAGAAGCGACTGGCGCTGCCCTCGAGCGGATCGCAGTCCTCGATCCGCAACTCCACGCCTTCGTGGCCGTGCTCGCCGACCGCGCGATGGAGGCGGCGAAGGAGGCGGAGGCCGAGATCGCCGTCGGCCATTACAGAAGCCCCCTTCACGGCGTTCCGATCGCCGTCAAAGACCTCTATGACATCGAGGGCGTTCCGACGACTGCCGGGACAGAGATCCTCCGCGACCGTGTTGCCGGCTCCACCTGCACCGCCGTCGAACGCCTCGAAGGAGCCGGCGCTGTGGTCCTCGGAAAGCTCGCGCTCACCGAGGGCGCGATGGCCACACACCACCCCTCCGTCACCCCTCCGGTGAACCCATGGAACGCCTCTCGCTGGACCGGTGTGTCGTCGAGCGGTTCCGGTGTGGCGACGGCCTCGGGACTCTGTTTCGGCTCTCTTGGCAGCGACACCGGGGGCTCAATTCGCTTCCCTTCGGCCGCCTGCGGAGTCGTCGGAATCAAGCCTACCTGGGGCCGCGTCTCGCGGGCCGGGGTGTTCCCGCTTGCTCCGTCACTCGACCACGTCGGCCCGATGGCGCGCTCCGTCTCCGACGCGGCGGTGATGCTCGGCGTCATCGCTGGCGCGGACCCGCGCGATCACACCGCACTGCGGGCGCCCGTACCAGAATATCGGGCAGCCCTGGGCGCTTCCGTCGCCGGCATCCGGATCGGTGTCGATCAGTCGTTCATCGGCGACGGCATGGACCGCGAGGTAGTGGACCTCGTGCTGAAGACCCTCGATGTCTTCCGGGATCTGGGAGGCGAGGTCCGCGAAGTGACTGTCCCCGACACGCTCCCCGCGGTCTCCCTCTGGAACGCCATGTGCTCCGCGGAAGCAGCACTCGCCCACGAGAGCCTGTTCAAGGGGAGTGAGGACCGGTACGGCCCCGCGTTTCGCACGTTCGTCGAGGCGGGACTGGCTCTCCCCGCGACAGCCTACGCCCGGGCGCACGAGGCTCGCCTCCAGTTGAAGGGAGAGCTGGCGGCTCTCTTTGAAGACGTTGACCTCCTTCTCACGCCGACGCTCGGCGTCGAGACGCCCGGGCTGGACCTTCCGCAAAACCCCGAGCGAACAGCTCTCGTCATGCGCTTCACAGCCCCGTTCGACTTCACGGGAAGTCCGACGATCTCCGTCCCCTGCGGGTTCACTGCCGACGGCATGCCGGCGTCCCTCCAGCTGGTCGGGCGGCATCTCGAGGAGGAGACCCTGGTGGCGGCAGCGTTCGCCTATGAAGAAGCGACCGAGTGGCATATCCGCCGGCCGCCCCTTGCAGAGCGCGCCTGAGGGAAAGGCGCGGCGCAGCGTCGCGCAGTGCGGATTGAGTGAGTCGGGTCAACCGGCTCACCCGTGTTATTTCGCGATACTGGAAAGGGGGTCCGAGAACGATTGCTAGCTCGCAGGCCGGTCTTGTCCCGCCCGGAGATCGTGACCGCCGGCTGAGGCGTCGAGAACCGACTGGAACGAAACCAGCGCCACTTCGATCTGGCTGTCGTCGGGGACCCGAGTGGTAAGTGCCTGGAGGGCGAGATTGGGGACGAACATTGCTCGCACGAATCGGTTATCGCCGAAGCGCGCCCCGAGGCGAAGGATCTCGTAGCTCACCGCCGCGATCGGCGGAACGAGCAGGATCCTGGAGGCTACGCGAACGGCCAGCCCCTCGTCCACCACGACATCGAAGACGAAGAATGTGACGAGAGCCACTACGACCACTACCAGAAGGAAACTCGTTCCACAGCGTGTGTGTTCCTTCGGATAGCCGCGGATGGCGGCCGGAGCGAGGGTGTCGTCGTTCTCGTGGGCATGGATCGTCATATGCTCCGCGCCGTGATACTGGAACACGCGCTTGATATCCGGCATGAGGCCGATGAGCAGGATGTAGCCGACGAACATGCCAAGCCTCAGCAGGCCCTCGAACCCGACTATGACCCAGCGGGGCGCGTCGAGCAGCTCAAGGAGGTTCGCGACGAGGATCGGCGAGGCGAAGAAGACGGCGACGACGAAGAGCAGCGAGAGGGCCATCATTCCCCAGAAGACGCTCTGCGGGAACTCGGCTGCTTCCTCGCCCTCCTCCCTCTCCTCCTCCATCGCAATGCGGCTGGAGAAGGAGAGCGCACGCATCCCGAGAGCGAGCGTCTCCCAGAGCACCACCACTCCCCGGACGAGCGGAATCCGGCGCACCGGTCCCGTGTAGACGCCGCCCAACTCCTCGACGTGCCTGACTATGTGTCCGTCCGGGTGACGCACGGCGACGGCCATGTGCCGGGGGCCCCTGATCATGACCCCCTCCAGCACGGCCTGGCCGCCGTAGTAGACCGGAGAGCCCTCGGGAGGCGGCGGCACGGGCTTCCTACCGCGCCACGGACACGGCGAAGGGCCGCAAACCGCGGCCCTTCACGATGTCCCGGAGCAAGGTGCTACTTCTTGGCATAGCGTCGCATGAACCGCTCGACGCGACCGGCGGTGTCCACAATCCGCTGCTCTCCGGTGAAGAATGGATGGCAGGCAGAGCAGACGTCGAGCCGAATATCCTCTTTCGTGGACCGCGTCTCGATGGTGTTCCCGCAGGCGCAGTGAATAGTTGCGGTCTTGTAGTCGGGATGGATATCCGGTTTCACTTCTTCTCCTCGGCTTCGGCATCGCCGTAAACGCTGATCTTCTTGCGCCGTCCTCTGGCATAGGGCTCGAAGGCGACTTTGCCGTCGATCAGGGAAAAGATCGTGTGATCCCTGCCGAGACCGACGTTTTCGCCGGGGTGAAAACGCGTCCCCCGCTGGCGGATGATGATCGATCCGGGCCTGACGATCTCGCCGCCGAAGTGCTTGACACCGAGGCGCTGCCCGGCGCTGTCGCGACCGTTCTTGGAACTCCCCATCCCCTTCTTGTGTGCCACAGCGCTAGTCCTTCGAAATCGACTCTACGACGAGCCGGGTAATGGGCTGCCGGTGTCCGATGGTCCGCCGGTAGCGAGTCTTGTTCTTGTATTTCATGAACTGCAGTTTTGGGGCGAAGCCGTGCGCTGAGATTCGAGCGGTGACGCGAGCGCCGTCGATCACGGGTGTTCCCAGCGTTACCGAATCGTCGTCGAGGAGCATCAACACCTCGAAGTCGATCGTATCGCCGGCTTCTCCCGAGAGCCGGTTCGTCTCGAATTCCATGCCCTCCACCACACGGACCTGACGGCCGTCGGCACGAACGATGGCTTCCAATTGTTCACTCCGGAGTCCTCTAGGGGACGATCTATCAGTTTAGAAACGGACATCGGACAGGTCAACGAAATACGAATGGCTCAGACGACGGACTGCTGCGAACCGACACGAAGCCGGCGCGTCCGACCGCTCCTTGATGACGGTAGCGCCCGCTCTGCTACTGCGAGTCCAGGCTGGCCGTGCTCCCGCCCTCCCAGGCGAGCCCCTGCGAGGGGCGCCGCTCGAACGACGGCTTGGACTCCTCTTCGCCCGACGGCGGTGTCGCCGGTGGTTCCGTCGGGGATGCTTCGTCCGGTGGCCAGGGCTCCTCCGGATCACTCGTGAGAAGCCGGGTCAGGGTCTCCCCTTCGACGGTTTCGACCTCCATCAGGACATTGACGAGCTTCTCGAGAAGCTTTCGCTGCTCGCGGACCATCTCACGGGCGCATTTGTGCGCATCGTCGATGATCTCCCGCACAGCATCGTCGATCTCCTCGGCGATCTTTTCGCTGTAGTTCCTCGTTTCGGAGATCTCGCGCCCGAGGAAGATGAGGTCGTCGCTGCGGCCGAATGTGCGGGGACCGAGCTTCTCGCTCATGCCCCAGCGCGTGACCATCGAACGTGCAATCTGCGTCACCTGGTCGATGTCATTCGAGGGTCCGGTCGAGGCTTCTCCGAAGATGAGTTCCTCCGCGGCGTGGCCTCCGAGGGCAGCAGTGAGCTGATCGCGGAACATGCTCGGCGTCCGGTAGTGGACGTCCTCGTCCGGAAGGAACCTCGTGTAGCCGCCGGCCATGCCTCTCGAGACGATCGTCACCTTGTGGGGCGGATCGTGGTGCTCGAGGAAATGCCCGACGATTGCGTGGCCGCTCTCGTGGTAAGCAGTGAGGCGCTTCTCATGCTCGGTCATCACCCGACTCTTGCGCTCGGGTCCGGCGATGACGCGGTCGACCGCCTCCTCGAACTCCGACATCGTGATGACCTTCTTGTTGCGCCGGGCGGCGAGGATCGCGGCCTCGTTCACGAGATTCGCGAGGTCTGCCCCGCTGAAACCTGGAGTCGATTTCGCGAGCGTTGTCGGGTTTATGTCATCGGAGATCGGCTTCCCTTTGAGGTGAACTCCGAGGATGGCCTCGCGACCCTTTACGTCGGGGGCATCGAGGATGACCTTGCGGTCGAACCGCCCGGGGCGCATCAGCGCGGGGTCGAGAATGTCGGGCCTGTTGGTGGCGGCGATGACGATCACATTTGTTCCGGTGTCAAAGCCGTCCATCTCCACGAGGATCTGATTGAGGGTCTGCTCCCTTTCGTCGTGACTACCACCGAGGCCGGCGCCGCGCTGGCGCCCAACTGCATCGATTTCGTCCACAAACACTATACAAGGAGCATTCTTCTTTGCCTGCTCGAAGAGGTCGCGGACGCGGCTCGCGCCCACGCCGACAAACATCTCCACGAATTCGGACCCGGAGATGTTGAAGAAAGGCACGCCTGCTTCGCCGGCGACGGCCCGGGAGAGCAGCGTCTTCCCGGTGCCGGGAGGGCCGACAAGTAGTACGCCTTTGGGAATGCGAGCGCCGAGAGCAGCAAACTTCTCCGGGTACTTGAGGAATTCGACGACTTCCTGAAGCTCCTCTTTCGCCTCGTCGACGCCGGCAACGTCCGCGAAAGTGACCGTGACCTTGGCCCCGGTGAAGAGCCTGGCGCGGCTCTTACCGAAACTCATGGCCTGGGAGTTGGAGCCCTGTGCCTGCCGCATGATCAGGAGCAGGAAGGCTCCGAAGAGGAGGAACGGCAAGAGGTTGAGAAGCAGTCCCAGCCAGGGGCCGAACCCGCTCGAGTCCGTGTACTCCAGATCCACCGCCGCGATGCTCGAACTGGTTGAGCCTCCGCGGGTGATCTCGACTCCGTTCTCGAGCAGCAGAGTCTCGAGATCCGTGTTCTCACCGACCTTCGCCTTCTTGACGATCGGCTTGCCCTCCTCGGTGTCGAGGTAGGTGATCTCGAGGTCGCGTCCGTCGACCTGGATCTCCTGGACCCGCCCGTTCTGGGCGTCCTGCAGTACCTCTCCGAGGCCGATGCTTTCCTTGTCTCCGCCGTTCGAAAAAACGGCGACGCCGATCGCGATGGCCGCGACCAGGATCAGTAACCAGATAAAGCTGTTGCGCAGCCAGCGTGAATACACAAATACTCCCTGCTCGATCGGCGAGCCAGTCTCCCTATTCGACTATATCAGATCATCGGCGAGATCCCTGTGTCACATAACGCCCGGTTAAACCGGGCGTCGGCCGGGTCCGGAAGAGCCTCCCATCGAGACTGGGCCGGCCTCCCGTTGTATCCTTCTGGAGGAGGCATCATGACACCCAGGATCGGCGTTCGGGCGCCGGAGTTCACCCTCGTCGACGGCGCCCGCGAGCAATACACACTCGAATCCTTCCCCGGAAAGCTGCTCGTCATGGCGTTCTACCCGCTCGCCTTCACCGGTGGCTGAACGACCGAGATGAGCGCCTTTCGGGACAAGATCTACTTGTTCGAAGAGGCGGGCGCCCAGGTCGTGGGCATCAGTGTCGATTCATTCGCTTCCGCCGGGGAATTCCAGGCCAAGCTCTCCGCAGGATTTCCCATTCTGAGCGACTTTCCCAACAGGAAGGCCGGCAAAGACTACGGCGTATTGAATGAGAAGGCGGGGATTCACAACCGAACCACGATCCTTCTGGACACGGACCGGATCGTCCGTGACGTCTACGTGGAGCCGACCGACTTCGAGTCCCATGCGACACACGCACTCGAAGCGATCGAGGCGTTGAAGGCCGGGTAGCAGGCGACGTCCGGCGGGACACAGAACAGCCCGATGTCGCAAGATGCGGCATGGCTTCCGCGACCGTCCGCACCGGCCGCCTCTACGCGCGCTATCCGCTGCCGCTCGGCGCCGCGGTCTTTCTCGCGCAGGTGGCCCTCGGGATAGTCCTCTTCTCGACCTTCCAGGACTACGTGCCTCGTGCTCTCTCCGTAGGGACCGCCTGGCCCGGTTATCTCCTCGCAGCCTACGGTGCGGGAAGGTTTCTGTTCGAGACGCCGACCGGCGCCGTTTCCGACAGAATCGAGCGGAAGTTCGGCCTGCTCTCGGGACTCCTGCTCATGCTCCCGGCCGTGGCGATCATGGCGGTCGTCGACGACCGCTACGCATTCCTTGGAGCGGCCGCTCTTCTGGGCTTCGCGACATCGTTCATGTGGCCCGCCACCTACGCCATCGCCGCGGATCTCTACCCGCCGAACCGGAGGGCTCGAGTAATCGGCTTCCTCAACGTCGGGCAACTCACCGGATTCGGCATCGGCGCGCTGGGGAGCGCACAGATCATCGACAGCGTCACCTGGGAGCAGTTCGCACTTGCCTTCGCGGCGATCAGCGCCGCCGTGGTCGCCGCCGCCATAGGGATACCCCGGTATCGGCACCAGCTGGCTTCAGGAGCCCGTACACGACGCCCCTCATTGATCGATGTTATGTCGTTTCGCCTCGCCCTCCTGTCTGCGATCTTCCTCGCCACCAGCACAAGCATATCCATGGCGGTCCCTGCAATCCGGCCCTACGGCACGGAGGAACTGGGAGTGGAATTCTCGACCCTCACGGTCGCTCTGATTCCGGCGATCGTCGTTGGAGCACTGCTCTACGTACCGGCCGGTCTCATCGCAGACCGCATCGGGCGAGCGGCACCCTACGTGGGTGGCCTCCTGTTGATGGCAACCGGCTTGCTCTGGATCGCAGCCGTCCACACGCTGGCCGTGGCCATGATCGCCGCCGCCGTCGTAATCGGCGGGAACGTCATCGTGGTCCCCGCTTCTCATGCGGCAGTGTTCGACCTCGC
>CAZHMF010000025.1:14428-25835 GCA_964533605.1 uncultured Anaerolineaceae bacterium
TTCACAGAGTTCATCGTGACCGGCTCCTCCGGCCGGTCGCCCGCGCCCGTGGCCGCAGTGGCGATGCTGTCGAGAACATCGTGGCCGTCCGTCAATTGCCCGAAGATCGTGTAATTCGGCGGCAGGCCGGCGTCGCCATGGCAGACGAAGAACTGGCTGCCGTTCGTATCCGGACCCGCGTTGGCCATCGCCAGTGTCCCCCGAGTGTACTGGCGCGTCACCGGCTCGTCGGGGAAGCGGTAGCCGGGCCCTCCGCGGCCGGTGCCGGTCGGATCGCCGCCCTGAATCACGAATCCTTTGATAACCCGGTGGAAGATGACGCCGTCGTAGAAGCCATCGTTAGCGAGAAACACAAAGTTGTTGACGGTCGCCGGGGCATCCGCGGCGAACAGCTCTGCCTTCATCGTCCCCGCTGAGGTCTCGATGGTGGCGACGTACGAGGCTTCCTGGTCGATCGACATCGGCGGCGGCGCCGAGTACTGCTTCATGGGGGCGGTCTCCCGTCGGGTGATGCACTCAGCCTACCCTATGCCGGCGGTCGAAGCCCCGGAGAGAGGCCTGGACGGCGGTACCTCATGTGATCGGATACTGGCGAGAGCCCGACGCTGCGGGCGGAGTGCGCCATGGCCGATCTCCGGGCATTCCTCCTCCGACCGGGAGACGGCATCGATCTCCTCGACCAGACTCTCCTTCCCCACGAGGAGCGCTGGGTGGCGGTCGACGACCTCGAGACCATCTGCGAGGCGATAAAGTCGCTTCGCGTTCGGGGAGCTCCCCTCCTGGGAATCATGGGAGCCGCCGGCATGGCAATCGCCGCGTCCCGAGGGTCCGTCACGGTTTCTCAGCTCGCGGTCTCAGCAGCTGCACTGAACGCGACGAGGCCTACGGCGGTGGACCTTGGGATGGCGGTCGACCGCGCCTTCAGCAGGGCACGAGAGGTGCGCCCCGTCGAGCGCCCGGCCGTACTCTGGCGGCACACTGAGGATCTGGCCGTTCAGCGCGAAGAGCAGGACCGGGCGATGGGCGATGTCGGGGCACCACTGCTGTCGGGTGCCGTTCTCACCCACTGCAACACCGGCACGCTCGCAACGGGCGGTATCGGCACCGCCCTGGGGGTGATCCGCACAGCCTGGGAGCGCGGGGCCGTGGAGCACTGCTTCTTCACGGAGACCCGTCCGTTGTTGCAGGGCGCGCGCCTGACCGCCTGGGAGCTCGGCAAGCTCGGGCTCCCCGCGACGATGCTCCCCGACACGGCTGCTGCTTCTCTGCTCGCTTCGGGGCGGGTCGATGCCGTGGTGACGGGCGCCGACCGGGTGGCGGCGAACGGGGACACCGCGAACAAGATAGGGACATATCAGCTCGCTCTCGCGGCGGCGCGCCACTCGGTCCCTTTCTACATAGCGGCGCCGCTATCCACCTTTGACCGGGCATGCCCGGACGGGGGAGCGATCCCGATTGAGTTCCGGGACGAATCGGAGGTCGGCGGGTTCGGCGATGTCCGCTGGGCACCGCCCGGACTGAGTGCCTACAACCCGGCATTCGACGTGACGCCGGCAGAGCTGATTGCGGCCATCATCACGGAGGTGGGAGTGCTGGAGGACCCATCCCGCGCCGGCCGCTTCGCGTAGACTGGCTGGGTCCCGAGGAGGTCCCAGTGAGTGACGGCATTCCTCTCGCGG
The DNA here is from genome assembly GCA_964533605.1 of uncultured Anaerolineaceae bacterium. Taxonomy (GTDB): domain Bacteria; phylum Chloroflexota; class Dehalococcoidia; order Tepidiformales; family Tepidiformaceae; genus DASCML01. Next base: position 16,108 of record CAZHMF010000025.1, read on the forward strand.
TCATCGGCGGCTCCGGATTCTACGAGATGCCGGGGCTCACGGGCGTCGAGCAGTTCGAGGTCGACACGCCGTTCGGCGCCCCCAGCGCCGCCATCCAGACCGGCACCCTGAGAGGGCTGAAGGTCGCGTTCCTCGCGCGGCATGGGCGCGGACACAGCCTGCTTCCGTCCGATCTCCCGCAGAGAGCCAACTTCTGGGCCCTCAAGTCTCTCGGGGTCCGCCGTGTCCTCGCGGTCTCAGCCGTCGGCAGCCTCCGGGAAGACTACCGTCCGGGGGAGTTCGTCCTCCCCGATCAGATCATCGACCGCACGGGGGGGCTGAGGCCGGCGACGTTCTTCGGGTCCGGCGTGGTGGCCCATCTCGCCCTCGCCGACCCTTTTTGCCCCGTCCTTCGGAACCTGGCGGGCGCCGCCGCCGAAACCACAGATGCCCGGGTCAATGACGGCGGTACCTACGTTGTGATCGAGGGACCGGCCTTCGGAACGCGGGCGGAGAGCCATCTCTACCGCAGCTGGGGCGCGAGCGTCGTCGGGATGACCGCGCTCCCGGAGGCAAAGCTCGCTCGGGAAGCGGAAATCTGTTACGCGATCCTGGCGGCGGTTACCGATTACGACTCCTGGCACGAAGAGGAGGACGAGGTCACTGCAAACGCTGTCTTCGAGACGCTTCAGCGCAACGTCGAGGCCGCCAGACGGGCCGTCACGGATCTCGCCGAGCGGCTCGCAGAGAGAGCCGCCCCGGACCCCTGTGGCTGCGGAACTGCACTCGATGCTGCCCTCGTAACACCACCGGGCTCCATTGCCTCCAATCAGCTCGAGCGTCTTCGACCGATCCTTGCCAGACGCCTGGCGGGCGACGGTGCCTGAGGTGAGCCGTGGCTGAAACAGACCTCGGCTCGCAAGTGCTCGGAGCGAGGGCCGACTTCGAGGTGGACAGGGTGAAAGACGTCGACCGCGTGCGCGAGCTGCTCCGAGCACGGCTCGAATACACCGCCTACGCCCTCGCACAGCTCGAACCGGGACTGGTCGAGCGCTCCCGGACCTACCACGCGCGAGGCTCGGCGGGGTCCGGTCTCGTGGTCCACAGCAGTGGCGGCCTGGGACAGGCCCTGCTCGCCTCCGGGGAGCCCCTCGCCGTCGGTGCGATTCTCTCGCTCCACCCCGGGCCGGTCCGGACCTACGCGACCTTCCAACCTCAGCACGCGGAGATAATGCGAAGGACCTTCTACGTCGCCAACACCATTCCCATGTTACGAATGGCGGTCTCGAATGACACGTTCCAGGCTGCGCCCGGCCGAACCGAGGCCCTTACCGGGGCCGATGTCCGGAGGATCAACGCTCTCTACAGCTCGGACGGCGGGCCCGCCTTCTACTCGCCGGACCACATCGACTCCGAACTCTATCGGGGCGTCATCGAGGAAGGCATGCTCGTGGCGATTGCCGGCACACACGTGATCTCGCGGCGGGAGCGGATTGCCGTTGTCGGGAATGTCTTCACCCACCCCGCCTACCGAGGCCGCGGTTTCGCCCGCCGGGTCACCGGCGCGGTCACGGAGCGCCTGCTCGACTTCTCCAGTGACGTGGTACTCACCGTCGACCCGGGAAATGCGCCCGCCGTAACGGCCTACCGGAAGCTGGGCTATCGAGAGGTCTGCCGGATCGTGGAGTCCACAGCGCGGCGCCACGATCCGACCGGCCTCAGATCCTCACTGCGAAGGATGGCCGGCCGCTGGCGAGGACGCCGCCGCCGCGGGGCGCTCGTGACTATGCGAGAGGGCTGATCCGCCCGGCCTCGCCCCACGGACCGCCAACCGACTAAGGTTAGACGCCGGTTACAGACGGGCCCCGCCGACCAATCCCAACCCGGGAGCGAGCAATTGAACACTCCTTCAGACGTCGCCGACGCGTCCCTGGCCACGGCCGGGATCAACCGAATCGAGTGGGCTGCTCGGGAGATGCCCGTGCTGACACTGATCCGCGAGCGGTTCGCACGTGAGCATCCTCTCAGGGATGTCCGCATGACTGCATGCCTTCACGTGACCACGGAGACGGCAAACCTGGCATTGGCCCTTCGCGACGGTGGCGCCGACCTCAGGATCTGCGCGAGCAACCCCCTCTCGACTCAGGACGATGTTGCCGCGGCCCTCGTTCACGAGTACGGCGTGCCCGTATTCGCGATCCACGGCGAGGATAACGAGACCTACTACCGCCACATTCACCAGGCGGTCGAGCACGGACCACAGCTCACGATGGACGACGGAGCGGACGTCGTCGCGACCGTCCACCGCGACAGGCGGGACCTGCTGGAGGATATCGTCGGCGGAACCGAGGAAACCACGACCGGAGTGATCCGGCTCAAAGCCATGGCTGCCGACGGCGCGCTCGCGTATCCGATAGTGGCGATCAATGACTCGGACACGAAGCACTTCTTCGACAACCGCTACGGGACGGGCCAGTCCACGATCGATGGGATCGTGCGGGCGACCAACGTGTTGCTCGCCGGCAAGAACTTCGTCGTCGCCGGATACGGTTGGTGCGGACGCGGCCTGGCCAATCGAGCCCGGGGCCTCGGAGCTCAGGTGATCGTCACCGAGGTCCATCCGGTGAAAGCGCTCGAGGCGATCATGGATGGATTCCAGGTCATGACCATGGCCGAGGCAGCACCCCGAGCGGATATCGTCGTCACCGTGACCGGGGACTGTAATGTCGTCGACCGCGATCATCTCGAATTGATGAAGGACGGCGCTCTCATCGCGAACAGCGGGCACTTCGATGTCGAAATCAACGTGAACGCACTGGAAGAGATGAGCGAGACGAAGCGGCGGGTTCGGGACAACGTCGATGAGTACCGGATCGGCGACGGCCGGCGCCTTTACCTGCTCGGAGAGGGGCGGCTCGTTAACCTCGCCGCAGCCGAAGGCCACCCTGCTTCGGTCATGGATATGTCATTCGCGAATCAGGCGCTCGGGTCCGAATGGATTGCCGACAATCACCAGAAACTCGAGAACCGCGTGTATCAACTTCCCGAGGAGGTGGATCACGAAATCGCGAGGCTCAAACTTCATGCCCTCGGTGTGCGCATCGACACGCTGACCGAGGAGCAGAAGGCCTACCTGTCGACCTGGGAAGTGGGAACCTGAGCCCATCCGGCGAAATCGCAGCCGGTCTCGCGCCGGCCGAGCATCTCCTCCGCGTGCCCGAATGAGGCGAACCGCTACCATCGGATCGTGACCCGCAACGTATTGGTGACGAACGACGACGGAATCGATTCGCCCGGACTCTGGGCGCTCGCGGAGGCCATCCGGCCATTCGCGAAGTGCGTCTACGTCGTCGCCCCTTCGACGAACCAGAGTGCCGTCGGAGCGGGAATGACGATGAATCGCGAGCTGCGATGGGAGGCGGTCGAGGATCCCCCGGTGGAAGGCGTACGAGCCTGGCAGGTCAACGGCACACCCGGGGACTGTGTGATGATCGGCCTCAGACAGATCGTCGACCGCTGGATCACGGTTGTCGTGTCAGGAATCAACGCGGGCGCCAATCTGGGCAATGATGTACTGGCCAGCGGAACCGTCGGAGGAGCCTTCCAGGGTCACTTTCGGGGGCTGACCTCGATGGCTTTCTCGCAGGCCCTCGTCGATGGCCGCGATCACGACTGGTCGGCCAGCGAGAATGTCGTCCGCGACATACTCGCGGCAACACTGGGAGAGAAGCCCGTGGGAAACGTCTTCCTGAACGTGAACATCCCGCCGGTTTCCTACCACGAGATCAAGGGCACCGTCGTAACCAGACTGGGAAGGTCCGGATACATGCGCCTCAGCGAAGTTGCGGGTGACAGCGCGGTTCTGGAGCGTCAGATCGATCTGCACACACACCCGAAGGCTCCCCCCGGGACGGACGTCTGGGCGATCCTCCACGGATTCGTAAGCGTCAGCCCGATGCACTCGAATCTCACCGACCACCGGATGCTGGATACGCTGGCAGAACGCTTGAACTCGCCGGCAGAGAGGCGAGAAGCACCCTGAGTCCGCCGGCCGCCGTTGGCTAACCTGCCCGGAGGCTGGCTATCATGGTCGCAGCGTTCAGAGGGCGGCAACGCCCGGCAACCTGGTAAGGCCTCCAAGGTGCCGAAACGACGCGGTCCGCAGCCGGCCCCTCCGGCGAGCGGGCAACAAAAGGCGGGTTCGACCCGCCCCTCCGAGGGGCTCGCCGGGAGTCCGTGCCCCTCCAAGTCGAGGGGTCCCTCGCCGGGCCCGTGGAGATGCACGAGTGAGCGAACGATACCTGCTGACATCTGAATCCGTGACCGAAGGGCACCCCGACAAGATCTGCGACCAGATCTCGGACGGTGTGCTCGACGCGATCTACACCCAGGACCCCATGGCGCGGGTCGCCTGCGAGACCGCCATCACCAACGGTCTCGTGCTCGTCACAGGCGAGATCACCACAAGTGCCTACGTCGACATTCCCGGGATCGTGCGGTCCACTATTCGCGATATAGGGTACGTATCGTCCGAGATGGGATTTGACGCGGACACCTGCGGCGTTCTCACGGCGATCAACGAGCAGTCACAGGACATCGACGGCGCAGTCTCCCGGTCCTGGGAGGCGCGACACGGGCAGGCGACAACGGCAAGCCTCGACACGGGAGCGGGTGACCAGGGAATGATGGTCGGGTTCGCCTGCGACGAGACGCCGGAGCTGATGCCCGCCACGATCTCCCTCGCCCACAGGCTTACCCGCCGGCTCGCCCAGGCACGCCGCAGCGGTGAACTCTCGTGGCTCCGGCCGGACGGCAAGTCGCAGGTTTCACTCGAATACGACGACGACTGGAACCCCGTGCGCGCCGAGGCGATCGTCGTCTCGACCCAGCATGCGCCGAACGTCGAAATGGAGGTCATCACGACGGACATCCGCCAGCACGTGATCGACACAGTTATCGACCCCGGACTCGTCGACGGTGCCACGAAGGTGTTCGTCAATCCTTCGGGACGTTTTGTGACCGGCGGACCGAAGGGAGATGCCGGGCTCACCGGACGGAAGATCATCGTCGACACATACGGCGGCATCGCACGCCACGGAGGCGGCGCCTTCAGCGGCAAGGACCCGACGAAGGTCGACCGCTCCGGTGCCTACGCGGCGCGCTGGGTGGCGAAGACAATCGTGGCCGCGAAGCTCGCGCGCCGCTGCGAGGTCCTGCTCTCGTACGCTATCGGTGTTGCCGAACCGACGTCGATCTCCATTGAGACGTTCGGCACCGGGACGGCCCCGGATTCGAGAATCCTCGAGGCTGTACGCAAGCACTTCGACCTGCGGCCGGGTGCCATCATCCGGGATCTCGACCTCCGGCGACCCATATTCAAGGCGACGGCATCGTACGGGCACTTCGGGCGAACGGATCTGAATGTCCGCTGGGAGGATACGTCCCGTGCGGAAGATCTGAGGCGCTCCGCCGGCCCGGAGGGACCGTAGGTCGGGGAGATGGAAGCGATCATCCTCGTTGGGGGGCGGGGAACGCGCCTCAGGCCCCTCACCGCCCGAAGGCACAAGAGCCTGTTGCCGCTCGGCCCGCGGCGAGTCTTCGATTTCCTTCTCGATTGGGTCGCGCAGAACGAACTCGAACGTGCAGTGCTGGCACTCGGCCGCCACAACGAAGATCTCGCCGCGGCCTACTCATCGGGCCGCCACGGCGGACTACCGCTGACCATCGTGCAGGAACCCGAACCGCTGCAATCGGGAGGCGCCATCCGCTACGCCTGCGACAGGGCAGGAGTGAGCGGGCGCTTCGTCGTTCTCAACGGAGACGCATTCATTGAGTTTCCCCTCGCTCCCATGATCGCCGAGCACGAGGCACACGATGCTGAGCTTTCGATCGCGTTGCACGAAGAGGAGGACGTCAGCGAATTCGGCGTGGCCGAGCTCGGCGCGAATGGACTGATCACCAGCTTCGTGGAGAAGTCTCCGGACCCGCCGTCGCATCTGGTCAACGCCGGGGTCTGGATCCTCGAGCGGCATCTCGCCGAGCAGATCGACGGCCCGGTACGGGTCGAGGACACGCTCTTCCCCGAGCTCGTGAGAGGCGGCCGACGGGTCTACGGGCACAGATTCGAGGGCCTCTGGGCCGACGTAGGCACCCCGGCCCGGTACCGGCGCATCGTGCTGCAATTGCTGGACCGGGGATGGCCCGGTGTAAACGCCGAGGCATTCATCCATGAAGACGCGACGGTGGAACGTTCCCAGATCGGGCCCCGATGCGCCATCGGCGGCGGCAGCAGAGTGGTCGACTCCATCCTCTGGGAGGACGTTCAGATCGGGGCGGACGCGAACATTCGAGCGTCGGTCCTGGCCGATGGCTGCGTCGTCGAAGACGGCGCCGCCGTCGAAGGTTGCGTGCTCGGGCCCGCGACCAGAGTCACCGCCCGGACTAAGGTTCCTCCGGGATCGGTGCTCGAAGCCGGGACTGAATACGGAGGGGGCGATGACTGAGAATCCTGTCAGATTCGGCACGGATGGATGGCGCGCAATAATCGCGGACACGTTCACCTTCGCGAACGTTCGCGCCTGTGCGCAGGCAACGGCCGAGCACTTCAGAGACACCGAGGGCATCGGTAAGCCCCTCATCGTCGGCTGGGATACCCGTTTCCTCTCCGAGGACTTCGCTACCGACGTCGCTCGCGTACTGACGGCAAACGGTTTCAACGTCGAACTGGCCGACCGCCCGGCGCCCACTCCGGCGCTCAGCTGGCGCGTCATCGAGGCAGGCGCCGGGGGCGGTGTCATGGTCACGAGCAGCCACAATCCGGCGAGCTGGAACGGCATCAAGATCAAGCCCCACTACGGGGGCTCCGCCAGCCCCGAGATCGTGTCGGACATCGAGCGCCGGGTGCCCGCGATCATCGATGACCCGTCGCGCGTTCGGTTCCCGGGCAAGGACGCGCCGCCTATCCGGCACTTCAACCCGCTGCCCGGTTACCTGTCGGCACTGCGCAAGAAAGTGGACTGCGACCGCATCCGTTCCGCCGGCCTCAAGATCGCCCACGACGCCATGTTCGGGACCGGTGCCGGCCTGCTCGAGGCGCTGCTCGACGGGGGAGCGACACGGGTAGAGGGCCTCCACACCGAGCGGAACCCCTCGTTTCCGGGGATTCGCGCGCCGGAACCGATCGACGCAAACCTGGGCGAGCTGGTTTCCCGGCTGGGGGCGGGCGGCTTCGACGTTGGGATCGCCAACGACGGTGATGCCGACCGTCTCGGCGTGGTCGATGAGTCCGGGACTTATGTCGATCAGCTTCGTACCTTCGCGCTCCTGGTGAACCACCTTCTGGGCTCGCGGGGGCTTCGAGGCGACGTTGTGAAATCGGTGACGACGACCGAGATGGCCGGGATCCTCGCCCGGCACTACGGAGTCGAGTGCATCGAGACGCCGGTCGGGTTCAAGCACATCGGTCCGGTGATGATGGAACGGGATGCACTGATCGGCGGCGAGGAGAGCGGCGGCTACGGCTTTCGCGGTCATCTGCCGGAGCGCGACGGGGTGCTGGCGGCGCTCTACCTGCTGGACTACATGGCGGTCTCCGAGCGACGTCCGTCGGAGCTCGTGGAAGATGTGTTCGCCATCACCGGTCCGCACTTCTACAAGCGGGTCGACATCGAGCTCGAGCCGGGCGCCAATGCGGCAGTGAGCACCAGCCTCGACGCCGCCAGACCGGATCGGATCGCGGGCATTGAAGTGAAGTCCAGCGACCGCACCGACGGCTGGCGCTTCATGCTCGACGAGGGCTGGCTCCTCTTCCGGCTCTCGGGAACCGAGCCTCTCCTCCGGATCTACACCGAGGTGCGGGACGAGGCGCTCGTCGAGCCGTTGCTGGAAGAGGGCCGCCGCCTGGCGGCGGTTGGTAACGCCCACTGACGGCAACCTTCCGGTGGCGGCCCCGCCTACGGAATCACGGGCAGAAGCAGACTGGAAGGGTGGTCCGGCCCCGTCAGAACGCTCACGACGCCCGTCTGAATGCGGTCCTGTCCGTGCGTGTGCAGGAACGGCGCGATCCCCGGGTCGTCGCGCGTAGCGACGTCGAGGACGAGAACCGACCCGGGCTCGAACACAACGCTCGTCGGCCAGATCTCGATCTCGACTGCGACAACCTCGCCGGGGGACACCTTCTGTTGCTCGTCGTGCGTGTGATATGGCCTGTACGGGCTGGACCGCGAAGGATCGAGCTTCCGGTGGGATACTCTCAGCCAGCCGCAGGCTGCGGGGATCGCCGGCGAGCTCTGCCCGGGAAAGCGCACCTCGTTTCCATCCGGGTCGAACTTCCGAACGATCGCAAAGAGATCTGCATCATCGACCGTTGTCGACAGCCAGAGGGTGAGTTTGAGGGGACCGGTGATCTCCGTCTCCTCCTCGAACGGCGCCAGTGCGAACCGGATGCGTGCCGCCTCATCCGGTGCGTCCGCCTCGGCGCTGCAGTCGGCGCGGCCGGCGGCCGGCGGCCGGGTCTTCGAGAGACTGCGAACGCGGGAATCAAGGTAGACGTCCGTCCAGCGCGTCCGCGGAATCGGCCAGTCGGACTCGTAGCGCCAGCGGTACTCATCGCCGCCGCGGCGAATCGCAAGCTTCACCCGGGGCTCGCGGAGGATTCCCGTGTCGATGCCGAGGAGCCACTGGTCCAGAAAGCGTTTCTGAAAAAGGCGCCCCTCGAGCGAGTAGAAGGGAACGACGTGATTGCCGCTGTGGATCTCGAGGAATCGATGCTCGGACCCCGACTCCATGTACCCGTCGACATTTCCCCGAAGGTGCAGGCCGACACCTCCCCAGTTCCCCGCGGAGAGGACGGGAACCTCAATCTGAGCAAGCTCCGGAATGTTGTAGAACTCCTCGCTGAAAAGCTCCGGCGGGGCGGGAGGTTCCGACGCTCTCTCCCGCGCCTCGCCCGTCTCATGCCGGCGCACGTTCGCGGACCAGCGCTGATTGAAGTTGTTGGAGTAGATGCCGCCGTGACGGCCCGCGTCGCGATAGGTGTCCACGGCACCCTCCCACGGCACGATCGCCGCGAGGTGCGGCGGGCGCGTCGCCGCCACTCGCCAGGAGTTCATCGCGAAATATGAGATGCCCATGACGGCGCAGCGCCCGTTGCTCCAGGCTCTCGTGCCCGCCCACTCGATCGCGTCGTAGAAGTCACGCGCCTCATCGTCCGAAAGGCGTCTCACGCGGCCCGGCGACTTGCCGGTTCCGCGACCATCGACCCTGACGACTGCGTACCCCTGCGGTACCCACCATTCCGGGTTGACCGTCTCCCAGTGCATGTATGGCCCGCGCTCCGGGAGCGCCTCGTATTTGAAGTCCCGGCTCCAATCGCGGAAATGGATGTCCTTGGAATAGGGGCCCATCGTGATGATGACCGGGTACCGTCCGTCCTCCGCCGGCCTGAACACATCGGCGACGGCGTAGCTCCCATCCCGAAGCGGGACCTGGGCGTCCCTCTCGACATGGAGTTCAAAGTACCTGGCAGTCGAGTCCATGGTTGCCATCACGGCCTCCTCCGGGGGTTCCGGACGTTTGCTGCGGCGAGACGGCGGACCGGCGCCGTCGGAGGGACTCGGCGTACCGGCAAGGGTCCGGGCCAAACTCCCCGCTTCAGTCGTTCAGGACAGCATAGACGCGGTAGGCCACCCCGGTTTCAGTCAGGCGTCCCTCTGCCACGAAGACGAGCTCGTTGAGCCAGGCGTAGCGCT
>CAZHMF010000026.1:0-24690 GCA_964533605.1 uncultured Anaerolineaceae bacterium
CTCGCGCCGTCCGTCCGACTCGATAACGAAGGGCATGATGTCGGAGATGGGGTCGAGGGTGGACATGGATACAGTGTGGAGGACTCGCGGCCTATCCGCTATCGAGGCAGACGTGGTTCCCTCTTTCGATCGCTCCCGTCGACGTGCGGGAACACCCGGTCACCCCGCGGCACATATCCGGCGCACCACTTCGTAGACCACCTGCAGGTTGAGGCGGATGCTGTCGAGGCTCACTCGCTCATTGTGGCCATGGACGGTCATCGCCAGTTCGGGCCTGTTGAGTCCGCCCGAGAACCCGTAGGAGATCTGCCCCCGGTTGCGGAGTTCGCTCGAGTCCGTGAACCCGACCGTGATCCCCGGCGTCACGACGGCATCCTCCACGTGATCGTGGATCACGTCTTCGATCACGTTGAAGAGCACCGTGTCGTAGCTGTTCGTCTCCGACGATCGCACGTGCACGCGCTCGATCTTGACCCTGGCGTCGTCGATCACGGCCTCCATCGCGGAGATGAACTCCTCGGGATCCTGACCCGGCCGCAGGCGGCAGTCGAGCGTCGCCTCCGCCTTTGCCGGGATCACGTTGTGCTTGATCCCGGCCCGCACGGTGGTGGCACTGATCGTGTTCGTGAGCAGCGCCCTGACACGCGGATCGGTCGAGCCGAGCTCCAATATCGCGTCGGGTGTGGGGTCGACCCTGAGGACGCCGGCCCGTCTCAGGCGGGCGAAGGACTCGGTCAGCGCCTCCGGGATCTCCCATTCGCGCTGCCACTCCTGGACGCGGGCGAGCGCTCTCACGAGGCGGTCGAGGGCGTTGTCGTCGTGGGGGACGGAGCCGTGGCCGGGTCTGCCCTCGGTCTCCAGGCGGAGCCAGACCGGCCCCTTCTCGCCGACCGCAATGTTGTAGACGGGCCGGTTGACGCCGAACATCTCGGTCGTTCCCCCGCCCCCCTCGTTGATGACGTACTCGGCGTCGAGGGTGTCGGGGTGATTGCGGACGATCCACCGCATCCCGAATGCGCTCCCCGCCTCTTCGTCGGCCTGGGCGAAGAACACCAGGTCGCGGGAGAGCGCCAGTCCCTGGCGCTTGAGGGTGAGCATCGTAAGGAGCTGGACGATCCCGAGCCCTTTCATGTCGAGGGCGCCGCGGCCCCACACGTGACCGTCCTTGACGATGCCGGCGAACGGGTCTTCGTCCCAGAATTCGCGTTCGACCGGCACGACATCGGTGTGGTTGAGAAGCATGAAGGGCCGTCTGCTTCCGTCGCCTTTGAGCACTGCACGCAAGGAGACCCGATCGTTACCGGCGTCGTAGGTCGTGGATTCGATGCCTTCGGAGGCGAGGATACCCGCCAGGAAGTCGGCGGCCGCTCGCTCCCTTCCCGGAGGGTTAGACGTATCGATGCGGATGTAACGGCAGAGAAGGTCGACGGCTTCAGCTTGAAGTGCGTCCCAGTCAACGGCTGAGGTAGCGGGCATCTGGACTCCGATCAAACGAATGTGCGACGGTCCGGATTCTAACGGACGGGCCGAACGTTGACTTTCGATGAGTAGCTATCAGAAAGTTAAGGAAGTTGAGGGGGATCTCCGACGATGCCCGAGCCGAGAACATACGACACCCAGGCAGCCTGCCCCGTGGCCCGTACGCTCAACGTCGTGGGCGACCGCTGGACCATCCTCGTCCTGCGGGACCTCTCACGGGGACGGCAGCGGTTCTCAACGCTGCTGGAATCGTTGAAGAGCGTCCCCTCGAATCTTCTCTCGAACCGCCTGAAACGCCTGGAACGGCACGGTATGGTCGAGCGCGTCTTCTACAGCGAGCATCCGCCGCGCGCCGAATACAGGCTCACTGAGAAGGGCCGGGCCTTCGTGCCCGTGCTGGTCGCTCTTCGCGACTATGGCGAAGAGTGGGAGCCCGTCACGCGGACCGCCGGCGAGGGCGAGAGCCGCCTGCCCTAGTTCAGCGCCTCCAACCGCGCCGGGACATGCTTGTGCCACGGCGTCCCCGCGAGCCAGTCGCGGTCCTCGACGGAGGTGAGCTCGTTGACTGAGACGCCACCCGTCAGGACCTCACCGCCTTCGCCGGGATAGGCCAGCCCGTGCCCGTTGGGAAGGGTTATCTGCCCGGGATAAAGGGTGTCGGAGATCTCGATCTCCACCTCGACGCTGGCGCGCTTCGTCGTCAGGCGGGCCCGCGACCCATCGGTCAGGCCCAGCCCAGCCGCATCGTCGGGGTTGACCCGGAGGGCGCCGTTCGTCTCCTTCTTGCGCCAGGAGGGGTCTCGGATCAGGGCGTTGGCTGTGAACCAGCGGCGCTCCCCGGCGGCCAGCACGAGCGGGAATTCATCCTCCGTTGCCGGAGGCGACTCCGCCGCCAACCCTTCGAGCTCCTCCAGCATCTCGGGGATGGCAAGCTCTATCTTGCGCTCCGAGCCGGGAACAGGGCGGTCGCCGGGATCGGGGACGGCGACGATCAGGCCGGAATTGCCTGCGATGACTGCATCGAAGAGCCGGTCGCCCAGCTCCTCGTCCCCGCCCTCGATCCCGGCTCTCCGGACCGCCGGTGCATTCAGACTCGCCGCGCGTTGGGCTGCCGGCCAGATCGCGGCCGCAGCCGCCGCTCCGTCGGGGAGGGTGGGCCCGAGAGTCCGGTAGAGGACGACCGGCGCGGCCGAGGAGAGGTGGCGGTCGGACTCCATCGCTTCCCCGAAAGCGGCCGCGAACGCCCGCCGGCTCTGCCCCGCTGCCTCCCTGAGCTGTCCGAGGTCAGCCTCCTCGTAGGCGCCGAGTGCCTCGCAGAGCCTTGCGTGGATCTCCGGCTCCGGCAGCAGATCGGACCCCGCCGGAGGGTCCAGGACGGGGCGCCTGAGATGGAAGTGGCTGGCAGCGAAAAACGTGGCCTCCCACTTCTCGTACTGAGAGGGTGACGGGAGGATGTAGTCCGCCAGCCGGGCGGTCTCGGTCATCGCCACATCCATGACGACCAGCAGATCGAGGGCGCTGAGGGCTTCCCGCATGCGGGGTGAGTCGGCCAGCGAGTGCACCGGATTCGCGGACTCGACGAGCATCGCGCGGAAGCGATTCGGGTGGTCGGTCAAGATCTCCTCGGGGATCACGTTGCAGGGGATGAGCCCCGAGATGATCCTCGACTCCGTGACTGGCGTGACGGCTGCTCGGGGTCTTGCTCCGGCGGGCCGCCCCGGTCCCGAGGTGATCGACATCAGGGGCAGCGCCCTCGGCGCGCCGGGTCGGGCGAGATTCGCCGTCAGAGCGGGCAGAAGCAGCCGGAGATAGCTGCAGAGGGTGGAGTGGAGGGACATCTCGATCCCGAGGTCTTCCTCGACGCAGACGCTTGCCGCCCGTCCGATGCGTCTGGCGGCCTCGCGAACCTGCTCCTCGGGGACTCCTGCAATCATCGCGTAGTTGGCGACCGGTACCTTTGCCAGGGAGGAGACGACCTCTTCCGTTCCGTTTGCGTGGGCCGACAGCCACTCCCCATCCACGAGGTCTTCCTGGACCAGCACCCCGCCGAGCGCTGCCAGCAACCAGGCGTCGGTTCCCGGTCTGACCCTCAGGTGGATGTCGGCCAGCTCCGCTGTCTCGCTCCGGCGAGGATCGATGACGATCAACGTCCGCTCGGGATCCCTCGACATCTCCCGCAGCGTTACGCGGGCGCGCGGGATCCCATGAGATTGCCACGGATTCTTGCCCACGAAGACCGCGACTTCGGCCTCTTCGATTCCGTGGGCGTCGCCGCCGGAAGCCATCTGCTGGTTGACCCAGAAGAGGCCGGTCTTCTCCTGGGCGAGGGCATTCGAGCGGAAGCGCGCACCGAGCGCCCGCCTCGTGGCACCGCTGTAGGCGCCGCCCAGGTGGTTCCCCTGTCCGCCGCCGCCGTAATAGAGGATCGATTCCCCGCCGTGGGCCTCACGGATCGCCCGGAACCGACCGGCGATCTCCGAGATTGCGGTGTCCCAGTCGATGCGCTCGAAGCTGCCGTCCGTCCGGCGCCGAAGGGGATGGGTGAGGCGGTCGCGCCCGTTCTGGTAGTGATCGAGCTGCAGAGCTTTCTGGCAGGTGTAGCCCCGCGAGATCGGGTGAGCTTTGTCGCCGCGGATCTTCTCGAAGTGGCGCCCGTCGGGGCCGCCCAGCCGGATCTCGATACCGCAGTTTGTTCCGCAGGCGATGCAGGCCGTCGGCTTCCAATCACCGGTCAGGTCAGGCATGGGTTCTCCTTTTCGATGGGGACGATCCGGGAATCTCAGGTAACTGTATAAGATACAAGTAAGTAGGCAAGAATCCACCAACCGCGAGGGCGACGTCCGGCGAGAAAAAGCCGGCATCCCGCGCCTCACGGGGGCCGGCCGCCCGGGCGGGTACCAGATCGCCTTCCCCTGCACCTCCCGGGTCCGGCCGTGGACGGGAGCAACGGTTCCGGTGGTGCTACGATCTCCACGGGAACGACAGCCGGGTGAAGCGGGGCGCCGTTCTTTCGCTCATGCTCGGTCACCCGCGCGGGTTCATTGAGCAACCCCGGCCCGGCCAAATCCGGTTCCCAATTGCGCTGCGCCGCATTCAACAGATTCTCAGAAGGAGACACGAGATGACGACGTCGAACCAGGATTGGTGGCCGGATCAGCTGAAGCTGCAGGTTCTCCGCCAGAATTCTCGCCTTTCAGATCCGACGGATGAGAGTTTCAACTACGCCGAAGAGTTCAAGACACTCGACCTCGACGCGCTCAAGAAGGACATCGAGAAGGTGATGACGACGTCGCAGGACTGGTGGCCGGCCGACTACGGCCACTACGGGCCGCTTTTCATTCGAATGGCCTGGCACAGCGCCGGTACCTACCGGATCAGCGACGGCCGCGGTGGTGGATCCCGCGGCAGCCAGCGCTTTGCGCCCCTCAACAGCTGGCCCGACAACGCGAACCTCGACAAGGCGCGCCGCCTGCTCTGGCCGATCAAGCAGAAATACGGGCGCAAGATCTCGTGGGCCGACCTGATGATCTTCGCCGGCAACTGTGCCCTCGAGTCGATGGGATTCAAGACGTTCGGTTTCGCCGGTGGGCGGGAGGACATCTGGGAGCCGGAGGACGTTGACTGGGGGCCCGAGGACACGTGGCTGGGAGACGAGCGCTACAGCGGTGAGAGAGAGCTCGAGAACCCTCTCGGCGCCGTTCAGATGGGTCTGATCTACGTGAATCCGGAGGGCCCGAACGGCATGCCGAGCGCGCTGGCCGCAGGCCGGGACATCAGAGAGACGTTCCGTCGAATGGCGATGAACGACGAGGAGACCGTCGCGCTCATTGTGGGCGGACACACATTCGGAAAGACCCACGGCGCGGCCGACCCGGACGAGCACGTCGGCCCCGAACCCGAGGCCGCCTCTCTGGAGGAGCAGGGCCTCGGCTGGAAGAGCAGCTACGGCAGCGGGAGTGGTGCGGACACGATCACCAGCGGTCTCGAGGGCGCTTGGACGCCGACTCCGATCGCCTGGGACAACAGCTTCCTGGACACCCTGTTCCGCTACGACTGGGACCTGACGAAGAGCCCGGCGGGCGCCTGGCAGTGGGTCCCGACGGACCCGGCCGCCGCGGACACCGTGCCCGATGCCCACGATCAGTCGAAAAAGCATGCCCCGATCATGCTGACGACGGACCTCGCCTTGCGGATGGATCCGATCTACGGGCCGATCTCACGGCGCTTCTACGAGAACCCGGAGATGCTTGCGGACGCCTTCGCGAAGGCGTGGTTCAAGCTTACGCACCGCGATATGGGTCCCCGATCGCGGTATGTGGGGGCGTTGGTTCCAGCAGAGCCACAGCTTTGGCAGGATCCCGTCCCCGATGTCGACCACGAGCTGATCGGGGAGCAGGAGATCGCCGGCCTCAAGGCGAGAATCCTCGCCTCCGGGTTGACCGTCTCTCAATTGGTCGCGACGGCCTGGGCGTCGGCGGCCTCGTTCCGCGGGACCGACAGGCGCGGTGGAGCGAACGGGGCACGCCTGCGCCTCGCGCCACAGAAGGACTGGGAGGCCAACAGCCCGGCCGATCTGGCGAAGGTGCTGGCGGCGCTGGAAGAGGTGCAAACCGAATTCAACAGCTCCCAGTCCGGCGGAAAGCGGGTCTCGCTCGCCGACCTGATCGTTCTGGGTGGCTGCGCGGGCGTCGAGCAGGCCGCGAAGGAGGCCGGGCACGACGTGATGGTGCCGTTCTCACCGGGGCGCACGGATGCGTCGCAGGAACAGACCGACGTGGAGTCATTCGAAGTGCTCGAACCGACCGCCGACGGGTTCCGCAACTACCTCCGAGCGGGACAGCGAAAGCCGGCAGAGCAGCTGCTCGTGGATCGCGCGAACCTCCTGACCCTGACCGCTCCGGAGATGACGGTGCTGGTCGGCGGCATGCGCGCCCTGAATGCGAACACCGGACAGTCCGAGCTGGGAGTCTTCACCAAGCGGCCCGGGACGTTGAGCAACGATTTCTTCGTGAACCTGCTGGACGTGAGCACCGAGTGGCAGGCGGCTTCCGGATCCGAGGACCTCTTCGAGGGACGCGCCCGGGGAAGCGGCGAACTGAAGTGGACCGGGACGAGGGTCGACCTTGTCTTCGGTTCAAACTCCGAGCTTCGAGCGCTGGCGGAGGTCTACGCATGTGACGACTCAGAGGAGAAGTTCCTGCGTGACTTCGTGGCTGCGTGGGACAAGGTGATGAATCTCGATCGGTTCGATCTCGGCTGATCTCACGTCGAGGCGGTGACGGGATGGCTGCCGAGCAGGGATTCGAACCCCAACCAAAGGCCCCAAAGACCTTGATTCGGCAGACCTCATCAATCTTGCCTGCCTGAATCTGTCAGGCAACACCCGCCGGATGGTCAGCGCCGACAGTCCTTTGGTCCGCCCCTTCCGAGGAAGACCAAAGGACCGTATCAGACTCATTGCCCGGCGGGCAGACGTTCGCCTCCGGCGACTGCATCCTTGTGCTTTCGCGCCGGTGGGCACCGATCCACGGGGTCAAGGTTCGATCCGGTTGGTCGATGCCACGCGGTCGATGCTTCGGTCGAACGAGACGATGTCCTCGATTCCGGCCGTCTCAGCAGACGCCACCAGGTAGGCCTCGGCGAAGTCGATCCGATGGGTCTCATACACCTCGAGTGCTCGCAGGAGCAGCCCCGGATCAATCGTTTGGATCGGGGCGAACGCGATGACCGAGCGTACCAACGTTGCCACGTCTTCGGGCGGTACCGAGTAGAAGGACTCGAGCACATACACGACCTCAGCAACGATGAGATCGGGAAGGAGCAGTTCGTCCGCAGCGGTCAGGAAGGTGGTCGCGCGGGCTGCCATGTCAGGAGGATCGCCGGTGAGGTGCCTGATGAGGACGTTTGTGTCAACGAATGCGGTCACCTACGCGCCTCGGCGCGAGAGCGCCTGGTGCTGCGCAGCACCTCCGTCCAGGCCGTGCCTCGCTTCCCTGCTGGTACGTCCACCGCTCCGGACAGCTCCAGGAGGTTGGGAGTCCTCGCGAGCACAGCACGATGCTGTTCGACTCTGAAGAGAATCCGGTCCCCCTCGGCGATGCCCAGTGCGTCACGGACCTCTTTGGGGATCGTGATCTGGCCCTTCGAGGTGACCGTGGCTGCGATATCCATTGAAGCGCCTCCTTACTATGTGGTTATGGTAAGGAGGCGGATATCGGGTGGCAAGATGCCGACTACGGCTTCAGCGTCACGGTGCGGAGATCGGTTCCGCGAAGCTTGAGGCCATATTCGTCGGTCGTACCGCCGTGAACCCCGATCTTCTCGAACATCGCGAGGCTCGCCATCGTGCCCACGACCGCGATGGCTACGGATGAGGGCGCCCCCTTGAGCACTTCGCCGCGCGCTTCGAGGTGCATGAGCCACGTTCGCAGCCCGCCGACGAGCTGGTTCAAGGGGGATTCCGGATAGCGTTGGACGAAGCTCTCGTAGTCGAATTCGGGGTGCGAAATCAGCGGCAACAGGACCGGCATGATTTCGCGGAAGTAGGCCAGGACCCGCACGGCGATGTCCTCCAGCGGGCGCGACGGTTCTTCGGGCTTGGGCCGGGAGACGAGGATCGCGTGGAGGTCGGGTGCGTTCGGGATCATGGCCGCGAAGAAGAGCTCTGCCTTCGTTCCCCGCTACGGCTTCCTCGCCATGAACATGGCCATCGTTCGAACGGTAGCCTCCCGCTCGATCCGGAAGCCGGCTCCCATCAGTGCTTCCCGCCAGAAGCCGCGACCCTGCATCCGGCCGATCATCGGGCCGAAGGCTATTCTCAGCCACGTGTTCGGGACGGTCACCATCAGGAGAAGCTGTCCTCCCGGCGAGACGACCCGTTGAACTTCGCTCAGCGTCTTCCGGATGTCGTCGGGCTGAAGGTAGTCGATAGCAGCCGAACTCATCGCCGCGTCGAAAGAGTCGGCATCAAACGACATATCGCGCATGTCGCCCGACTCGATTGTTGCCCGGTCGGCGATTCCCGCTGCATGGAAGTTTCGTTCAGTCTTCGGTGCCCCGTGGCTGCGAATATAGTCGGCGCTGAAGTTGTCGAGCCCCACGATCTTGACCGACGGCCGGGCGCGCCCCAGCGCGATGCTCATGCGGCCGGAGCCGCAACCGACGTCGAGCACCCGGCCCTTCCCTCCGGGGAGGAAGTCGTTAGCGGAAAACCGTGGGATTTCGTTCATCCGCACCCCGAGCCTCATCACGAGAAACGCGGCGATGCTCCAGACGGCTAAGACAGTGGGGACCACCCACGCCCACCAGGGCAGCCCGAGCCAGGCCAATGCGGCCGTCACCGCCGCGAAAATCCCGGCAGGGATCAGGTGTCCGTACGTCCAAAGCCAGTGGTATCCCAGGTCCGGCTTTCCGGTTGCGGCAGCGGGCTGGGCGGTAGTCGTAGGGGAGTGGTGCACCAATGGTGAGCCTGGCTCAGAATAAGTGAGTACTTGCTAAGTATCACTCCTCCAGTTAGCGTTGACAACATCATTTGCAGCCGGCGGTCGGTGTGCCCGGACCGGAGGTGTCTTCATGCAGGTTTCGGAAACTCCAGTGGCGAAAAACGCGAGGCGCGAGCTAATGGAGGTCCATTCCTACGAGCGCGATGCTCACCTTGCTTGTGACCTGGACGCAATGATGTCGAATCAAGCAGATAGCTTCACCGCCGTTGGCCAAGGAGGTTTCCGGCTCCTCACCGGGGCCGAAATGCGCCAGATCTTCGCCGGAGCATTCGAGCGTGCCACGTACCACGCGTTCGACGATCTGGAAGCCCCTGAGATTCACGTCTCCGACGACGGCACGCTGGCGTGGATGGCCGTGCGCATAAAGGTCTGGAAGTCACAGATCGACAAGGCGGGCGTGACCCAGGAACGGCGATTCGTATCAAGCGCCATATACACCTACGAGAATCGCTCCGGCCGTTGGCTCCGGACGGGCTCCAGCGGACATACCGTTGCACGGGGATCACCTTGTGTTGAACCTTCGGCGGCTTCACGACTTTGAGCCGGTTCGTCTCGGTGTAATTCTTCGCGTAAAGCCAACTCGCGAACGCGCGAATCGCGCGGACGCAGCCATGGATGTAGGCCGTGCTGAGCCTCCCGCTTGCCGTGATCACGAAGGGAGAGCCAGCGTGCCGATCAGTGCGGTCTTGCAGGTGGACGATGTACGCCCGAGCCGAATCCACCGTCAGCTCTTCGAGGGTGGCTTCCTCACCGAGGAAGCGGCCGAACAAGCCGAGGCGAACTCCATACGAGGCCACGGTGCTCGCAGACTTGCCAACCGCCCGGTTGTAGAACTGGTAGGAATCAATCAACTGTTCGAGGGGAAGATCGTCCTTGCGCATTGCAGTCCATCGCCGTTTTGCGGCCATCGTGGTCTCCTTGCCGTAGTGAGGTCATTGCTTCCTCGACAAGGCCGACAACAGGACTGTTCTGAGCGCCGCGGGGGACCGAAAGAGTCCCTTGTACGCGAAGCCGTTTCTGTCCCCGAGGCAGGCGCTAAGATGGCCCTTCCCAGATTCAAAATCGCGATTTGGCTGCCGAGCAGGGATTCGAACCCCGACCAAAGGCTCCAAAGGCCCGTGTCCGGCAAGAGGTACCAATCTTGTCTGCCCGAATCTGTCGGGCAATCCGTTGGCAGAGGGGCAAGCAAGCAGTTCTGTGAACAGCCTCTCCCGAGGAAGTACGAGGGACTGTAGCAGAAGCGTTGACCCCTGGGCAGGGCCGCCCGGACCAGCTCCCGGGACTCCTGGACCGTGGCGTCCGGCAAACCGCCCAGGGTCATCTTTGGATCCAGCGCCCGCCCGATGTCGCCGTCGATGTCGGCACAGCCGAAGGACCCGTGCGAGCCCGTAGTCAGGATCGCCGTAGGCTGACGGAGCGCAAAGCGTGTGGTAGCACTGCCTCGGGCATCGGATGTGAGGTGTGAAGCGTCCGCGTACGCACGACGTTGCGACGCGCTGACCTGTTCCTTACAATTGTGGTAAGGCATGAATTCCTTACAACTTCGCGGTGAAGGGGTGTTTATGACCAAGGCGAAGGTCACCAGCAAGGGGCAGATCACGATCCCTAAGGAAGTGAGGGAGCGGCTGGGACTGCGGCCAGGAGACGAGGTCGAGTTCGTCGAAAGCGACGGCGGTATCGGCATCCGGAAGGAGGTCGCTGAGTCACCCTTCAGACGCTACCGCGGCTATCTGGAGAAGCTCCGAGGGTGTGACCCGGACGAGCTAATCGACGAGATGCGTGGGCCGTGATCTCGGCCGTCGACACCAATGTCCTTCTCGACGTTCTGGTTCCCGACGCTGTACACGGCGAAGGGTCCGAGGGCCGGCTGGTTGCGGCCCTAAGCGTTGGCTCGCTTGTGATCTCCGAAGCAGCGTGCGCTGAGCTGTCCGCCCACTTCGATGAGGCAGAGGACGTCGACCGCTTCATCGGGGACACCGGCATCCACCTCGTCCCGTCGAGCCTTGAGGCCCTGCACCGCGCCGGTGCCGCGTGGCGAGCCTATGCCCGACGGCGGCCGCCGTCGCTGGTGTGTCCGCAGTGCGGCACGGCCCAGGCGGTACGGTGCGCTCAGTGCGACGCCTCGGTCCAGGTCAGACAGCATGTTGTGGCGGACTTTATGATCGGCGCGCATGCACTCGTGCATGCGGACCGACTCATCACCAGGGACCGCGGCTACTATTCGAGATACTTCCCCGACTTGGAGCTGGTCTAGCTAGCCGGGTACTAATCCAATGCGGCCGGCGTGCATCGGTTTCGTAGCCGGCAGGCCTCTGGCTCGTGGCATCTCGCAGGTTGTCCCTCCCCGGGGGATTGGCGGGAGCCATCGAGACGAAGGTGCGCCCAGGGGGAGGGCATCATGAAGCGGTCTGCTGTCAACAACGCTCGGAAACTGTCTTCGAAATGCGACCTCCGGAGCTAAGCACCAGGCTCGAGGTGTCCCGGGAGCGGAGGCGCTCAAGGCGGCGCAGATGGCGCTGCAGTTCGCGTTCTCGTCCCCGTTTGCTTGGCTAGTAGGATCTTGAATCCGAATGGCTGCCGAGCAGGGATTCGAACCCCAACCAAAGGCTCCAAAGGCCATTGGCCGGCAAAAGGCACCGAACTCGTCTGCCCGAATCTGTCAGGCAGCCCCTTGTCAGGTGGGCAAACAAGCAGTCCTGTGAACAGCCCCTCCCGAGGAAGTACAAAGGACTGTATCAGATGAGTTGACCCGCGGGCACGGGCCGGTCTTTGCTGGGAGCCGAACCTTGCTCGATGAGTGCCTCGAGTGTTTGGCGGTGAGACCGGTGCGGCTGCTCGGTCGCTACTGGCGGTGAGGCTCGTCGTTCACCTCCGTCACAAGCCCCATGAATCGGCTAAGCGTCTGAATTCGCTCCGCCAGCGTCTCACCCGCCGGATTCGCGCTGATGGTGGTGACGCCCCCATCTCGATAGGCGCGGATGCGCTCCCTGACCATCTGGTCGGTCCCCAGGAGGTTTGCCTTCACCACGAACTCGTCGGGGATCAGGGCGGCCGCCGCCTCGCGCTTCCGCTCCAGCCAGAGGGCCTGCACGCGGTCTACGAGCTCGCCGTAGCCCTGGCTCGCGTAGGCGTCTTTATAGAAGTTGTGATCCTTCGAGCCCATCGCCCCGATCTGGAAAGCGAACCCCGGCTTGCGCTGCGGGATCAGGCGGTTCAGGTCATCGCTGAAGGCGACGACGCCGCCGGCGTGGCGGGCGATCGCATCGAAGGAACGTCCGGCGCGCTCAGCGCCATGGCGCATTGGCTCGAAGAACACCTCTGCATGCTCCGGCATAAACGAGGACGCGAGCCAGCCGTCTCCGATCTCACCCGTAGCTTCGAGGCTCCTGGGGCCAAGCGTGGCAAGGTAGATCGGGATCTCCGCCGGCGGAGCACTCGTGCGCAGCGCTCGGCCTGGGCCGCCGGGGAGAGGCAGCGTGTATGCACTTCCCTCGTAGGTGACTCGCTCTCCGCTCGTGGCCATCCGGATGATCTCCACGATCTCGCGGAGCCGTCGCAACGGACGGTCGAAGGGAATACCGTGCCAGCCCTCGATCACCTGCGGCCCGCTGTTGCCGAGCCCGAGGATGAATCGACCGCCGGACAGCGACGCCATCGTCAGTGCCGTCATGGCCACCGCGGCTGGGGTGCGCGTACCCGCCTGGACGATCCCGGTGCCCAGCTTGATGGTCTCGGTATGGCCGGCCAGGTAGGCGAGAGGGGTTACCGCGTCGAAACCCCAGGCTTCGGCCGTCCAGACGCTGTCGACCCCGAGCCGTTCGGCCTCCAGGACCCAGCTCACCGCCTCGCTCCAGCCGCCCGTCGACGGCCCGAACCCGATCGATACCTTCACCACGGGAGATCCCCCTACTTTTCCAGGGCGGCAGCAACGCTTTGCAGCTGCCGCAAGTGGTCGAGGTCGTGGAC
This sequence comes from uncultured Anaerolineaceae bacterium, assembly GCA_964533605.1. GTDB lineage: Bacteria > Chloroflexota > Dehalococcoidia > Tepidiformales > Tepidiformaceae > DASCML01. The sequence goes on from CAZHMF010000026.1 coordinate 12,948, forward strand.
CCGCATGAAGAGCAGCCACTCGCGCCAGTTCAGGCTACCGAACATGGCATGGTCGATCTTCACGTCGAGCGGCTCGCCGCCGGTTGCCGCGGAGACGCGCGCCAGGAGCTGCTCGCGCCGTTCGAGGAACGCCTCGTAGTATTCCCGGCCTGTCTGCAGGCCCTCCAGGGTCTCGCCGCTGATGATGTCGGAGGCGGGTTCCGGCAGCCGGCCCTCATCGAGAATGCCCGTGATCGCCGTCGCGCCGTGTTCGTTCATCTGGACGATATGGGTCCAAACCTCTGCGCCCGACCACTCGCCCTCGGCTGGGCGATCCGTGAAGCGGGCGGCCGGCACCACGTCGGCCGCCGCCCGCAAGGGGGCGACATCGGCGCGGACCTTCTCAACCAGATCGGGGATCGAGAGCTTGTTCGCCTGCGCGACCAAGTAGCCGCGAATACGGTCCAGTTCGCTCTGTGGGAGTGTCATTCAGATCTCCTTCTTCTCAAGGTGAATCAGACCGGCTTCCGAGCCGGGTAGGTTCATCCGGCGGGCGCCAGCGGCTCCAGCCGGGCCGGGACGTACTTGTGCCAGGGCGTTCCTGCGAGCCAGTCGCGGTCCTCGACCGAGGTGAGCTCGTTGACCGAGATCCCCCCGGGTGAGACCTTGCCGCCATCGCCTGGATAGGCGAGCCCGTAGCCGTTCGGAAGCGAGATGTGCCCGGGCTGCAGGATGTCGGAGATCTCGATTTCCACCTCGACGCTGGCGCGCTTCGTCGTCAGGCTGGCCCGCGATCCGTCGGTCAGGCCGAGCCTCGACGCATCATCCGGGCTGATTCGGAGTGCACCGTCCGCCTCCTTCTTTCGCCAGGACGGGTCGCGGATCAGGGCGTTGGCGGTGAACGAGCGCCGCTCCCCGGCTGCCAGCACGAGCGGGAATTCGTCGTCGACCGCCGGGGGCGACTCCGTGGCCAGCCCTTCGAGATCGGCCAGCATCTCGGGAATGGCGAGCTCGACCCTTCGTTCGGAACCGGGGGGCGGGCGGTCGGCGGGATCCGGGACCGCGACGATCAGGCCGGAGGCGCTCTGCAGGACCGCGTCGAACAGCCGGTCGCCCAGTTCCGGGTCCTCGCCCCCGATCCCCGCGCGCCGGACCGCCGCCGGGTTCGTGCTCGCGGCGCGCTGGGCGGCCGGCCAGATTGTGGCTGCGGCAGCCGCTCCGTCCGGGAGGGTCGCACCGAGCGTGCGGTAGAGGACGGCCGGGGCGACCGCGGAGAGGCCGGGATGGGAGGCCATGGCCTCGCCGAAGGCGGCGGCGAACTCGTGCCTGCCCCGGCCCGCAGCCTCCTATGCCTCCCGCATACGGGGGGAGTCGGCCAGCGAGTGCGCGGGATTCGCCGATTCCACGAGCATCGCGCGGAAGCGCTTCGGATGATCGGTAAGGATTTCGTCCGGGATGACGTTACAGGGGATGAGCCCCGAGATGATCCTGGCTCCGACGACAGGTGAGACGGCCGTCCGCGGGCGGGCCCCGGCGGGACGCCCCGGCTCGGACGTTATCGACATGAGCGGAAGGGCTCTGGCGGTGCCCGGCCTGGCCAGATTCCCCGTGATCGCCGGCAGGAGCAGCCGAAGGTAGCTGCTCAGGGTCGAGTGCAGGGACATCTGGATCCCGAGGTCCTCCTCGACACAGACGCTCGCCGCCCGCCCGATCTGCTGGGCGACCTCTCGCACCTGTTCCTCGGGAACGCCGGCGTTCATCGCGTAGTTTGCGACCGGCACCCGAGCCAGGGCGGAGACCACCTCCTCGGTCCCGTTCGCGTGAGCGGAGAGCCATTCGCCATCCACCAGGTCTTCCTGGACCAGCACCCCGCCCAGGGCCGCCAGCAACCAGGCGTCAGTTCCCGGCTTGACCGGGAGGTGGATGTCGGCCAGCTTCGCCGTCTCGCTCCGGCGGGGGTCGATCACGATCAGCGTCCGCTCAGGGTCCTTCGCGATCTCCCGCAGCGTGACTCTTGCTCTGGGAAGCCCGTGCGACTGCCACGGATTCTTGCCCACGAAGACGACGACATCGGCGTGCTCGACTCCGTGCGCGTCGCCGCCGGAGGCCATCTGTTGGTTCACCCAGAAGAGGCCGGTCTTCTCCTGGGCGAGGGCGTTCGAACGGAAGCGCGCGCCGAGGGCCCGCCGCGTGGCGCCACTGTAGGTGCCGCCGAGGTGGTTCCCCTGCCCGCCGCCGCCGTAATAGAGGATCGACTCGCCTCCGTGGGCTTCACGGATGGCCCGGAACCGGCCCGCCACCTCGGAGATGGCCGTCTCCCAATCGATGCGCTCGAACGTCCCGTCGGGCCTTCGGCGGAGCGGATGCGTGAGACGGTCGCGGCCGTTCTGGTAGTGGTCCAACTGAAGGGCCTTCTGGCAGGTGTAGCCCTGGGAGATTGGGTGGGCGCGGTCGCCTCTTATCTTCTCGAAACGGCGCCCGTCAGGGCCCCCGAGGCGGATCTCGATGCCGCAGTTGGTGTTGCAGGCGATGCAGGCCGTGGGCAGCCATGCGCCCCCGGTTTCGGGGGTGGCGTTGGCTGACTCGGTGGTGGTCATGTTGAGTTACTCCGAGGAAGATTGAGCATTTCGTGAGATACACTGACTATCTGATCTTCTACTCACTGGGTTGACTTCCGTCAAGTCGGTATCGGAAAGTTAACGCAGTCGAAAGGAGGCCGAAGCTGGCCGAACCGCGGTCCTACGAATCCCAACGTCTGTGTCCCGTCGCCCGCACCCTGGACGTCGTGGGCGACCGTTGGACCATCCTCGTCCTCCGCGATCTCTCGAGGGGGCGGAGCCGCTTCTCGACGCTCCTCGAGTCCCTCAAGGGGATCTCGGCCAACCTTCTGTCGGACCGGCTGAAGCGCCTCGAGGAGCATGGGATGATCGAGCGGGTGTTCTACAGCGACCACCCGCCGCGGGCGGAGTACCAACTCAGCGCGAAGGGGAAGGCATTTGTCCCTGTCCTGGTCGCTCTGCGCGACTATGGCGAGGAATGGGAGGAGGCCGGGGACCCGGGCCAGGCGGGCTGATTCCGCGCCTGATTGATGGCTGCCGAGCAGGGATTCGAACCCCGACCAAAGGCTCCAAAGGCCCGTGTGCTACCGTTACACTACTCGGCAAGCGCTCCCAAAGTATGCCATGACTGCCGTTGGCGGCACCGGCCGCCGGGCCTCGTCCCCCGCTACCGCTCCTTCAGCAGGTCCCTGATCTCCCTGAGCAGGACTGTCTCCTCCGGTGGCGCCGCCGGCGGGGCCTCCTCCTCCTCCTTCTTCGACCGCTCGGTCGCGACGTTGATCGGCTTGACGACGAAGAAGAAGATCGCCGCCGCAACCGAGACGAACGCGATGACGGCGTTGATGAACGAGCCGTAGCGGATGATCCCGTCGCCGAGATCGAAGGTCAGGCTCGAGAAGTCGGGCTTGCCGAAGATGGCTGCGACGATCTGCATGAGGATGTCGTCGACGAACGAGGAGACGACCACTCCGAACGCTGCCCCGATGACAACGGCGACGGCCAGATCGACGACGTTGCCGCGCATGATGAAGTCCCGGAATTCCTTGACCATTCCAGTTCCCCCTTGGCTGGATCTTTCCGGGGGACCGCCCCGGTGCCGATGAGCATAGGCGGCAGCGGGGCGCTTCACAATTGCCAGAGGCCCCGCCGACGGTCTTCGGCCGGCGCGGTGGAGCATCGGCCCGCTCGCGGCGTCCCCTGGAGCGGTCAGCGTTGCTGGTCCACCCAGTCCAGGACCTCCGTCCTGATTCGCTGGAGCCGTTCGAGGCGCTCCCGTAGGTGTTCCCGGTCCTGAGGTGCGGCCGACTCCGCGATGCGTGAGCAGATCTCGAACACCTGCTGAAGCGCGGCAGCGAGCAGGATGGACGGCACGGGTTCGGAAGCCACGAAAGGAGCGTTGCCCCCGCCGCCCCGATCTCCAAGCAGCGGATGGCACAGATCCGCCGGCGCGCGCAGACTGGCATCGATCTGGCAAGGAAGAGAAGAACGAAGGATCGCGCAGGCCCAACGGCCTTCGGACGCCTCGCGGGCGGCGTTCGCGGGCGCCCCGCGAGGCGTGGCCGTCTCGGCCCCTTGGCGGCGGCTCGCAGGCACGCTCCCGGCCCTGCTGGCCATCGTTCTGGCGGCCTCGGCCTGCAGCGCTGCCACGCCTTCAGAGGAGAATTCCGTCACCGTGGCCACCTCCACAGCGACCGCGGTTCCGCTGGTCCCGACCGGCACCGTCGCGGCACCGTCCACTCCGGGCACGCTCCCGCCGGACCTCGTCTGGTGCACCGTCGAGGCGATCATCGACGGCGACACGTTCGACGTCGGCGGCTGCGAGGACTCCGGGCGGGTCCGGCTCATACTGATCGACGCACCGGAGCACACCGCTCTCTGCTTCGCCGGCGAGGCGACATCCGCACTGCGGACGCTGATGCCGGAGGGGAGTCGTGTCGGGCTCGAACGCGATGTCTCGGACCGTGACCGGTACGGCCGGTTCCTCCGTTATGCGTGGAACGAGAGCGGCCTCGTCGACGCCGAGCTCGTGCGCGCCGGCTGGGCCTGGGTCGCGACTTTCCCGCCGGACCTCAAATACCGGGAGGAGATCGTAGCCGCCGAGGAAGAAGCGCGGACTGCAGGTCGCGGGGTCTGGGGCGACTGCCCGCTCCCCGTCGCCACGCCGGCGGGCGGCTGCGACCCGGCCTACCCGACCGTCTGCATTCCCTCGCCGCCACCCGACCTCAGCTGCCGCGAGGTACCCTACCGGCGCTTCCGGGTCCTCCCTCCCGATCCACACAACTTCGACGGTGACGGCGACGGCATCGCCTGCGAGGGGCCGCCCGGCTAGCTGGAGGAGCCGTCCGCCGGCTCGCTGCTATGCCCGTCCCGGACGGCGCGAAGCTCCTCCAGCTCACCCCGGATCTCCTTGAGCTCCTCCATGATGTCCGACAGGTCGATCTTCTCCTGCTCGTTCTCCCTGACGATCATTGCGGCGATCGCCGCGGTCAGTGTCGACACGACCGCGATTCCGATGAGTGTCAGCGCCAGTGCGATCCCGCGGCCGGCGGCGGTGACCGGGAAGTGGTCGCCGTAGCCGATCGTCGTGACGGTCACCGCGGCCCACCAGAGGGCGTCCCCGAAGTTCTTGATATTGGAACCGTCGGCGTCGCGCTCGGCCGCGAGAACGAGGGCCGCTCCGCCGACGAGGAGAGCGACGGTCAGGGCTGCGACAATCCGTGTGCTCCGCTGAGCGAAGAGCCGCTCGCTCACCTCGAGGTTGAAGCCGATGGCGGTGACCACCCGCGCGAGCCGAAGGGCGCGCATGGCGCGAAGCGGCCGGAGCATCGGGAGGACCACGAGAGCGGCTTCGATCCAGTTCTTGCGAACAAACGAAAGCCGCTGCGGCGCGACCCAGAGCTTCAGCGTGAAGACGGCCGCGAACACACCCCAGATCAGGTAATCACCCGCCTCGAAGCTGCGGACCAGAGCTTCCGGAAGCTCGAACAGCCAGGGGAGAACGAGCAGCGGGATCAGAATGATCGCGAGGACTGTGAGCGGGAGGTCCGTCACCTGTTCGATCGACCGAAGGCGGGATTCGCTGCGCATCGAGGCCCCAGTCTAGCTGCTCGGGGGAGGATCACGTCCCGTGCCGGAGGGTGCCCCGTCGCTTCAAAGCGGCAGCGGCGTGGTATACAACCAGTGAGTAGTTGCAACAGCAAGGAGGAAGGCAGTGGGAGAGCGATTGGAGGGCTATCTGAACGAGGCCCAGAAGGGTATGGGTTACTACCTGGAGGAGGACGACGAGTCGATCACGCTGTTCAAGTTCTCGATGGGGGAGATGACGGAAGAGGGCGAGAAGGTGAGCGGTGGCACCTACAATCCGGTGCCGATCGCGATAGTCTCGAAGTCCGCCGACCCCAACAAGGAGCGGCTCATTCGAAAACTCCTTCTGTCGGTGCAGCGTTAGCGCATTCGCACTCCCGGTCCCGGGCGCCCGGCGGAGTCGCCCGTGACTGACCTGAAGTCGAGGCCGGCCGCCGGGCCGCCCGCGGACTCCGCCTTGCCGGAGGCCGGCGGGCGGGGGTGGCTGCGCTGGCGGGCGCTCGCCTCTCTCTCCTACGGAAGCTTCCGCTTCTTCTGGCTGAGCAATCTCCTGGTCGCGATGGGGCTGATGGTGCAGTTCATCGCCCAGGGCTGGCTCGTCGTCCAGCTCACCGACTCGGCCCTTCTGCTCGGAACGGTCGAAGGTATCTTCGCTCTCTCCTTCGCGGGCGGGTCGCTGCCGATGGGGATCATCGCCGACCGCACCAACCGGCGGAACCTTCTCCTCGCCGGCAACCTGGTGGCGACCGCCAATGCCGCTCTTGTCGGGGCACTGGCCGTCGCCGACGGCATCCAGGTCTGGCATCTCATGGCTGTCTCGCTGATCGGCGGGGTCCTCATGGCTCTCCGGTTCCCTGCCAGCCAGGCGATGACTGCGAAGCTCGTGCCGGAACGGCACCTCATGAACGCCACGTCCCTGAACACGGCGAGCCACAGCGTGCCCAACATCGCCGGGCCGGCGCTCGGAGGGGTGCTTGTCGGTGTCGCGAGCATCAGCGCCGCCTACTTCATCACGACCGGGGCGCTGGCCCTCGCAGTTCTGATGATGCTTCTCGGTGTGCCGGCGGCCTTCGGCGCAGTTGAGCGCCGCCAGGCTCAGTCGGCGACGGCGGACCTCCGGGAAGCGTGGGACTACCTTGCCGCGAATCCCGAGCTTCTGAAGCTGACCGCCGCGATGCTCACGCCGTTCGTCCTGGGGCAATCGTTCGTGCTCTTGTTGCCGCTCTTTGTGGAACAGGAGCTGGGCGGAGGAGCGACGATGTTCGGGGCGCTAAGTGCGAGTACGGGAGTCGGCGGTGTTCTCGGCGCGATGGCAGTTGCGACCTGGGGTGAGAGGCACCAGATCCCGTATCTGATGCTCGGCGGGGTGATCAGCGTCGGGATCGGTGCCGGCATCTACGGCCTCTTTCCCTGGCCTCCGCTGACGGGGCTCGCGCTGGTGACTGCGGGGGCGGGCGAGAGCGCCCTCTTTGCGGCCTACGAGACCTACCTGCTGATCCGCCTGCCGGATGAGATCCGGGGGCGGGTCATGGGGCTGACGTTCACGATGGTCGCCTTCTTCCCGATCAGCGCCATAGCGGCCGGCGGGCTGGCAGACCTCATCGGCCTGCGAGCACTCGCAGTCGTCGAGGGAGTCATCGTGCTCGGCCTCGCCGGGCTGGCCTGGGTTACGGTCCTGCGCGAGGTCGCTCGCGAAGGGCTCCCCGAGGTCTCCACCTGAGCGCAGCACCTGCCAATCCTATTCCGGCGCCCGGATCGCGACGGCCGTGCCGTGGCTGGCCCGCCATCTGATCGCGGCGAGTGCCTGATACTCGTCGGACCTGTACCAGGCCATCAGCTTCTCGCGGTCGGGGAAGCGCATGATGACGCAGCGGCTGAATGTCTCGCCGCCCTCCAGTGTCTCCGGCCCGTCATCGACGGCGATCATCTCGCCCCCGTGGCGCGCGAATATCTCTCCGAAGCCGGACTCGTACTGCGAGTAGAGCTCCCTGTCGGTGATCTTGAGCTGCGCGACAACGTAGATCGACACACGTCCTCCTGAACCGGCCCCTGAACGGGGCCGCGCTGGTCCGCTTCTGCGAGCACGAACGGGAGAGCCGTTCGTGCGCCCGTACGGTCGTAGCATTCGGCGGAAGGTCAGTCGATTTCATCGAAGGCAGCATCCGTGATAGCGACTCGTCGCCGCGAGAGCCGCCGCAAGTTCAAGGCGCGACCCGCGAGCCCGCCCGCAGGATAGCCCCGGCGACCGCAGTCGCCGCCACCACGACGGCACCGATCGTAGTTGCACTCCGGCCCGGCTCCGAACCGTTCAGCGGGCCGATACTACCATCCTGCCCGGGCCTCTGCGGTGCCCCGGGGCTGTGAATTTCCCCCGGACGCTTGACGCCGCGTGTTAGATTTCGCGGCATCCACACCCCCGCCCGACGAGGAGCCGCCCAGTGGGACCGATCTCCGATCTGAACGTTCTCGACCTTACTCACTACATCGCCGGTCCCTACGCGACCAAGCTGCTGGCGGACTACGGGGCCGATGTCGTGAAGGTCGAGCGGCCCGGCGGGGACCCTGCCCGCCGCCTTGGTCCGTTTCCGGGGGATGCAGCTGATCCAGAAAAGAGCGGAACGTTCTTCTACCTCAACACGAACAAGCGATCGCTCGTCCTTGATCTGAAGATGCCGGAGGTGCGCCCGGTGGTCGAGCGCCTGGTCGACTGGGCCGACATCGTGGTCGAGAGCTTCGCGCCCGGCACGCTCGAGCGGCTCGGCTTCGGATGGGACTGGGTGCACGCCCGCCGCCCCGACCTTCCACTCGTCTCGGTGTCGAACTTCGGCCAGAGCGGCCCCTACCGCGACTACAGGGGGACGGACCTCACGCTCTTCGCCTTCGGGGGGGAGATGTACACGATGGGTATCCAGGAGCGTGAGCCCGTCAAGATGTTCGGGACGGCGGCCCTCATACAATCCGGCGCGGTGGCGGCAACGGCCGTGATGGGGGCCGTCTTCACCAGCGAGATCCACGGCCTCGGCGAGCGGGTCGACCTGTCGATCGCCGACAGCCAGGTACTGACTGTGGACCGGCGCCACGCGGGGCAGATCTCCTTCGAGTTCTCCGGCCGGAAGACGCCGCGGAATCCACGAGATGCCCGCGCCGTGCTGTCGGGCGTATATCCCTGCGCCGACGGCTTCGTCGAGTTCAGCGCCGCGGGAGTGCGGACCGATCGCCTGAGGGCCATGCTGGGAACGCCCGACTGGTTCGCCGACGCGAAGTGGGATCAGCCGGGGGCGTTCATCAATCCGGCGCTCGCCGAGGAGTTCGAGGCCAACTTCTACCCCTGGCTGTACGAGCATACGAAGTACGAGATCTGGGAACGGGCGCGGGAGGCTCGCGTGCTCTGCGGACCGCTCTTCACGATCGACGAACTCGTGTCCGACTCGCACTTCGGCGGGCGCGGTTTCTGGGAGAAGGTCGACCACGCTGTCCTGGGGGAGCTGACGATCCCCGGAAGACCGTTCATCCTGCCGGATTCGCCCTGGGAGATCAGGCGACCGGCGCCGCTGCTCGGCGAGCACTCGAGCGAAGTCCTCGAAGAGCTCGGCTTCGGCCGCGAAGAGGCCGGCGCGCTGGCGGCGGCCGGTGCCGTGGAGGTGTCCTGATGCCGCTGCCACTGGAGGGGATCCGGGTGCTCGACTTCTGCGTCGTCTGGGCGGGCCCCCTGTCGACGATGCTGCTCGGCGACCTCGGCGCGGAGGTGATCAAGGTTGAGAACCCCAACCAGATGCAGCCGATGACCCGGGGAACCATGGCGCGCGTCCCAAAGGAGCTGGCCGCCGTTCTTCCTCCCGCTGCGGGAGGCTTCCCCGAGGGCGATCCGGGGGAGAAGCCGTTCAACTACCATCCGACCTTCGTGTCCGTCTTCAGGAACAAGAAGAGCGTCACGATGGACTTCCGCACGCCCGAGGGCCGGGAGCTGCTGGGGCGCCTGGTGGCGGAGTCGGACGTGATTGTGGAGAACAACGCCACGGAGACCATGGACGGGCTCGGCATCACCTACGAATGGCTCCGCAGCCTGCGCCCGGACATCATCATGCTCCGCATTCCGGCCTACGGGTCGACGGGACCCTACAACCAGGCTCGCGCTCTCGGCGTTCATCTGGAGAGTGTGATGGGGCACACGGCCATCCGGGGCTACGCCGACCTCGATCCCACGACGAGCACACCGGTCTTCTCCGGGGACTACCTCGCGGGCACACAGGCGGCGCTCGCGGTGATGCTCGCGCTCCGGCACCGGCGCAAGACCGGGCGCGGGCAGCTGATCGAGCTGGCCCAGGCGGAGACGGCTTCGGCGATGCTGTTCCAGGGGTTCATGGACTACCTGATGAATGGGAGAGTGCCGGCGCGGCTGGGAAACCGGTCGATCACGGGTTGCGCGCCGGCGGGTGTCTACCCCTGCCGGTCGGAGGGCCCGGCGAGCGAGTGCGGCGACCGTTGGATCGCGATCGAGGTCATCGACGATGCGGCCTGGAGGGCGCTCGTCGAGGTGATGGGCTCACCGGACTGGGCGCGCGAAACGGACCTCGCGACTGTGGAGGGGCGCCGGGCCCGGCACGACTTCCTCGATGAGCAGATCGCGGCCTGGACGAAGGATTTCGATGATTACGAACTGTTCCACCGGCTGCAAAGGGCAGGAGTGGCCTGCGCGCCGGTCGTGAACTCGTATCGCATCATGGACGACGAGCATGTCCTGGCCCGCAACCTCTACCAGCCCCAGGTTCTCGCCGGCGGGGTGGGCCCCTACCGGTTCACGACGCCCGTCTTCCGTTTCTCGGAGACCCCGATAACGGTCCGCCAGCCGTCCGTCGCGCTCGGTGAGCACAACGAGTACGTCTACCGCGAGGTGATAGGCGTGACCGCCGCCGAGTTCGAGCACTACCGCGCTCTCGGGCATGTGGCGACTGACTTCAACGTGTGAGCGGTAGGGGACGGGGACACCGGCTATCATCCGCGCGTGTTGCGTCCGGGAAGAGCTTCCCACCGCTACGTATGAGCGGTCGGCCCGCATGACGGCGGACGCGCCGCGACTACGAGGAAACGAGGAGGGCTCCAGACATGAACGACACCTCAACCCGCACGGCACTGGTCACCGGAGGTGCCCGCGGTATCGGCCGGGGCATCGCCAGGGCATTTCTCGAAGCCGGACATCATGTGATGGTGGGAGATCTCGGCACCCCCGAGTCCTGGAACTACGATCTCGCCTCCCAGTCGACCCTCCGGGAAACGGTCGACGAGCTCCGGGACATCGGTGAGATCGAGTACGTGACGCTCGATGTGACGGACGACCAGTCGTGCCGGCAGGCAGTCGCCGCTACCGTTGCCCGGTTCGGCCGGCTCGACGTCCTGGTCAACAACGCCGGGGTCGTCGACAGCGGAAGGCTGGAGAGCTTCGCGGAAGCGGCGTGGGACCGGATATTCGATGTCAACGTTAAGGGGATCTTCCTGATGACGCGGGCCGCCGTGGCCGAGCTCAGGAAGTCGCCGGACGCCGCCATCGTCAACACGGCGTCGGTTGCCGGGAAGCGGGGCTCGGCCGGGATGGCGGCCTATTGCGCCTCCAAGTTCGCGGCGATCGGGCTCACCCAATCCTGTGCGCAGGAGTTTGCTCGCGACGGTATTCGTGTGAATGCGCTCTGTCCGGGCATCGTCGGCACCGCGATGTGGCTGGACCACCTCATGGCAGGCCAGGGAGAGGAGGCATTCGAGGCGCGGATGAAGGAGATGATCCCGCTTGCGCGGCCGCAGACGGTCGAGGACATGGGCCAGGCGGCTGTGTACCTCGCGAGCGCGCCTAACGTAACCGGCGTTGCCCACTCCGTCGCCGGCGGCTTTGAGATGTCGTAGCGGGGCTCTTCATGGTCACCAGCTCTCAGGTCAACAGAGCGGGGAGAGTACTCCGGGAGCTGTGGCGCGCTCGTGACCTCTCACTCGTCGGAGAAAGGGAACGGAGGGCGTGGGAGACTCTCGTCTCGTTCAGGGCGGCACATGGCCGGGCGCTCATCAAGGCTAACAACGGCCTCCGCTCGATGCTCCGGACCGAGGGTTGCGCGGTGGAGGTGTCACAACGGCTGAAG
>CAZHMF010000027.1:0-24248 GCA_964533605.1 uncultured Anaerolineaceae bacterium
CTACGAAAGTGTGTACGAGCAATCACATTAACACGAAGACATCCAGTCTGCCGACTGCGACACAAACACTAGAAACCAAGCAGAGGGGGGGGGGTATAGGGGTGAGGGATAGCTATTCTGTTCCGACCCGACGTTAGTTAGTCGGTGATCCCGGCGATCGACCTCACCTCGTCCTCGGCGGACCGGAAGTCATAGCCGCGCAGCGTCATCATCTTCTGGGCCACGAGCGATCCCTCGGCATGGAGGCTCGTCACCATCTGCTTGCCGCCGTACTCGTCGGCGGTCAGGTCACGAATGAAGTTGAGGAGTCGCAGGCGCTGGACGGCCGTCGACTTCTCACCGCCGCTCAGATACTTGGTGAACGCCCCGTGCAGGTCTTCGTTGTCGAAATCGCGCTGCCAGGGGGCGGTCACGAGGATCCCGCCGGAGATGTCCTGCACGTGCTTGACCAGTTCGTGGTATTTGCTCGCGAACATGTACTTGCCGATGTTCGTAATCGACTCGTTGGGGACCGCCACCCCGTCCCGGATCTCCGCCGTCTCCGCCGCGGCATCGATGAACGCCTCGAGGCTGTCGGCGAGCATCGCGATCTCGAAGAGCTTGTCCTGGATATGAGTGGCGTTTTCGATGCCGTTGTACTTCGCCATCAGGCTGGCGGCGCCGGCGAGCATCCGGATCGTATGGCGCTTGTAGCACATCGCCGAGTAGCGCTGCCAGAGCCCGAGAGCGTAGGCGATCGGTCCCGAGAGCTGATTCTCCCCGTTCTGAAAGATGCGGTCCCGCGGCACGAAGACATCATCGAGCCAGACAAACGACTCCGCCGGACCACCCCTGTACGAGAGCGGGTAGTCGAACTGATTCTTCGGCGCCTCGTAGCGTGAGACCAGCTTCACGCCCTCCATGCCGGGGCTGACCAGGCAGCAGACCGAGTACTCCGGCTCGTCGTCCCGCATCCGCTTCGTCGGCATGACGACCATCTCGTTTACCAGGTGGGCGGCGCTGATGTGCGCCTTCATGCCTCGGATCACGATGCCGTCGGCAGTCTCGTCGACCTTGCGGACGTAGAGATCCGGATCCTCCTGCTGGCCGGGGTGCTTGGAGCGGTCGCCTTTCGTGTCCGACATCGCGATGCAAACGAGCGAGTTCTCGGCCTTCATCCGGTGGAATTGCGTTTCGATGGCGTCTGCGTAGTCCGGGTTCGTCTTGCCGAGTTCCGGGGCCACCCAGCGCATTGCCAGCATGCCGTCGGAAAGGAACCCGAGGCGGCCCATGCCGGTCTCCTGGGCAAAGTCGATAGCCCTCGCCCGCGCCTTCAGATCCTCCGTGCTCCGGGGCATCACCATGAAGCGGTCCGCCTCTTCGCCGGTGTCGGGATCAGTCGTGACGAAGATGTCCTTCACTTTCGGATCGTGATAGCGATTGAACTCGTCGGCCGCAGATCGCGCCGATTCGCGCGTCAGCGGATCGTCCGGGATGTCGTCGACGCGGTTGCCGTCAACGTAGAGGACGCGCCCGTCTCGGATCGACTCGATGTACTCATCTGGTGTGCGGAAAGCCATGGATTCCCCTATTCGCTTAAACTACTAATGCCGAGAAGGATGTCCTAACACCCGTCTCCTGTCGCTGATCGTCGCCCTTCGGAGACTGAACCGCAAGGTGAGGTGCTCCCACGCGCCGTTCGATTAGTATTGGCGGACACGACAAGGAGGGTGAGGACGCCCGTGACCTATAACAAACCGATCCCCACGAAGGGGACGCACACGCGCCCGTTCTGGGAGGGGACGAAAGAGGGCAAGCTGATGCTCCCGCGGTGCAGAGACTGCAACCGCGTGCACTGGTACCCGCGCCACATCTGCCCGAACTGCCATTCCGTCAACCTCGAGTGGATCGAGGGGAGCGGCGAAGGGACGGTGCACACTTTTGCCGTCCAGCATCTGACGTTCGGTCCATGGGCGGAAGAAGCTCCCTACGTAACGGCCTACATCGATCTGAAGGAGGGCGACCGCATGCTGACCGTGCTTCGCGGCGTCGACCCCGACAAGCCCGAGGAGATCAGGATCGGCGCCCCCGTGAAGGTCGAATTCGAGAAGGCCGATGACGATACGTTCATTCCCTTCTGGCGCGTGGTGGAGGAATAGCAAATGCCTGGCGAACTCTCAAAAGCTGCCGCGATAGTAGGTGCCGCCGAGGCCAACGAGATCGGCTTCCTCAAGGAGCCGGTGACGGCCCTCCAGCTGCACATCGAAGCGATCAAGAATCTCAGCGACCAGACGGGCGTACCGATCTCCCGGATCGACGGTGTCTTCTCCGCCGGCTGGTCGACGGAGCTCGCCGAGCACCTCGGCCTCAAGCCGAAGTACATCGATACAACGTCCGTCGGCGGCTGCTCCTTCGAGATGCACGTTCATCACGCGCTGGCCGCCATCCACGCCGGAATCATCGAGGTGGCCCTCATCAGCCACGGCGAAAACGGGCACTCGGCCGGCAAGATCGGAGGACGGGGTGCCGGGAACTACGCACGCGGCGCCGGCGTACTCTCTCCATCCGTCGAGATGACCATGGCCTACGGTCTCGGAGGCGCGCCGTCCAACTACGCCCATGCGATGGTGCGCCACATGCACCGCTACGGAACGAAGCGGGAGGACTACGCCCACATCGCGAAAGTGAGTCGCGACTGGGCAACGCTGAACCCCCGAGCCGCCATGTACTCGAAGGAGAAGCACCCGTTCGGTGGGCCGATATCGGTCCAGCAGGTTGAGGAGTCGCGACTCATCGCCTGGCCGCTGACGATCCTCCACTGCTGCATGGTTGCCGACCACGGCGGCGCGGTACTCGTGACGAGCCCCAGGGTGGCGGCCGGCCTGCGAACGAAGCCGGTCTGGATCGCCGGGGCCGGCGAGAGCATGGGTCACGGAAACATGCTCGAGATGGACGACTTCACGGCGACCTCCGCTGCCCGGTCGGCGGCCTCGGCCTACGCCATGGCGGGCATGGGACCGGCCGACATGGAGATGGCCCTCATCTACGACTCGTTCACGATCACGGCTGCGATCACCGCCGAAATGCTCGGTCTGACGCCTCTCGGCGAAGGACACACCCTCTGGAAGGACGGCCACGCAGCCCCGGGGGGCAGCTTTCCGATCAACACCAACGGCGGCGGCCTCTCCTTCAACCACAGCGGGATGTACGGGATGCCCCTTCTTATCGAAGCCTACCGTCAGCTGTCGGGGACTGCCGAGGACGGCGTGAACGGCGACATAGGGAAACAGACGAGCGCACGCACCTGCGTCGTCAACGGGACGGGAGGAAGCCTCTCGACGACGGGCACGCTCGTGCTCGTTGCGGACGACTGACCGTCGCGCTCAGAACGGGAGCCCCTTCTCTCCCTGGGCGCCCTTGAGAGCGCTCAGTTCGCCCGTGTGCTCGGCGAGGTGCACAACTCCGAATCCGGCCAGATACTCCGCCGCTGTACGTTCGCCCGCCGGGTGGCTCACCTTTCGGTCAAGCTGCTCGGCGGTCGCCGACTCAAGGAACGCGGACGTCGCCGCGAACACGGCGGTCGCGTATTCTTTGAGGCCCTCGAGCTTGAAGTCCGAGTCCAGCCACTCCGGCGTCATCTCCGGTGAAGGGTTGACGATCCCGGTCGCCCGGGTGAGTCCTGCGGACTCCAGAACCATCTGTTCGCCTCTCGCCTGCTGGTTCACCATCATGTCCTCGCCGAAGAGGGCGTGGGCCATCAGAGAGAGACCGGCCGGCACGGTCCCACCCGGCGGGCGGTAAGCGGCGACGGGCTCCGTAAGGTCGGCCGTGACCGCATTGAAGACCATGTGAGCGACATCGAAAGAGGCCTTTAGAACAGCAGCACGTGGTTCCATGAATGATCCCTCCTTAGCTCGGGCTGGCGAACCATTGTCACCGACGGTGGAGGCGATCGCACCTTCTGCCGATGCGCGATGGAAGGGTCCCGATGGAGGCCGCCGAGAACATCCCGGAGCGATCACGTGCACGGCCGCGGGATCCGCGCGAGAATGGGCCGCCCCGGCTGAGCGCACTGAAGCAACGGCCGGCAGGCAGGCCCGCTGTCCTCCGCGGCGTCCCGGGCGCGCCCGGAGATTGCAGTGGCCCGGGTCGATCTCTTCCATGAAGGAGAACTGAAGCAGTGGCGGACACCGTGGAGACCCGGCCCTTCGAGGCCGAAGTCAGCCGCGTACTGGACCTGGTGGCACGGTCGCTGTACAGCGATCGCGCTATCTTCCTGCGGGAACTGATCTCGAACGCATCGGACGCCTGTGACCGGCTCCGGCACCAGGCGTTGACGGATCCCGGGCAGCTCGGCGACGACCCCGAGTTCAGGATCATCGTTCGCCTCGAACCCCACAGGCGCACCATCGTTGTCACCGACAACGGCATCGGAATGAGCCGCGAGGAACTGATCGAGAACCTGGGGACGATCGCCCGTTCTGGCACTGCAGCCTTCGTCGAACGGCTCAGCGGAGACGCCGAAGCCGACAGCGGGTTGATCGGCCAGTTTGGCGTCGGGTTCTACTCCTGCTACATGGTGGCCGACCGCGTCGATGTCCTTTCACGGGCGCCCGGCTCGGAAACGGGCTGGCACTGGAGTTCCGATGGCCGCGGGGAGTTCACGGTGTCCCAGGACGACGGTGCACCGGCTCGCGGCACGGTCGTGCGCGTCCATCTGAGAGCGGAGCACCGCGAGTTCATGCAGCCGGACCGGCTGCGCGAGATCGTACGTCGCTACTCCGATCACATCGCCCTCCCGATTCTGCTCGACACCGGCGAAGGAGAACCCGAGCACGTAAACGAGGCCTCGGCCCTCTGGGCGCGGCCCGCCCGCGAGATCACATCCGAGCAGTACACGGAGTTCTACCGGCACGTCTCACATGCCTTCGACGAACCGTGGCTGACGGTTCACTTCAAATCGGAAGGCCGCGTCGAGTACACATGCCTGCTCTTCGTTCCGACCGCTCGACCGTTCGACATCTTCTATCCGGAACGAAGGCACCACGTGAAGCTGTATGTGCGCCGCGTCTTCGTCGCCGACGACTACGAGGAGCTGGTTCCGCCCTACCTGAGGTTCCTCGCGGGTGTGGTCGACTCGGAGGACCTCCCGCTCAACATCAGCCGCGAGACGTTGCAGCAGAATCCGCTCGTGCGACGGATCCGGGAACGCCTCACCCGTCAGGTGTTGCGGGCGCTCGCGCGAAAGGCGGAGAAGGAGCCTGAGCAGTACTCGAGCTTCTGGGAACAATTCGGCATCGTCCTGAAGGAAGGCCTCGCGATAGACGCGGATCACCGGTCGGAGCTGTTCGAACTGGCGCGGTTCGCGACGACCGCCGGGGATGAGAGGACCGGCCTCGGCGAGTACGTGGAGCGGATGCGCGACGGTCAGGAGGCCATCTACTACATCTCTGGCGAACAGTTGCCGCAGCTTCGACGGAGCCCCCACCTCGAAGCATTTCGGGCGCGCGGCGTCGAGGTGCTGCTGATGACCGACCCCGTGGACGAAATCTGGCTCTCGATGGTCCCCTCGTACGAGGAGAAGCCTTTCCGGTCGATAACCCGGGGAACCGTCGACCTCGATGCGGTTTCAGGTGCCGACGAGGAAGGCACGCCCGAGGCGAAGGAGCCGGAGGAGACCCGCGACGTCGAGGCCCTCGTCGAGCGGCTCGGCAGGGCGCTGGGTGAGTCAGTGAAACAGGTGAGGGTCTCCCGCCGTTTGACGGACAGCCCGGTCTGCCTCGCTGCAGACGAATTGGACCCCGACCTCCACCTCGCCCGCATGCTGAGGGAGCAGGGTAGCCTCACCGACCCGCTGCCCCGCATTCTCGAGATCAATCCCAACCATACCATCGTGCGCCGCCTCGCAGACGCCGATCTGAGCGACGAAGCCTTCGAGCGAATGGCATACCTGCTGCTGGACCAGGCGCGGCTCGTCGAGGGTGAGTCGCTGCCGGACGCAGCCGCCTTCGCAATCCGTCTCACAGAGACGATCGAGGAGGCGCTCCCCGAGCCATCATGAGCTCGCGCTCTTCGAGATCGCCTGCGCGTTTCGTCGGACCGTCACCGCCGATTTGAGCGGGCACCGCTTCTCTCAGAGGGAGATAGGAAGCCGTTCGTCGAGAACGGCGTCGACGTTGCCGGGCGTGATGTTCAGCCGGTCACGGGCTCGTTCGGCGTGCACCCGCTGGCCGGGGTCTTCGAGCTCGGACAGTTGCTGGAACAGACCGAGCCGGCGTCCGACCTGGAAGAGGGCACGGTCGGCCGGCGGCAACGAGAGGTAGCGATCGAGGCGGCTCAGCATCTCCGTCTTCGCCCCGGGAAGACGCCCCTCGACCTCCGGCAGGAGGTTGTTGTTGTGGTCGCTCTTGAACGTCGACGTGATTCCCTCCAGGCGGCCAACCAGCGTGCGGATTTCTCCCGCGACCCGGAAAGCCGAGCACTTCTCGAACGTACCGTCGTCCCTCGCCTCCGCGAGGGGAATGCCCGGCGGGATCGTGAGCGTGCGCAGGCGGATGAAGTCGGGATCGATCTGATTGAGCGCATCGGCGGTTTCCCGGGCGTGCAAGTCTGAGAGCTCTTCCCCGCCGAGCCCGGGCATCACATATTCGGACAGCTCGATGCCCGCCCGCCTTACGCGCTGCCCGGCGGTGATGTGCTGGGCCTTCGTGACCCCCTTGTTCATCATCTCGAGGACGGCGTCCGAGCCCGACTCCAGACCGATGTGGAGCCGGTTGAGGCCGGCGCCGGCGATCCGCTGCATATTCTCGTCGCTGATCCGGTTGACGGTGTGCGAACGGGCGTACGAGGTGATGCGCGCAACCCAGGGGAAGCGGCGCTTGAGATGCTGAAGGATCTCGACAACCCAGTCCGGCTTGATGATGAGGCTGTTTGCGTCCTGGAGAAACACGGAATCGCCACCGCGGCCAAGCCAGTTGGCGGCTGCGTAGAACGCAGGGCGGGAGAGCTCCGGGACACGCCAGGAGAGCTCGCTCAGCTCCTGGACCGAAAGTCCACCGCGCTTCTGAAGCTCGTCTCGGATTATGACAACTGCCGTGTAGACATCGTCGATGTCGGCAATCACGTGCTCGAGGGGGCGCAGCGAGAAGCGTGTTCCCTTGTAGACCGGACAGAAAGAGCAGCGATTCCAGGGGCAATTGCGAGTCACGCGAACGAGAAGGCTGTTCGCCTCGCTGGGCGGCCTGATCGGCCCCTGCTCGAAGCCCTGGTACGGTTGCGGTTGCTTGATGCCCATGCGAGGAGGGTACCCCGCCCTGCCCGTGGATGTCAGGGGTTGAGGACAGGCGCCCGGAGCCTGCGCGACAGTCGCCGCTGCGTCGCCTCCTTCCAACCTCGATCGCTCGAAGCTGGTCCGTGTGTAGACTCCGCGGATGAGCGCTTCCGGCGAGCCGCCGGCGTCCGTCGAATCAACGCCCGGCTTCGACTACTCCGGCAAGTGGCTGGCCTTCAGCGCCATCGGCCTTTCGTTCGTCACCATGGTTATGAGCATCTCGATGGTGTTCGTCGCCCTGTCGGCCATCGCCGACGATTTCGGCGTCACGCTCCGCGCCGTGACCTGGGTCGTCGTCGTTCAGGCACTGACCATTACTGCGCTGATGATGCCGATGGGGCGCCTCGCCGACATCGTCGGCTGGAAACGGATCCATCTCCTCGGCCTCGTTCTCTTCGGCGGAGGGTCGGTATTGGTGGCGCTCGCGCCAACCTTCGGACTCCTCATCGTGGCTCGTGTGGTGATGGCCGCGGGGAGCGCCATGGGACAGTCGGTCGGGACTGCGATGGTGGTGTCGGTCTTTCCCCCGACGGAACGCGGGATGGCTATCGGGAGCCAGACGACTGCGGTGGCGATCGGGGGAGCATCGGGCCCGGTGATCGGCGGTCTGGTCCTTCAGGCGCTGCCGTGGGAAGCGTTGTTTCTCATGCTCGTGGTTCCCATCGGCATCGCGTTCGTAGCCGGGTACCTGATCCTCGATGAGAAGCGAATGCGCCGCCAGGAAGAGTCGAGGCGTTCCGGATTCGACTGGGCCGGGGCGGGCCTCTCTGCGGTCGCCGTAGTTATTCTCGTCATCACCATCAACAACCCGCTCCGCGTTCCCTGGCTGTCGCCGCTCATCCTTGGGAGCGCCGCCGCAGTCGTCGTGCTTCTCGCGATCTTCGTGTACATGGAGCTGCGAACAGTCGACCCGATGCTCGAACTGAGGCTCTTCCGGAACGGTCCGTTCAGTCTCTCGATTCTCGCCCGTCTGCTGGGATTCATGGGGTCGACCGCAACTCGTTTCCTCGCACCGATCTACCTGATCAGCCTTCGGGGCCTGGAGGAAGGGGCCGCCGGCGGAGTGCTGTTCCTGACGTCCGCGGGGATGGGTATCGCGGCTCAGGCTTCGGGACGGCTTTCCGACCGATTCGGATCCCGGCCTTTCCTTGTCTTCGGATTCCTCGTGTTCCTCTCGAGCGCATTGCCGATGGCGTTCCTGACAAAGGAGTCGCCGATCCAGCTCGTGATGGTGCTGCTGCTGGTCAACGGCCTCGGGATGGGGCTCTGGGGCACCCCGAACAGCAGCGTGATTCTCGGCTCGGTACCGCCCTTGAGCCTCGGCGTGGTGGCGGCATTCAGCAATCTGACCCGAAACGTCGGCAACGTCTTCGGACAGGCCATCGCATCGGGCGTGGTCGTCGCGGTGATGGCGGCCAATGGCTTCGACATTCCGCTCAGCGAAGTGGGAGACAGCCGCGGCGCCGGCGCCGCCTTCGTCGACGGTTGGCGGGTTGCTTTCCTCCTCGTGACCGCCTACACGTTGATCAGTCTCGTCCTCTCGACCCTCACGAGGCCACGCTTCGAGCATGCTGCCGGGGGCAAGCGCCGGTAGAGGCCACGGATGGGTGAGCGGGAGAGCGGTCGCGCGACTGCCCGAGTGCCGATATCGTGACGATACGGTCCGGAAGCTCGCGGGAGCCTCCCGGGCAACGCTCAGGATGGGTGATCAGATGAATGCAGCCAAGGACCTCCTGAAAGCCGGCAAACCGGCCATCGGCACGTCGGCTTCCGTGCAGAGCGAAGTAGCTTTTCTGGCCGGCTCCGGCTTCGATTTCCTCCTCTTCGATACGCAGCACTCGCCCGTGGAGATCAAGCAGCTGCTGCCCGCGATCCGCGCCACGCGGGGAAAGAAGGCCGTCCCGATCGTGCGCGTCGGCGAGAACCGGCAGGACCAGATCTGCTACGCGCTCGACATAGGCGCAAAGGGCATCATCGTCCCGATGGTCAACACCCCGGAAGAAGCCCGAAACATGGTGCAGTGGTGCAAGTACCCCTTCGACGGCGTGCGGAGCTCGGCCGGCCCGCGGGGCGAGTGGGGCGAGTTTGAGAGCTATCGGAACTACATGGATACCGTCAACGAACAGCTGCTTGTCATCCCGATGATCGAGACAGCCGAGGCCCTGGAGAGCATCGACGAGATCCTGGCCGTCCCCGGGATCGACGTCCTCCTGGTCGGGCCCTCCGACCTCTCGATCAACCTCGACGTGCCGCTGGACTACGCGAATCCGAAGTATCAGGCAGCACTCGACAGGATCGCATCGGCCTGCAAGAAAGCCGGAGTCGCGCCGGGCATGTACTTCATTCCCCCGGACCTGAAGCCGGCGGACTTCCTGGCGAAGGGCTTCCGGTTCTTCACCCTCCCCTGGACGGCCTGGGCGACGGAGGGCATTCGCAGCGGCCTGGCGGGAGTCAACAGCTAGTTCTCGCCCCGCCCGCCACGGCTGCCATGGCAACCCGCCCGGAGCCCGTGTGATACTGCGGCCGTGAGGCCATTCCACCTCAGCCGTCGGTCGCGTGCGGTCCTGCTCGGTCTTGTCGCCTCCGCTCTGACGCTCGCGTCGGGTTGCGGAGGGGGAGAAGCGACGACTACGTCGACGCCCGGGGGCGGCGGCGATAATGCCTCCCCGACGGCGTCTTCAGAAGTCGCCAAGCGATTGGCATCCCATCTCTTCCTCGCGGTCGGTGACTCCCGGAGCATCGAGGGCCTGGGCGAGCTGCTGGAGACCATCCCGCTCTCGGACCCACCGGCCGTCTCCGTCGCAGATGGACGGCTTCTCGCAGAGCGCCGGGGAATCGCCTGTCTGCGTTTCCGTTACCGGGCGACAGAGGCGGAGAACAGTGTCCAGACACTCTGCGTGGTTGCCTTCGATGAAGTCGGATCGTGCGAAGGACAGACCCCGCTCAGGCTTGATCTGGAGCAGTTCCTCCCGGCGGAAGCCCCCCGCGGGAATGCCAATCTGCTGGAGTACGGTTCGGCGCGGTTCTATGCCGCTTGTCGGACCGCCGGAGGGGCATACCGGCTCCAGCAGTCCGGTGACGCCATCCCGAACCTCTACTTCCACGTCGTGGATGCGCTGGGAGACGGACCGTACTCGCTCGGGAGCGATGAACTGGAGGCGCAGCGCAACGGCGCAGTCGTGACCTTCTCCGGCGACGAGTTACGACCGCCCTGGATCCTGACCTTGTCCCGCGAAATCAGCGAGCTGTCTCTGTCGCAGGCGGCCTTCACGTTCAACGAGGAGGACTGCTCTGAGGTCCCTTCGTGCACCAGCGACCCGGAAACGATCGCACCCGGGGATATCCTGCGGGTGGGCTGGGGCATCGGGCCCGGCCTGCTCGAACAGGTCGTCGCGACGGCGCCGGTCGAGGTTCTTGATGCCTACACACAGGCCCGGATCGGGATCAGCTGGGAGGAGCTCGGAAGCGTTCATCCGGACCTGAAGATGTGGGTCATGTGGAGGCTCCTCAACCTCGACGTCATGGATACGGTAATCAGGTCGTTCGACGATCAATACGAGCTTCGAGCGCGCGGGATAACGATCGCCTACTCCCCGTTCTGGGCGGTCCGGGAGGTGTCCGAGGCGTGCTATCCCGACCCTGCGGAGAAGGCTCTCTGTCGCGACTTCGAGCGGGCGGTGGGGGCAGAAGAAGCCGCCCGCATCAGGGCACTTGCGGATGCCGGTTTCTCACTCTGGTTCAGCGCGCCGATCGACTATCGGGAAGGGGGGCAGTTCGTCTCCTTCGACAGAGACCTCCGCCCTCACTATTCCCTCTTCGAGGGGATCCTGGCCACCGTCGGAGCGAACTCCTCGTTCGAAGTCCCGGACATCGGAACCACTATGGCCGGCGCGGTTAAGGCGTTCGCCTCCGAGATCGGGGCCGACACTCCGGTGGTTCTGGCAGCCAGTGGCCCCCCGATCACCGCCAACACGGGCGGTCACTTCTGCGAAGCCGACATCTGCGAAGCCGACTTCAAGGGCACCTACGATCAGACCGAGGCATGGCTGACTGCCGCCGTCGCGGCGCTCGCGCCGGGACAGCTGCGGGGATTCGGCGCAGCCCTCTTCGAGGGGTCTCATTTCGATATCCGCGACCCGCATGAAGAGTTCGGAGGCTTCGCCCTCAATCGCGCCGCCGAGACCGGCTACAACAACCCGGTGTTGAACATCTGGCGCGCGCGCTGAGGCCTCTCATCCCGAAGGCCGGACGCCGTGCCTCGGGGGCTCCGGTCCGTCGATCAGTCGCCCAGGGAACGATGCGATAGCGGCTGGCGTCTTCTCCCATACAATGGCAGGAAGCCCGTTCAAGATCAGGCCGATGCGGCCCCTCCGTTGGCCCGACGGACGCACTGACTCCGGCACGGAGGTCACCACCGATGAGCAACTACGACAGCCAGTTGACCTGGGATTCGGTCCACTGGGGCACACACTGCGTCGACTGTTACCCGGGCGGTTGTCCGATGCGGGTGTTCGTCAAGGACGGCATCGTCGTGCGCGAGGAGCCCTCCGGCTCCCTGCCCGTGATTGACTCTGCGGTCCCCGATTACAACCCGATGGGATGCATGCAGGGAGCAAGCTGGAGCCGGTCCATCCTCGGACCGGACAGGGTCCAGTACCCGCTGAAACGGGCCGGCGAGCGGGGCGAGGGGAAGTGGGAGCGGATCAGCTGGGATCAGGCGCTTTCGGAGATCGCCGACCTGCTCCTCGATGCGATCGAGGACCACGGGTCGAGATCGATCATCCGGGAGGGAACACCGGAGGCCGTCGTCGGGGGGGCCACGGGTCGGTTCTTCGGCATTATCGGCGGCCAGACGATGGATCTCAACGCAATCATCAGCGACTTCAACGGGGGCGTGTACGCCACCTTCGGCAAGAGCCACGTCGAGGGTTCCGCCGACGACTGGTTCCATTCCGAGCTGTTGGTGTTCTGGAACGGTAACCCGGTCTACACCCGGATCCCCTTCTATCACTTCTTCAGCGAAGCACGCTACAACGGAGCCGAGATCATCAACGTCTCGCCCGACGTTAATCCTTCCCACACCCACGCCGATTATCAGGTGAATCTCAACGGGGCGACCGACGCGGCCTTCGGCCTCTCGCTCGTTCAGGTGATGTTCGAGGAGGACATCGCCCACTGGGACTTCCTGCGCGAGCAGACGGACCTGCCGCTCCTCCTGCGCCGCGACAACCGGCGCTTCCTCCGTCAGACGGACGTCGAAGGAGGCGGGCGCGAGGACCAGCTCTACCACTGGCACCCTGTGCAAGGGCTCGTCCCGGCGGACCGCGAGAGCCTGAAACTGGGTGGTGCCGAAGTGGCGCTGGAGGGAACCTTCGAGGTCACCCTCCACGACGGCAAGACGGTGAGCGTCGAGCCCGTCTGCGCGGACTTGCGGCGACGCCTCGACGCCAACTACACGCCGGAGAAGCAGCAGGCGATAACCGGAGTCCATCCCGACACCATTCGAACGGTGGCCAGAAAGTTCGCGACCAAGCGAACGAACATCGTCCTCGGCATGAACGCCTGCAAGATGTACCACGGAGACCTGATCGAACGGACGATGTGCCTCGTTCTCGCGGCAAGCGGCAACTGGGGCCGCCGGGGGACCGGTATCCGCACCTGGGCCGCGGGGCTCCACGACGGTGCTCAACTCGCCATGAGCAAGCAACGGCCGGGGGCTCAGGCAACGGAAGCGATTATCGCGGGCCGTGACAACGCCTTCGCCGGATTGAGGAACGTCGACCCCTCGCTGGTGAACGACGAACTGGCGATGTGGGAGCTGACGAAGGGACGCCGCGGCATCCTCGGCATGCTCGACGAGAGGACCGGCGACGATGTGCCGGCGGAGGCTCACACCCCTCCCGTCTTCTGGTGGTACAACCAGATGAACTATGGAGACCGCTGGAACAACCCCCAGTGGGGCGACGAGTCGATGACCCGCACGTTCGACGAGTATATGAACGCGGCTATCGAGGAGGGCTGGTGGGATGGCCTCGACCACCCGCGGAAGGAGGTGACTCCCCAGGTCTACATCGAGTGCGGCGGGAACACGCTTCGTAGAACGAGAGGCGGCAAGAAGGCGATGGCCGGACTCTGGTCTCGGCTCAAGACCGTCATTGCCATCGACTTCAAGATGAACTCGACGGCGCAGAACGCCGACTACTTTCTGCCGGCAGCTCAGCACTACGAGAAGCTCGCCTTCTCGATCCCCGGGCCGTACGTCGGGAACCTGACGCTCGGCGACAAGGCGGTCGAGCCGGCGGGCGAATCCCGAAACGAGTGGGACCTCTTCCTCGGTATCCTCGACGCGGTGGGCGAGCGGGCGAAAGAGAGAGGACTCGAATCGTACGATCTCCCCGACGGCACAACGGTCGGCTACGACCAGCTGGTGCCGCGCTACACGATGGGTGGCTACTACAAGGATCAGGACACAGTCGCCGACGAGCAGATCCGGGACTCCGTGCTCTCCGGAACTCTGCCCGAGGGAATGACCCTGGCAAAGCTCCGAGAGTCCGGGTTCCAGCGATTCACCGATATGGGAATGAGCCCGGCCATGCTGGGACAGGCGACGGAGGTCAGGCCGGACGACGTGATCACCCCATTCGTCAACCACGTCGAGAAGGGAGACCCCTTCCCCACCTACTGCCGCCGCGCCCAGTTCTATATCGACCACGAGTGGTTCCTCGAGGGCGGTGAAGAACTTCCGGTCTTCAAACCCAGCCCGGCGATGGGCGGTGACCATCCGCTCGGGCTGTCATCGGGTCACAACCGCTGGTCCGTTCACTCCATGAACCACTTCAACGAGATAGTCCTCGGAACTCATCGCGGGGCGCCGAGCGTCATGGTCAACAGCAGCGATGCGGTCGCGCGCGGCGTCGAAGACGACGACCTCGTGCGGGTCTTCAACGACGTCAGCGAATTCCACGCCCGGGTGAAGGTGGCTCCGAACGTGAAGCCCGGACAGGTCGTCTCTTACAACGGCTGGGAACCGATGCAGTACAAGGGCTGGTCCGGGGCCAACGAGATAGAGCCCGGGATGGTGAAGTGGCTCGCGCTCTCCGGGGGTTACGGGCACCTGAAGTACAACCAGCTCAACTGGCAGCCGACCCCGTCGGACCGTTGGGTCAGGTGCGACTTCGAGCTTGCATCCGGGGAGTAGAGACCCCGCGTCTGCCCCGTTTCTTCATCGCCGGCCGGGGCGGAGATTCGCAGTACCTCGCGGCGTGGGCGGGACAACGCCGGTCACTCTTCGTGCCGCCCGAGGAACTCCAGCACCTTTGCGTTGAATTCCGGCGCTGCTTCGATGTTGACCGAGTGGCCGCCTTCGAGGTCAGTGATCTCGAGCAGCGGGTAGCGGGCACGGAGCCTGGCGACCTCCGGCTGGAATGCCTTCTCGAACACGCCGTTGGCCAGAAGCAGGGGCACAGTCAGTTCGCCTAGGACCTCGCTGCATTGGAGTTCCCGGGTGAGCCGCCCGCCGTTCCAGATCGCCTCCAGCGGAACCCCGTCGGCGTCGGCGACCATCGCCCTCTTGACGGCCTCGGGAAAGCGGCGCGCGTGGATCGGGTGGATGGGAAGGTCCCGGGCCGAGGCGGGGGAAGTTCGCGGCGCACGATCGCTTCTCCGCTGCCCACGCGCCGGGTCTCCGAATGCGGAACGGGAATTCGTGACGATGAGGGCGGTGCAGCGTTCCGGCTCCGCCAGAGCGTAGCGGATCGCAAGACCGGCCCCATACGATTGCCCGACTAGAGCCCAGCGTTCGATCGCCAGCTCCTCTCTGATCCGCTCGAATTGCTCCACATAGCCGGTAACTGAGTAGCGGCCGCTGTCGTGCGGCACCGGTGACCGCCCATGGCCCCAGAGTTCGACCATGACCAGGCGGTAACGCTGGGCCAGTTCATCGCGGTTGACAAGCCACTGGGCGTTCGAGGACAGAAGGCCGTGGACCATCATGACGGCCGGTCGAGAACCATCGCCGGCGGTTTCGTAGGCGAGCCCGGACATCGAACCTCCGGGCCGGAGGATACCGCAAGCGGTCGAACCTCCCAACGGCGAGCCCATCCCGAAATCGGTCTGCTTCGGCAACCCGTCCATTCGTGCGGTCCCGGCCCCCCCAGGAACGGTGAGGTGATGCGAAGTGTCGACCGGGGATGCCAGAATACCGGCATGCCTGAGGAACGCCGGCGCATCAGAACCACGGAGGATAGCGCCGCCGACGCTGTTGCGTTGATGCGGAGCATTGACGCGGATCGCCGCGCCCGGCCCATCCCCCGGCCGGCCCTCGCTATGCGGTTCGCCTCCCGGCTGTTTGACTGCGTCGTCTTCGCCTTGTTGACCGTCGTCTTGCTGTCGGCGTTTCTGAGCATCGCAGAACCCCCTCCGGACCCGGAAAGCACGGCCCAGATCCCCACTTCGACCTCGGCTCTTGCAGACACCGAGATGTTCGTGAACTGGGGTCCGGTTGGGGTGAGCTGGGCGACGGCCGCAGCCTTTTGCCTGGTGCTCGTGGCGTTCGTAACGCTTGAGGTGGTTCAGACCCGGGTCTTTGGCGCAACCGTCGGAAAGCGCTGGAACCGTATTCGGATTGTGAGCGCGAGCGGGGCAGGAGTTGCCGGTTCACTGCAAATCGCCGTTCGGAGCGCCGTGCTGGCCTTGCCCTTCGTGGTCGTGGTGGTCTTCTGGTTCGCATCCGTTCTCTACGCCTGGGCAGGCCTGGGCACCCTCATCGCCTTCGGCGTGCTCATCCGGCGTGACGAGCATCAACGGGGCCCTCATGACAAGCTCGCCCGCACCGAGGTCGTCTCAGCCGAGCCGCCACTCTGAGGAACAATCCGGAGCGCCGGCCGCTGTCCTCCGCTCACCCGCTCGCACTACCGCCGCATCTGCTAGGCTTCGCCACGCCGCAGGCAGGGCCGGCGCGGCGGGATTCAGGCGACTGAGACCTGATCCGGACGCCGAACCGTCTCCGAGTGGGTGGTCCGGCGCGACCCGCCGATGAATTGGAGGTGCAACATTGGCTGTTCTGGCTGAGGGGGATGCGGAGTACCTGAAGGTCGACCCCGACGGATTCCGTGCCTGGGTCCGCGACCACAAGTCCCGCGCCCTCGAGAGCAAACTGATGAACGAGAAGGAGGCGGTCGAGCGCTTCGTCGCCGACGGCGACTACCTGGTCTTCGATTGTGCCGAGGCGATGCGCGGACCGATGTCTCTGATCCGGGAGATCATCCGCCAGCGCAAGAAAGAGCTCTGGGTCGCCGGGAAATTCACGTTCTTCATCCCATCGATGCTCGTTGCGGCCGGGTGCGTGACGAAGGCGGACATGGGTTTCTTCCTCGGTCGGGGAGGTGTCATCAACAAAGCCGTCCAGGAAGGCACGCTCAAGGTCTACGAGTACGGAAACACCGTGATGACCATGCGCCTCAAGGCCGGCGCGATGGGCATCCCCTACATGCCGATGCGCATCCTTGGCGGCACCGACACGTTCCGCTACTCAGCCGGCAAGATCGTCGAGGACCCGTTCAGCGGGGACCCTGTCGTCGTGATGCCGGCGCTCAATCCGGACGTCGCGGTGATCCACGTTCAGCAGGCCGATGTTTACGGCAATGCGCGCGTTTACGGCACGGGCATCGCACATGTGGAGTCCGCTCTCGCCTCACGCAAGGTCATCATCTCGACGGAAGAGATCATCGAAACCGATGAACTGCGCAGCGACCCGGGACGCACGAGCATCCCGTACTACGTCGTCGATGCGGTCGTGCACGCGCCGTTCGGTTCCTACCCCGGGGAGTGTGCCGGCTACTACGCTGCGGACCCGATGGGGATCGTCGAGATGGGGGCAGCCGACCGCATGGACAGCTGGGACGCCTACCTCGAGAAGTGGGTGCACGGCGTTGCGTCGCACGACGAGATGCTGGAGAAGGTCGTCGGAATGGCGAAGCTCAGGGAGATGATCGGCAGGGGAACGATCAAGGAGGGGTACCGCTAGTGGATCAGATGCGAAAGGCCGTCGGAACGCCCGCCAGCACCTTCAGCGAGCGTGAATATGAGATCTGCGTCACGTCCCGGATGATCGAGGACGGACGGAGTTACTGGGTCGCGATCGGAGGGGGACCGCTCTATTCGCTGCTGCTCGCGCAGCGGCTCTACACTCCCACCGCCACCTACGCGACGGAGGATGGGGTGATCGGTCCGGAGCCGATGCTGCCCCTCGATCCGCTGGTCATCGGCGTTGCGACGCGGCCCAACTACCGGGCGCTCCAGTGGAACACCATGAACGGACTGACCGAGCACTCCCAGCTCGGCCACTTCGACTACGGCATCCTCAACAGCCTTCAGGTGGATCCCTACGGAAACATCAACTCCACCTGGCTCGGCAGCTACCCGGACGAGGGCCGCCGGATGAACGGGCCGGGCGGGGCCGACGCCATCGCGTCCACCTGCTGGCGCGTGATCCTCATGGTCGACCATCAGAGGAGGAAGTTCGTCCCGGAGGTGGACTTCATCTCCTCGCCGGGATTCCTTGACGGTACGCCGGGGGCGAGGGAACGGGCCGGCCTGCCTCGGGACTCGGGACCGTGGCGCGTGGTCACCCCATGGGCTGTATTCGATCACGACGAGGAGAGCCGCCACTTGCGACTGATCGCCAGGGCCCCCTTCGTCACCCAGGAGCAGATCCTCAAGGAGATGGACTTTCGGCCTCTCATCGCCGATGAAGTGGAGGTCCTCGAGCCGGCGACCGAGGAGGAGCTGCTCATCCTTCGGACAGAGCTGGACGTCGAGGGGCGGAATACGGGAGTCGGTCGCTGGATCGAGCAGGCCGAGGACGGGACGTTCCACCTCGTGGAGGGAACCGGGTCGGCCGCCGGGTAGGATGCGCGCTGCAACCCCCGTGGCATGCCCTTCGGTTCAGTCCTGTGCGGATCCTGCCGAAGTCAACAGTATGTTCCGAAGGAAACCCCGCGTCCCAGCCGTCCGCACACGAGATATCTCCAGCGGAAGTTTCGTCCAGGAGATCGACCAGACCACCGAACAGGAGGCTCTCTGCCGCAAGCTCGCCGGCCGCGCCGGCCGGCGGAAGATCCAGGTGTGCCTCAGGCCGGAGCCGGCTGGTCACGACGCGCCGGGCGTCCTTGCGGTCGTAGCCGTCGACGGGGACGCAGAGATCGGGACCCTCCCGGCGGAGGTCACGGCGGAGTTCGGGCCACAGCTCGCCCGGCTTCGCCGGGACGAGAACCGGGAAGTAGTGTGCCGTGCCTTCCTCGTGGCCGGGCAGGGCGATCCGGACCGGCTCGACGCGAACCTCGACTGCGACTTCGACAGGTTGAACCCGGATCGTGCCGCCTGGCCCGCGGCCTGACGCTTCCCACGACCGGCGACCCCTCAGGCTCACGGATCCCCGCCCGCCGTCGCCGGTCCTGACCGGGTCACGGGCCCTCTCGACTCGCCTCTAGCGTGGCGCACGGTAGGCTGCTCAGCAGCCGTAGCCTCGCCTTCGCCGGCTCCGTTTGAGGCCCTTGCCCTGTCCCTCGACGGCGCGCGGAGCAGCCTCCGGTCAGGGCGTTTCCGGTTCCCGACTATGAAATGACTGTCGCCGTCGACGATCGCTGAGGTCACTTATGTTCAACGGATTCTTCGCCATCCCCGAGCCCACGAACGAGCCCGTCCTGGACTTCGCACCGGGGTCCCCCGAGCGCGCCGAGCTGCAGGCAACGCTTCAGGACATGCTCGACAATCCGGTGGAGGTCCCGATCATCATCGGCGGCCGGGAGGTTCACTCGGACAAGGTCGTGGAGATGAGGAGCCCTCATGACCTGAGCCAGCTGCTGGGCACGTATCACCAGGCCACGGCCGCACATGCCAACGCCGCCATCGAGGCCGCCAACGAGGCCAAGAGAGAGTGGTCCGAAATGCCCTGGGACAACAGGGCTGTCGTGCTGCTCAAGGCAGCGGAGCTGCTCGCCGGCAAGTACCGCCACGTACTCAACGCGGCAACGATGCTCTGCCAGAGCAAGACCTGTCATCAGGCGGAGATCGACGCCGCCTGCGAGCTGATCGATTTCTGGCGCTTCAATCCCCACTTCATGACGCAGATCTACAACGACCAGCCGCTGTCGACCCATCAGGTGCTCAACTACATGGAGCACCGGCCGCTCGAAGGCTTCGTATTCGCCATCACGCCGTTCAATTTCACATCCATCGCCGGCAACCTTCCGACTTCCCCGGCCCTGATGGGCAACGCCGTGGTCTGGAAACCGGCCTCGAGCGCTGTGCTACCCGCCTATTACATCATGAAGATCCTTCGTGAGGCGGGAATGCCCGACGGGGTGATCAACATGATCCCCGGGCCGGGATCCCAGCTGGCGACCCCGGTCCTGAATCACAACGACCTCGGCGGGATCCACTTCACCGGAAGCACCTACGTGTTCTCAACCATCTGGCTCGCGGTCGGGTCGGACATCCGCCGCTACCTGTCCTACCCGCGGATCGTCGGTGAGACCGGAGGGAAGGACTTCGTGTTCGCCCACGCCTCGGCCGACGTCGACATTCTCGCCACGACACTGATCCGCGGCGCCTTCGAGTACCAGGGACAGAAGTGCTCGGCGGCCAGTCGGGCGTACATACCGGAGTCGCTCTGGCCGAAGGTCAGGGATCGGCTGGCCGGGGACGCCCGCGCGATCAAGATGGGCGATGTCTGCGACTTCGCGAACTTCATGGGCGCCGTCATAGACCAATCCGCCTACGACACCATCACCGGCTACATCGACTACGCGAAGGACCACGACGACTTCGAGATCATCACCGGAGGCGGCTATGACAGCTCAAAGGGCTACTTCATCGAGCCGACGGTCATCGTCAGCAAGGACCCTCGCTCGCGGCTCATGACGGAGGAGATATTCGGTCCGGTCCTCACGGTCTACGTCTACCCGGACGGCGAGTATGACGAGTCCCTCACTCTCTGCGACACGACGAGTCCCTACGGGCTCACAGGCTCGATCATCGCCGAGGACCGGAGTGCCATCGTCCAGGCCACGAAGAAGCTCCGCCACGCGGCCGGAAACTTCTACATCAACGACAAGCCGACCGGCGCGGTCGTCGGCCAGCAGCCCTTCGGCGGCAGCCGCGCGTCGGGCACAAATGACAAGGCGGGATCGCAGATCAACCTTCAACGATGGACCTCGCCGAGGACGATCAAAGAGAACTTTCTCCCGCCGACGGACTTCCGCTATCCCTACATGGACTCTGAATAGGGCGGCGGTTCCGCTCTCGCCTCAGGCCCTGTGTCCCCGAAGAGGCCCCGGCACCCGCAGGAATCCAGCTGCTGCAGCCACTCCGGCTGGTGCCGGTCCCAGTAGGCGACGACGGCAAGCGCACCCAGGCAGAGGACTCCACCCACCAGGATGTCGGCTATGTAATGGTTCGCGGTTGCGACAACGACAAAGGACATTGCGACCGGCACTATGAGACCCACGACCCTGACCGGTCGCGAACCGAGCCGGACGAGGGGTATGGCAACGAGGAGGCTCCAACCGAAGTGGAGGCTGGGCATCGCTGCGATCTCGTTGACCAGTGAGTGTGGCTGCGCGTTCCGGTACGCCCCGGAGTATTCGGAGATCGTGTCGACGACGCCGAGGTCGAGCATCCGTGGCGGTGCAACGGGAAAGGCGGCGAAGAACAGCAACCCCACCGCACCCGACAGAAGCATGGCGTTTCGCGTGGGATAGTAGGCGTCGGGATGGTGAAGCAAGAGCCAGGCGCCGGCCAGCAACATGAAGGGCGAGAAGCCCCAGATGTAGACCCAGTTCGACATTGTCACCAGCCAGCGGTCACCGATGATCCACGACTGGATGGTCGCCTCGTGGAACAGGCCGAAAGCTCTCTCGAGGTCAATGAGCCGGTTGGCGTTGGCGGCCGCCCGCGTGTGGTCGTCCGCGGTGAAGCTGCGGGCCAGGAAGTAGAGTGTGTAGGCGATGCCGACCACGGCCAGCTCGCGTCCGATCAGTGCCCATCGGCTGGGGCGCGGCGACGAAGCCACAATCGCCAGGACAGCCCCCGCAAGTGCTGCCCAACGCAGGATCAGGAACGCGTGCCAGACCGCTTCCATCTTTCTGCTCGAACACTCAACAACACCATGATGCCAGAGGCTGCAAGGAGTAGTGCTCCGAGGGGGAACGCCCGCGACGCGATCCGCGTCCTGCCGCGGGTCAACTCAAGCGAATCCCCTTACCGGCTTCCTCCGGGCTGCTTCACGACGCGGAGGTAGGGAAGCGGGGAGGCCCATCCCTCAGGATATTTCTCTGCGGCTGCTTCGTTGGACACCGAAGGCACGATGATCACATCCTCGCCCTGCTTCCAGTTGGCGGGTGTGGCGACCTGCTCGTTCGCAGTCAGCTGACAGGAATCGAGAAGCCGCAGGATCTCCGCGAAGTTGCGCCCGGTGGTCATGGGGTATGTCAGCGTGGCCTTGATCTTCTTGTCCGGTGCAATGATAAAGAGTGACCGCGCCGTCTGATTGTCCCCGGCCGTCCGGCCCTCCGACGTGTCACCGCTATCGGCCGGAAGCATGTCGTAGGCCTTAACGACATCGAGTTTCGGGTCGCCGATGAGCGGATAGTTGACGGCATGGCCCTGGGACGCCGCGATGTCCTTCGACCAGGCCGCGTGATCGCCAACGCCGTCCACGCTCACTCCGATGATCTTGCAGTTGCGCCGGTCGAATTCCGGCTTCAGGCCGGCCACGGCGCCCAGCTCCGTAGTACAAACGGGCGTGAAATCCTTGGGATGCGAAAACAGCAGCGCCCAGCCATTCCCGATCCATTCATGGAATCGGATCGTTCCTTCAGTCGTCTCTGCGGTGAAGTCTGGTGCGACATCATTAATCCGTAAGGACATGCGAACCCTCCAAGCTTGGCTTAGCACTGAATTCTACGCAGCTTGAAAGACGACTTTCAAGATAGAGAATGTGAAGATTCACATCGCCCCACGTAGGTCTCCGCCGCCACGTGCAACCCGGAGACGCCGATCAGCGCCTGATCACATCGCCCGCCGCCAGTCAGGCTGCTGGAAGAACGCCTCCAATTCGCCCCACATAGCCTCGAGGTCGCACCGCATCAGGATGAGATCGTGGTGCTCGCCGGATCGATCGACAACATGGTCGGGGAGGATGTACTCCTCCGCGAAGCCGAGCCTGTGGAAGATGCTGCGGGCGGCCACCTGAGGGCGCGCCATCCGCACCACGATGTTCTCGAGATGCTCGCCGACCGCCAGCAGGTAGAGTTCGCGGGCCATCAGCATGCCAAGGCCCATGCGCTGATACTCGCGAGACACGATCAAGCGGATCTCCCCCGTGTTCGCCGTCCACTCTTCGCGGGACAGCTCCAGCGCCCCGTCGGCCACCACCTCGCCGTCCACGACGGCCACCAGCCGTTTGACGCGGTCGGCGTCCATCTCTCGGATTCTTCGCTCAACGTTTTCCCGTTTGCTGACGTCCACCCGGAGGTAGCGCCGATCCTCTTCCGGCAAGCGCCGGAAAAAGGCGAACGATCGTTCGCCGTCATCCTCCGTCATCGGCCGCAGCACGACGGCCGTTCCGTCCTTGAGGCGAGCCTCAGCAATCCTCGTTTCGATTGTCATGCGCTATCTCCTTCAGTCGCCCGAGACGCCCCGGACCGCCTGAACCGCGCCTCCGCGGGCAGGAGCCTGCACCCGGCGGCCGATGACATACTCCTCGAAGGCGGTCAGTAGCTCGTCCTTGCACAACCCCACCCATCGCGTGAGATCGCCGATCGAGACGAGGCCGACAAGTTCCCCTCCGTCGAGAACCGGCAGATGGCGAGTCCGGTGCTCCGTCATCAGGGCCATTGCCTCCCCAACCGTGGTCGACGGCTCAACGACGACCAGGTCTCTCCTCATGACCGAAGCGACCTCCGTCGTCTCCGGGTCTCGTCCGATATCCACAACCCGCCGCAATACGTCTCGCTCGGTGAAGATCCCAATCAGAACGCCTCGCCTATCGACAACGACGAGGGAACCGACGCCCTCCTCAATCATGCTGCGAACCGCGCGGCGCACCGTTGCCGAAGCGGCCGCGGTCACTACGCGCGACCCTTTCTCCTCAAGGACTGAATCGATGAAGCTGTCCATTCGGGCCTCCCAATCGCCATGGGGCTGGCGGTCGCAATCCAATCCGCGAGGCCCGGGGCGGTTGGCACGCTTCCGAATGCTCAGGGGATAGCTGTCGGTCCCTCATGGGAAGTAATCGCCACGCCGCGGCGCGATACACCCGGGAAGGTCACGTCCCCCGCTCCCAGTCGCCCGGAATTGAACGGACCACTGTTTGCAATCATGCTAGCGTATGAGTCAAGACTATCTTGAGAAATATTTCACACATTTCCTCACTCCAGACCTCGACCGGCACAGACGTGTGAACCTCCGGCCGGGGCAATTTGTGAACTCGTTCACAATGGGAGCCGAGATTTGTCCTCGCAACTGTGACGGCAGAACGGGAACACTGTAGAGAGAGAATCGCGCAGACTTCATCTCACCCGAGAGATGCCGGACCTTCGCTATGAGAATCACGAACTACGAACGAATTGATTACTCACGTCGTTGCGAGAAAAGTGATCCTCTCCAGCCCCGCTCGCAGGTAACCATTAAGACTCATAGCGGCACTCCGCATTAGGCTCCCCACCAGACCCCACTCACAGCAAAGATCCGGTGAGGAACCGACAGCTTGCCGGGGAACTCGCGCTCGAGAAGATCGGCGAGGTCGGCGTCGAACCGCTCGACCGCGTCGGCATCGAGCGCGGCGCCGACACCGTTGCATGTCCGGATGCGGCCGCGCCACCCCTCAAACATGGTGGTGGCGGGCGAAACCATCTACTCTCGCGACGATCTCCCGAAC
>CAZHMF010000028.1:0-24115 GCA_964533605.1 uncultured Anaerolineaceae bacterium
ATGGTATGGACGGGGGCCGTGGGATGTCAACGTTGAGCCCGTCCGCCCATTACCGCAGGAGAGCACCGGCCTTGATCGGATAAGGGGCGCCAAGCCGTCTGCCTCCCGGACTGCGGCCGCGAGCGGCGCCTTTAGAACGGGCTCTCGAGGCCGTGTTCCTCGAGCAGCACGGAATCGGAGAGCGCCTCGGCGGTCGGGCCGTCTGCCACGATCAGGCCTCCGTCGACTATCACCGTGCGAGGGAAGACGTCCGCCACCAACCTCATGTCATGGGTGCTCACGAGCATGGTCTCAGGGCGCGTCTTCAACAGGTTGATCAGTTCGCGCCGCCCGCGGGGGTCGAGGCCGGCCGATGGCTCGTCGAGGACGAGCAGGCTGGGGCTCATCGAGAGAACCGTCGCCAGAGCAGCGCGCTTCCGCTGACCGAGCGAGAGTGCGTAGGGTGCGCGCTCACCGAATCCTTCGAGCCCGACTGCGGAGAGCGCTTCGAGGACCCGTCGCTCCACTTCCTCCTCCGGGATCCCCATGTGGATCGGTCCGAAGGCGACGTCGTCGTAGAGCGACGGGCTGAACAGCTGATCGTCCGGGTCCTGGAACACGAGCCCGACCTCCGCTCTTACGCGTGCAAGAGTCCTCTTCTCGACGGGCAGCCCCGCCACATGCACGGTTCCTTCCTGCGCGAGCAGGATTCCATTCAGGTGCAACATCAGAGTGCTCTTGCCCGCGCCATTGGGGCCGATAAGGGCTACTCGCTCACCCTGCTCGACCTCGAGGTCGACTCCGCTCAGTGCCTGGATCGCTCCGGGGTAGGTGTAGCGAAGGCCGCGGATCGAAAGGGCCGCAGGCGCAGAGTCACTCATACGATCGGGAGCCACCACCGAGAGGCGGCGAAGAAAGCGCACAGGGCGGCGAGGGTGGCCAGCAAGGCGACGCGATCCCAGGCCGTCGCGGGGCTTGCCGGGTGGGCGCGGAAGGTCCCGTCGTAGCCACGCGACTGCATCGCCGCGTAGACACGCTCACTTCGTGTGTAGGAGCGGAGGAACAGTGCCCCGACGAGGTTGCCCACCACTTTCGCCTGCCACACGGTCGATGGCCGCGGCGCCCCGGGGGGTGATGCCGCCCGGGATGCACGGGCCCTCATCATTCGCGAGGCCTCGTCCGTGAGAACGGCCATGTAGCGGTACATCAGGTGGATTACCAGCACCATCAGTCGAGGCAGTCGGAGGCGCTCGAGCGAGTGGACGAGGTCGTGAAACCGGGTGGTGAAGATGAGCAGGCCGGCAGCCTGCACGCTGATCCACGATTTGAGGAGGATCGTAGCGACGGCGATCACACCTTCGCGGCTGAGGTCGAAATCGAACCAGACGAGGTCGATGGTCGTCAACGCCTCACCGCCGCGAGTGACCGCCAGGGGAAGTGCCGCGACGACGAAGGGGAGGGCGAGGAAGCCGCTGCGGATGAGCCTCCAGAGGCCGATGCGGGCAAGGCCACCAGCTCCGAGGACGGCAGCCCAGGCTATCGCCAGGGCGACGAACGAGCCCTCGGGCAGAAGGCTCACGGAGACGATCAATGCGACGACGAGGACGAGTTTCACGCGGCCATCCGCCGCATGGACGGGGCTCGATCGCTCGACGTAGCGGTCAAGCTTCAGGGTTGTTCACCCCGTCGCCTTCTGGCCAGGTAGCCCAGGCCAAGCGGCAGGCTGAAGACGATGACGACCCCGGCGAGCCCGGCGACAACGGTCGTGAGGGCGCCGTTATCGATCCCGGGCACTGAGTACCCCTCGAAGATCTTCCAGCCCGGATCGTCCGTCCGTTCGGTGAATTCCTTGTCCCGCGCGACTCGGTCGAGACCGTCGGGGTCGCTGGAGGCGAGCGGCGCGAGGATCACGACCACTGCAACGGCGATCAGGGCTCCGATGACCACCCAGCGGTGCCGTCGAAGATAGGCGATCACGGCGCTGCCTCGCCGGGTCTCAGAGTGAGCAGGTCGCGGCGGCTGGTCCTCAGGAACGCGAGCGTGGCCACCGTGATCACTGCCTCTCCGATCCCGATCAGCACGTGCCATCCGGCCATCGCAGGAAGGGCAACCGCGAGCGATGTTGTTCCGGAGGCTGCGAGTTCGAAGGCCGTGAGGATTGCGGCGGCTTCGACGGCGACCCAGGCCGCTATCGCGGCGGCGGGGAACCGCGCCTTCTCCTCGCCTCCGAGCACTGTCGTCAGCGTCCGGTAGACTGCGAATCCGCCCAGGGTACCGATCAGTCCCATGTTGAAGATGTTGGCTCCGAGCGCCATCAGTCCGCCGTCCTGGAAGACCAGCGCCTGTACGGAGATCACGCAGGCCATGACCACGGTTGCCGCCCAGGGGCCCAAAAGGATTGCTGCCAGAACTCCGCCGAGCAGGTGACCGGATGTCCCGCCGGGGACGGGGAAGTTGAACATCTGAGCGGCGAAGATGAAGGCAGCCATCACGCCCATGAAGGGCACGGCACGCTCGTCGAGCGTTGCTCCGGCCCGCCTCAGAGAGATTGCGAGAGCGAGGCCGGTCAGGGCCCAGAAGAGCCCGGCAACCGGGGCCGACAGGAATCCATCGGGGATGTGAAGGAGAAACGGAACAGTCATGACATCCAGTTGCAATCAGTTGCAGGTGCGAGTTCTTGCCGCTCGAGCCTCAAGTATTGCAGTCGCAGGAAGCGATTACAACTGATCCGGGCGACCGCCCCAGCGGGCGCGGACGGTCGTGGCTGAGGGGACGTCAAACCAGGAGCACGGAAGGCAGACCGATCCGGCTCCTCAGAGCAGCTCGAAGCGGGGCGGTTCGCGCCACTGCTCTGAAGGCGGGTTCTCCTGGGCGCGAATCGCAGCCGCCCGGCGCCGTGCCTCGAGCTTCTTTCCTTTCTTGATGACGAGGTCCTCCTCCCGCACATGCTCCACGTCCCGCTCCTGAGCCGACTTGCTTCGAGCTCGCCGCGGAACACCCGGGTAGACCTTGACTCGGCCCTCGGCTTCGAGCTGGGCGAGGTGGCTGCGAACGTTGTTGTCGGCCGCCCGCCGGAGACGCTTGTCGATGTCGGGGTAGAGCTGAAGCATGATGTCCCAGCTGCTGACCTGGGCTCCCCCGGCGAGTGCTTTCAGGATCTGGCGCTCGCGCATGTTTCGATGGTCGATGTACATCTGCAGACGCTGCCGGGGGTCGTTCACGATCTTGCCGTGCCCGGGGCAGATGACCGTCAGGTTCGGTAGTTCGAGGAGGCGTTCGAGTGCCCGGCGGTAGAGCCGCAGATCCCAGACTGTCGTCGTTGACGAGCCGAGCAGCGTGTCACCGGTGAAGAGGACGCCCTCCTCCTCGATGTAGTAGCAGAGCGAATCGACGCTGTGACCGGGGGTTCCCAGGACCTGCACGCGAACGCCGCCGTCCAGGTCGAGAATGTCGCCGTCGGCGAGCTTGTCGACCCGGGCCGGGATCTTGCCTTTCAGAAGGCGCCGGCTGTTTGCCGGAATGGCGACCTCGGCCTTGAGGAATTCCTTCGCCCATTTGAGGTTGCCGGAGTGGTCACCGTGGTGGTGAGTGATCGAGGCGATGCCGATCTCCTCCTGCTCGACGGCAGCAAGGTAGCCCTTGAGAAACCACTGGTAGCGGTCGATCGCCTCGCCCGAGTCGATCGTCAGCGATTGGGCACCGGGCTTGCCCACAAGGTAGATGCATGTGTAGTCGGGGTGCATCGGGTTCTCGTCGGGGACCATGACGGCGCGGACAGCGGGGGAGATGAGCATGAGGGGGAGTTCCAGGTTCCGAGTTCCGGAGTTCGAACCGGTGCCGTTCCCCGGATGGGTCCGAATCTTACCAGCCGGGGAATCCGGCGTGAGGTCACGTGCTTGGACGGCGGCCGAGAGATGGGATACACGGGGGCCGTACTGGCGCCCCCGGCAGGATTCGAACCTGCGACCCGACGCTTAGAAGGCGCCCGCTCTGTCCCCTGAGCTACGGAGGCGCGTTGTACCGAAGAAGAATAGCAGTGGGACCCGCTGCAGGCGCCAGGCCGGCACCCTTCGGTAACACGACTTATGAGGCATCAGCCCTGCGTTCGGAGCCATCTCCTCCGGGGCAGGTCGAAGGCGTGCGCTCCGGGGCTCGCGCAACTAGAGTTCAGCAAACGCAGCCGGAGACGTGACATGGGCCTTGCCGATCAGGTGGCCGCCAGGCCAGAGGACGTGGGAGTCGACTCGGACAGGCTGAACGCCCTCTTCGAGCGAGTCGAGCGGGATGTGAAGGACGGGACTCTCCCGAGCGCATCCATTGCGGTTGCCCGAGAAGGGCGGCTGGCCGGCTTCCGGGTGTTCGGATCCGTCTCCCACGATGGGAACGAGGCGCCGGCCGGCGAGGAGACTCTGTACACGATCTTCTCCTCGACCAAGGCGATCGTGTCCGCGGCCGTGTGGACCCTCTTCGAAGACGGCCTCTTGCGGCTGGACGAGAAAGTCTCCGACATAATCCCGGAGTTCGGCAGCAACGGTAAGGACGTGGTCACCGTCGAGCAGGCTTTCCTCCATATCGGCGGGTTCCCGCTCGCACCCATGCGCCCGCTCGAAGGGCTGGACCCGGCAGCCCGCTCGCGGCGCTTCAAGCAGTGGCGCCTGACCTTCGAGCCGGGGAGCCAGTTCTTCTACCATGCGACGTCTCTCCATTGGACCCTCATCGAGATCGTCGAGCGACGGACGGGGATCGAGTGGCGGCGGTTCCTCCGGGAACGGATCATCGAGCCGATGGACCTCGAGGATATGTGGATCGGGCTTCCCGCGCACTTGAATCCCAGGGTGGCCGATGTGCTCCACGTCGTGCCGCCGGAGCCGCCGCCCGGGGGGTGGGGAGAAGTGACGCCGGACGCCATCCTGAACTTCAACCGCCCCGAGGTGCGGGCGGTCGGTGTCCCGGGCGGCGGAGGGATCGCCAGGGCCGCTGAGCTGGCGCTCTTCTACCAGCCTCTGATCAATGGCGGCGAAACCGCCTCGGGACGCCGGATCATGAAGGCCGAGACCATCGACTTCGCCACGAAAGTGCGGACGGACGGCCGCCATCGCGACCCTCTCCTCGGCCACGAGGTGAACCGGGCGCTCGGCGTGGTGGTCGCGGGCGACCGGGAGACCATGCAGTTCCGGGGATTCGGTCGCGAGGCATCGTCCCGTGCTTTCGGTCACGGCGGCGCCGGTGGTCAGATCGGCTGGGGGGACCCGGAGACCGGGCTCAGCGTCGGCTACTGCACGAACGGCTTCCAGAGCGTGGAGTCGATCGGGCGCCGAGGAGTGGCGGTGAGCAGCCTCGCCTCACTCTGCCGCGCCTGACCGGGCCGGCGCCGCCAGGAGGCGGATCAGGTACGACGCCACGGCAATGAG
Organism: uncultured Anaerolineaceae bacterium; assembly: GCA_964533605.1. Taxonomy (GTDB): domain Bacteria; phylum Chloroflexota; class Dehalococcoidia; order Tepidiformales; family Tepidiformaceae; genus DASCML01. The sequence continues at coordinate 5,391 of CAZHMF010000028.1, forward strand.
GAGGGCGGCCCCCATGACGGGGCCTTCTGAGCGCGCGGTCGCTACGGCTTCAACGCGATCTTAAGGACTCCATCCTGGTGCTTCCGGAACATCTCGTATGCGGCGGGTGTTTCTGACAGCGGCATGTGATGGGTGATGAGCGGTGTGAGGTCGACCTTCTTCCCTGCGATGAGGGCCATGAGCCGCGTGAGCCGCTCGGTGCCGACCGGGCAGAGCGTCGTGACGATTGCCCGGTGGATGAAAGTGCCGGTGGTCGGGAGGCTCAGCGCGGGGACCCCTCCATAGACTCCGACGGAGCTGACGGTGCCGCCGTGGCGGGTCACGGCACAGCAGTTCTCGAAGGTCTCCTGACGGCCGAGCGCTTCGATGGCGACGTCGACGCCTTTGCCGCCGGTCAGTTCCATGATCTTCGTGGCGGCATCGGCGGGCTCGACTACGATGTCGGCGCCGAGGCGCTTCGACATCGCCACGCGCTCCGGGATGGATTCGACTGTGATGATCGTGCCGGCGCCGAGCGTACGGGCGCCGGCGGTCGCGCAGAGGCCGACCGGACCCTGCGCAAAGACCGCCACGGTGTCGCCGGGTCGCATCCCGGACCTCTCAACTGCGGCGAAGCCTGTGGACATGATGTCGGTCACGAAGAGAACCTGCTCGTCTTCGAGGGCGTCGGGGATCTTCGCAAGGGTGGACTGAGCGCCGCGGATCACGACGTGCTCGCCCTGGGCGCCGAAGACCAGGTTGAGGGGGGCGCCGTAGGTCTGGCAGACGCTGTGGTTGCCTTCGAGGCAACGGTCGCAGTAGCCGCAACACTGGAGGCAGCTGATGGCGACGCGATCGCCTTCCTTGAACGATGGCACCCCGTCGCCGACGGCTTCGACGATGCCCACGGCTTCGTGTCCCATTGGTGCACCGGGCGGAATCATTCCCTCGAGAAGGTGAATGTCGCTCCCGCAGACCGTGGTCAGCGTTGGGCGGATGAGTGCTTCACCGGGCCCCGGGGTGTCGGGGACTGGGAGCCGGGTCATTGAGACGCTTTCGTTCGTTGCCTTGACGCAGGTGAGGGATGGGGGCATCGGGTTCTCCTTCGTTCAGTTCGGCTCTGCCTCGACCCGCGCGGTCCAGGTTGCGGCCCAGCGGCCGGGGTCGAAGCTGTAGGAATCACGAAGCTGTCCGCGCATGATCTTCTGCAGGGGGGTCATGGGCAGCGGTTCATCGGTGAGGGAGATCTGGACGATCCGCTTGTACGCTGCCAGGTCCTTCTCCTCAGCCCGGATCGCCTCGGTAACGGCAGCGAGGACGTTCTCGGCAGAGGGTTCTGCGCCGTCGAGGGCACGCACAGTCTCGTCTCGAGCCGGATAGACAACGGCGCAGACCTGCGGCTTGCCCCGCGTCTCGACACTGCGCACGGCGATGTCGGCGACAAGGGGAGAGCGTCCGAGCCGCTCCTCGAGTTCGTCCGGGTAGACCTTTTCCCCGGAGTCGAGAACGATGATGAACTTGCTTCGGCCCGTGATGCGGATGTTGCCTTCGCGGTCGATCGTGCCGAGGTCGCCGGTCTTCAGCCACTCGCCGGTCTTGAGGTCTGCCGCGAGGCCGGGAGAGCGCCAGTAGCCGGGGGTGATGTTGGCGCCGCGGGCGATCAGTTCTCCCTCATGCTGTAGGTTTACATAAAGTGACTTCTCGGGGACATCACGAAGCCGGATCTCGACGCCGGGGAGGGCTCTTCCGATTGAGCCGACACGATGCTCGTAGTAACGGCTAAACCGAAACCGCCAGGGACTGTACTTCTGGACGGCGAGTGCGGGCCCTGCCTCGCTCAGTCCCCAGCCCTGGATGAGGGGAAGACCGAGGAGCAGAAAATTGCGCTGAGTGTCCGGGTTGAGGGCGGCTCCACCGCTGACCATGAGCTTGAGCTTGCCGCCGAGACGGGCGTGGAGCTCCCTGAACAGGAGGGGCCCGATATTGATCCCTGTCAGCTTCTTGACGATCCCGGAGATTCGCTGCCCGCGCTTGAACGTTGCGAGGCGCCCCTGCGACTCGATCCCTTGCACGACGTTCCGGTACATCAGCTCGAAGACCGCCGGTACCCCCAGAAAGAGCGTCGGGCGGACCTCCTGCATCCGGTCGCGAATGCGCCTGAGGTCGGTCTCGAATGTGAGCTCACCGCCGATCGCCGGAAGGAGACCGAGAGCGATCATGAATGGGAACGAGTGGTGGAGGGGCAGCACGAGGAGGAGACGGTCGCTCGGTCCGAACGGTATGACACGGCGTGTCTGGGCGACGTTCGCGAGCACGTTCCGGTGCGTAAGCACCACGCCCTTGTGCCCGCCAGATGTGCCGGACGTGAAGATGATCGCCGCCGGCTCCTCCGGCCTCACTTCACGATTCCGGGTTGCGATCCGCGCCTCGTCGGTGGCCCGGCCTGCGAGCTCGTCGAGACCGAGGACCTCGGTCGTGCCGGGGACGCGGTCACGGGCGGCGGCAACGGCGTCGGGGTCGCCCGCGATGACCACAGTTTTCAGTGAGGAAATGTGGCTCCCCAGCCTTTCCACGCAGTCCAGGGTTGTCACGACCGCTACGGGTTCTGCATGGGCGAGCATCGCTCCGATCTCCTCCTCCTTGAGCCCGAAGTAGATCGGAACGGCGATCGCGCCCGCGGAAACGATCCCGAAGAAGAGGACCGGCCAGTCGAGATCGTTCTGCATCACAATGGCGACGCGATCGCCGGGCATGACGCCAAGGGCGTGGAACCCGGCGCTGATCCCCGTGGCCCGGCGTTTCAGCTCCCCGTAGGTGAGCTCCTCCCAGCCCCGGCGGCGACGCTGCTTGTACGCGACGCTGTCCGGAGATCTCGCGGCAGATACCGTGAGAAGTTCCACGAATGTCTGTGGCTCGCCAGGGGGTGGGAACTCGTCAGCCATCTCTCGCTGTGCTATGTCCGGTGCGGGTGGGGGCCGAACTGAGCCTCGTAGAAGGGCGACACCATCCGGCCCGGCGGGATGACGGCATCGATCTGCTCCATGTCGTCCGCGGTCAGCGAGACTTCGAGGGCGCCAATGTTGTCGACGAGTTGATCCATCGTCCGTGGCCCGATGATCGCGCTCGTAACCCCGGGTTGTGCCATCACCCAGGCAAGCGCGAACTGCGACATGGGGACCGCCTTCGCCTCGGCGATGGGGGTGAGCCCTTCGAGGACATCGAAAATCTGTTCGGTCCAGCGGCGCCGGTAGACCGGATTCGCTGCGACACCGGCGAATCTGCTGTCGCCCGGCGGCTCCTCGCCGCGCCGGTACTTCCCGGTCAGCAGGCCGCCCGCCAGAGGGCTCCAGGGGATGGTCGCGATGCCGTACGTCCGGGCCATCGGCATCAGTTCACGCTCCACCCGGCGGTCCAGCAGGTTGTACGGCTGCTGCTCGCAGACGAATCGGTTCAAGCCGTACCTCTCTGCCGCCCAGAGCGACTCGACCACCTGCCAGGCTGCGAACGTGCTCGTCCCGATGTACCGGACCTTCCCCGACCGGATGAGGTCGTCGAGGGCGCGGAGCGTCTCGTCGATCGCAGTGTCCGGTTCGGGCCTGTGGATCTGATAGAGGTCGATGTGGTCCGTCTGAAGCCGGCGCAGGCTCGCCTCACATTGCTCGATGATGTGGCGGCGGCTATTGCCGAATGAATTCGGGTCATCGTCGTTCATGCGGCCGTGGACCTTCGTCGCCAGCACCACCGAGTTGCGTTTTCCGTTTCGTTTGAGAGCTTCCCCGGTGATCTCCTCGCTTCGCCCTCGTGCGTAGACGTTCGCGGTATCGATGAAGTTGATCCCGGCGTCGAGTGCTCTGTCGATAATCGCGTAGCCGTCTGCAGGCTCGGTCTTCCTCCCGAACATCATGGCGCCGAGACAGATCGGGCTGACCATCACTCCTGTCCGGCCCAAAGAACGGTATTCCAATTGTTTCCTCCCCTCCGGGTCGACTCGCCGGGCCATGATCCGGCGACTGTTGCAGGTTGCGGCCTCAGCTCGCGAGGAACGTCTCGAGGGCATCCATGGCGGCGGGTTCGGTCAGCACCGGTGCGTGTCCGACATCCGGCACCTCGACCAGTTCGGCGCCTTTGTTCTCGGCCACCATCCTGTCCGCAACAGCCCGACTGAGCACGTCGCTGGTCTGCCCCCGCAGGATGAGCACCGGGCAGGTGATCTTGCTGAAGTTTCCCCAGGCGTCGAGCGGTGGCGGGGTCTGCGTGAGCAGCCGGATGGCCGGGTCCATCTTCCAGACCCAGACGCCGACGTCGTTCTTTCGCACGTGATGCTGCGCGAAGTCCTCGACGGCCCGGCGGTCGAGGTGGGCGATCATCGGCGCGTAGTGCTCCTCGTAGTAACGAACGACAGCTTTGAGGTCCGGGAACATCTTCGGGGCATCGGTGATGTAACCGCGGATCCGCTGCAGACCCTTCGTGTCGATGTCGGGGCCGATGTCGTTGAGGACGACGCGGGTGACGTGCGCCTGATGCTCCGGCGTGTAGTGAAGGGCGATGAGGCCTCCCATCGAGGTCCCGACGAGCGAGAACCGCTCGATCCCGAGCGCCCCCCGGATGTGCTCGAGGTCCTCGACATAAGTGCGAATATGATAGTCATCGGCCTTCCCCCAGCCGCTTTCGCCGCGTCCCCGCACGTCCAGGCAGTAGACGTGGTAGTGGGATCCGAGCCTGGTGGCAATGCCGTCGAAACTGTGCGCCTGACCGCTGAGGCCGTGAATCATGAAGACCACGGGTGCCCCGGGCTGTCCACGGGAAACCAGATGGTGACGCAGATGGTTCGCGTCGACGAAGATGTCGCGGACTCCGGCCTCCGAACCAGACATGTTCTTCCTCCCTTGAATGCCCAGCGGTGCTGCGAATTGTAATGGCCCGAGCGGCGTGGCGCTTGGGCGACCGGGGCCCGGGGCGGTCGCCCGCCAACGGAGCGGGTATCCTGACGGCGCAGTGTCGTTTTTCAACCTCTACAACCACGGCTTCATCCGGCTTGCCACCGCGACGCCCGAACTGCGCGTAGCCGACCCGGATTTCAACGCGGCCCGGACGGAGGAGCAGATGAGGGAGGCCGCCTCGAAAGGCGTGGCGGTCGTAGTCTTTCCGGAGTTGGGCATCTCGGCCTACTCGTGTGACGACCTGTTCCACCAGCAGTCTCTGCTCGAGGGTGTCGAGCATGCTCTGGAGGGGCTCGCCGATCGCACTGCCGACGTGCTTCCGGTCTCCGTTGTCGGAGCTCCGCTCGAGGTTGATGGGCTCCTCTACAACTGTGGCGTCGTGATGCATCGGGGCACCATCCTCGGGGCCGTACCCAAGTCCTATCTCCCCAACTACCGGGAGTTCTACGAGCGACGCTACTTCGTGCCTGCGGACCGTGCCCGCCGGAGGGAGATTCGGCTTTGTGGACAGACGGTGCCGTTCGGTCCGGATCTGATCTTCGAGAGCGACGATCAGCCGCTGCTCCGGCTGTTCGTGGAGATCTGCGAAGACCTCTGGACGCCGGTTCCGCCTTCGTCGCTGGCAGCGCTTGCCGGTGCCACTGTCATCGCCAATCTCTCGGCCTCAAATGTCACGATCGGCAAGGACGACTACCGGCGCACTCTTGCGGCGAGCCAGTCGGGACGTTGCATTGCCGCCTACGCGTACGCGGCCGCCGGATTCGGGGAGTCCACGACCGATCTTGCCTGGGACGGACACGGACTGATCTATGAGAATGGAACGCTCCTCGCCGAGTCCGAACGTTTCTCCCTGGGGGGCGAGTTGCTGGTCGCCGATGTGGATCTGGATCGCATCCGCCAGGATCGAATGAGAACCAACAGCTTCTCCGATGGCGAGGTTCATTTTGGCGACAGGACCCTGAGGTTTCAGTCCGTTCCCTTCGAGCTCAGTCCACCGGCGGACGGGCTCCTGCCTCTAACGCGGCCGCCCGAGCGGTTCCCCTATGTACCTTCCGATGCCTCCCGGCGGGATGAGCGTTGCGAAGAGGTGATCTCGATTCAGACCCAGGGGCTTGCGAAGCGGATGCAGGCTATGGGCGCATCGAAGGCCGTCATCGGTGTATCGGGCGGTCTCGACTCGACTCAGGCTCTCATCGTCTGCGCCCGAGCGATGGACCTGATGGACCTGCCTCGTTCGAACATCCTCGGTGTCACGATGCCCGGGTTCGCTACCAGCGCGCGGACTCTCGGGCAGGCCCGGGCGCTGATTGAGGCGGTCGGTTGCACATCGCTCGAGGTCGACATCAGGGCGAGTGCGGAGCAGATGCTCGCAGATATCGGGCACCCCTCCTCGCAAGGTGGGGCGGTCCACGATGTCACGTTCGAGAACGTGCAAGCGGGAGAGAGGACGAGCCACCTGTTCCGGCTTGCGAACCTCCACGGCGCCCCCGTGGTAGGGACGAGCGACCTCTCGGAACTGGCGCTCGGCTGGGCAACCTACGGGGTCGGCGACCAGATGGCCCACTACCACGTGAATGCCAGCGTGCCCAAGACGCTGATCCAGCATCTCATCCGATTCGCGGCACGGGTCGATCTGTTGGGGGTGGCTGCGAGCCCCGTTCTGGAGTCGGTCCTGGGGACACTCATAAGCCCGGAACTGGTCCCCGGCGACGGGCCTGATCCGGCCCAGGATACCGAGGCGGTCGTGGGCCCCTACGAGCTGCAGGATTTCAACCTCTACTACACGCTTCGGTTTGGATACCTTCCCACCAAGACCGCCTTTATGGCCTGGTGTGCCTGGCACGACGAGGCCTCTGGAAGCTGGCCGGAACTCGATGAACTGGAGCGTCGCGAGTACGGGATCGGAGAGATCAGGAACTGGCTCCTGATCTTCCTCGAGCGCTTCTTCAAGCGTTCCCAGTTCAAGCGAAGCGCAATCCCCAATAGTCCCAAGGTGGGATCAGGGGGTTCGCTCTCCCCACGAGGTGACTGGCGAGCGCCGAGCGACGCAGAGGCGAGCGTCTGGTTGGCGGCCGCCGAGGAGATCCCGGCTGAGGGCCCTTAACTTAGGGGCCGCCACTGCCTGCCCCTTGTTGCTTCGTGCCTCAGCCCAGCCCTTGATGCTCGATGTCGGGCATGATGCGCCAGCCGGGCTTGATGTCGGCCGGCGACAGGAGACGCGCACCCGGCCGGAGCGTCGTGCCATCTGCCGACAGCCCGGTCAGCCCGAGCTTGAACTCGCTCACATATTGGATCTCGCCATCTTTGAGGCGGAACGCCTGATCGTGGCCGGGGTAGATGACCTCGGCTGTGTCGACGACCCGGTTGATGCTGGCGGTCGCCTGCTCGTCGTTCCAGAAGACCAGCGGGCACTCGCGGGTGAGCGCAACGCCGGCATAGTGCAACGCGTCACCGGTGAGCACTCCCCTGGTGCCGTCGTCTTCTTCAACGAGGAGGCCGATACTGCCCGGTGAGTGACCGGGCAGGTCCATGACCGTGACACCGGGGGCGATCTCCTGGCCGTCGCCGGTCTCCTCTATGCGCTCGACGGTTTCGATAGCGGCTCCGGTCCAGCCCGGTGTCGCCCAATCATTGCGGTGGGGCTTGTGCGAGTACCGTCTCTCGTCCGGGTGAATGAGGAGGGCGGCATTCTCGAAGAGGTCCACGTTCTGCACGTGATCCCAGTGGGCGTGGCTCATGACGAGCGCGTCGATGTCGCCGGTTGTGAGGCCGCGTTCCTGGAGCGCGCGTTCGAGAGCCGTACGCCGGCCGACATGGCCGCTGTCGAAGACGATGTTTCGGCCTCCGGACCGGACGAGGAAGATGCTGCAGAAGGCAACCACACCCTGATCGGTCCCGACACCCGACCCTTCCAGCAAGATGTCGATCTTTGCCATGCCTGTCCTCCTCTGGGATCTCGTGACGGGGCGCATTCAGCCGTCGCGCCTGTCCTCGGGCCGGGATTATAGGCCACGAGCCCGGGGCCGAAGCAGCGGGCAGCGGGCGCCGATGAAGGGGACCGTGCTTCCTGCTCGTCAGCTCCCGCGGATCGGCCGCCTCTCGGAGGTGGGCGCGATGTCCTGCACTTCAAGCTCCAGCCGTTCACCGCGCCACTCGTGGGAGAGCGAGTAGACGACGTCCACCTCGCCGGAGGCAACGAAATCTCCCTGCCTGAAGGCTATCGCAGGCCAGATGACCGGCCCCTCCTTGAGACGAAGGCGAAGGTGATCCTCACCGGCTCCCACGCGCCGGGTCTCCGCAACCTCTACGCCCCGGCTCATGAGAACCGGTTTCCGGTTACCGTGACCGCACGGTTCGAACCGCATCAGACCTTTGATTTCGAGACCGGCGAGGTCGGCCAGCTTCACTTCTGCGTCGATCTCGATGAGAGGCCGGAGGTCTTCATCTGAAAGCTGCTCGACTGCGGTGTGTGTCAGTCCCTCGCGGAGCGCGTCGAGATTCTCGTTGGGGACCGTGAGGCCGGCGGCCGCCCGATGGCCGCCGTGCTTGAGGAGCAGAGATGCCTCCCGGCGGATCGCCGCCACTATGTCGAAGGCGGGGATACTTCGGGCACTTCCACGACTGGTCTTCGGCCCCCGTTCGCACACGATGGAGGGCCGGTGATATCGCTCCGTCAGACGCCCTGCGACGATCCCCACGATCCCGGCGTGCACCTCTTCCGTGGCCACGAGGATGAGGGGGTCACGGACGTCGCCGAGGATCTCCTCGACGTGTGCGACGGCCTCCTCTGTCTGTTGCTGCCTCCGGCGGTTGAGGGTGTCCAGCTGCTCGGCCAGCTGCCGGGCCCGGCCGGGATCCTCTGCGAGCACCAGATCCAGTGCGAGGTTTGCGTGCTCGAGGCGCCCCGCCGCATTCAGCCGCGGCCCGATGGAGAAACCCAGAGTGCCGGCGTCGAACCTCTCCGCCCTGACTCCCGAAAGAGAGGCGAGCGCTTCCAGGCCCGGGCGGAGTCCGCGGCGCATGAGCTCCAGTCCCCGCGTGACGATCCCCCGGTTCTCGGCGGTCAGCGGCGCAACATCGACGACGGTTCCGAGGGCGACGAGGTCGAGGACTTCGCCCTCGTCAAACTCGCGGCCGGCCGATTCGAAGAGAACCTGAAGGAACCGGAACGCGACGCCGACCGCCGCGAGCTCCGTGAACGGGTAGGGTGAGTCGGGTCGCTTTGGATTGACGATGGCAAGCGCTGCCGGGAGCACCTGAGGAACGGTGTGATGGTCGATGACAATGACGTCGAGTCCGAGCCGGTTCGCCTCGTCAATCTCAGATACCGAACTCACTCCGCAGTCGGCCGTGATCAGAACTGAGGCTCCGAGGTCACCTTGAAGACGAGCGACGGCGCCGGTGTTCAGGCCGTATCCCTCCGAGAAACGGTCCGGGAGATAAGGGACGGTTCTCGCTCCGAGCGCTCTGAGCCCAAGCGTGAGGACTGCGATGGAGGTTACGCCATCGACGTCAAAGTCCCCGAAGAGGGCGATCGTCTCGCCATCGTGGATGGCGCGAAGCACTCGTTCCACGGCTTCCTGCATGCCGGGGAGAAGAAGAGGATCGGGGTCCGGCACGAGATGTGGTTTGTAGAAGACGTCGGCTGCCGGTCGGGTGGTGATCCCCCGGGCCGCGAGTACGGTGCCGACGATCGGTGGAAACCCGCGGATCGCTTCAGCGGGGGCAGATGGATTCCGCAGACGCCAGCGGGTCCCCCCGCCGGCCGGGTCGGTCATGCGTTCGAAGGTGCCTGGTGGCGGGTAAGAACGAGGGTGGAGTTATGGCCGCCGAAGCCGAGCGAGTTGGTGAGCGTTGCCCGGACCGGGACCGAGCGGGCCACGTTCGGCACATAGTCGAGGTCACAGGCCGGGTCCGGCTCATCCAGGTTGATGGTGGGGGGGATGATTCCGTGCTGGATGGCGAGGACGCAGACGCAGGCCTCGACCGCTCCTGCCGCGCCGAGGAGGTGGCCGGTCATGGACTTCGTGGACGAAACCGGGAGCGAGTAGACGTGCTCCCCGAAGACATGCTTGAGAGCCATCGTCTCGAGGCGGTCGTTCATGGGTGTCGAGGTACCATGGGCGTTCACGTAATCGATGTCATCGGGGCGGAGCCCGGCCTGGTCGATCGCCATCTTCATCGCCCGCCGGGCACCTTCGCCCTGCTCGTCCGGCTGAGTGATGTGGAAGGCATCGCTTGTGGCCCCGTATCCGGCCAGTTCGGCGAGAATTGAGGCACCGCGTGCGAGGGCGTGCTCCTCCTCCTCAAGAACGAGGACTGCGGCTCCCTCGGCCAGCGTAAAGCCGTCTCGTCTGACTTCGAACGGACGGGAGCAGGCTTTCGGGAGATCATTGAGGCGAGTGAGCGCCCGCGCGGCGGCAAAGCCGGCCACCCCGATGGGGGTGATCGGCGCTTCCGTGCCGCCCGCGACGGCCACGTCCGCGTCGCCACGACGGATGATGTTCGCCGCCTCGCCGATGCAGTCGGCGCCGCTGGCGCAGGCGCTGACAAGGGAGTAGTTAACGGCCCGGGCGCCCAGCCGGATGCTCAGCTGACCGCTGCTCATGTCGGCGAGCATCATCGGCATGAGGAAAGGACTGACGCGGCCGGGTCCCTTTGCTCGGAGCGTCTCGTACTCGTGAGAGAGGGTCGAGATGCCGCCCATGGCGGTCCCGATGATGACCGCCGACCGGTCCCGGTTCGATTCGTCGAAGGTCAGGTCCGCCTGTTGCATGGCCTGGTCCGCGGCCACGAACGTGAACTGGGTGGCGCGATCGGCGCGCCTCGCATCCTTGCGCTCCATGAACTTCGTCGGTTCGAAGTTCTTCACCTCGCCGGCTACCTGCGACTCGAAGCCGTCGGGGTCGAAGAGGGAAATCCTGTCTGTTCCAGAGCAGCCACCGACCATGGCGGCCCAGGTCTCAGCCACGCTGTGGCCCAGCGGGGTGACCATCCCGAGACCGGTTACGACGACGCGGCGGATCAAAGGGACTCCATGCTCATTCCGAAGATCGGTTGGAAGTGTATCACTAGGGGGCGCTTACCTCCCTCATGACGGACGGCAGCTTTCGAGCGAGGTCGCCGGCCAGCAGCCCGGAGCTGCCCAGATCTTCGCTCAGTGCCTCCCCGGTTGCCGCATGCGCGTAGACACCGAGCCTGGCGGCATCAAATGGTGCAAGCCCCTGCGCCAGGTAGGCGGCAATGGCTCCGCTCAGCACGTCGCCGCTTCCGGCGGTGGCAAGCAGTGCGTTGCCGAACGGGCTCAGCGCGGTCGCGCCGCCGGGCCCAGCGACAATGCTGTGGGCGCCCTTTAGCACGACCGTGCACCGAAACCGCTGTGCTGCCTCCCGGGCCGTTTCCAGACGATTGGACTGAACCTCGGCGACGGTTGTCCTGAGCAGCCGGGCCATTTCACCGGGATGCGGGGTCAGGACTGCATTCGAAGGTATGCGGTCGGGCCCGTCATCGAATGTCGCGACGGCGTTCAGGGCATCGGCATCGATGACGGCGCCCTGCTCGAGGCTCGCGAGGTCGGGCAGTACGGCCCAGACGAGTGCGCGCGTTTCATCGGTGTTCCCCAGCCCCGGTCCCACAACGGCGGCCCTTGAATTGCTCCACTCGCTGCGGAGCGTCTGGGCGGCGTCGCCGACGAGAAAGCCGTCGTTGCCCGCCGCCTGGGGGAGCCAGGTGGCCTCGGGGATGCTCGCCGTGATCAGTGATTGCACGCGAAAGGTGGAGGCAATGGTCACCAGTCCGGCGCCCGCCGCGTAGGCCCCCCGGGCGGTGAGCGCCGGCGCTCCGGGATAGAGGTCACAACCACCGAGGATGAGGACGCGTCCGAAAGTGCCCTTGTTCGCAGCCTCCGGACGGTCCGGAATGGCCTCGCGCGCGTCCCGGGAGGTCATGAGTTCCAGTGCGACCGACTCCATTACAGCGGCCGGGATGCCGATGTCGATCACCTGTACCCGTCCCACGCGGGCGCCCCCGGGCGCCTGGTACATGCCGACCTTCGGCAGACCGAACGTTACGGTCAGATCGGGCTCGACGGCGAGGGGATCGATGGCGCCCGAGTCCGCGTTCAGCCCCGAAGGGATGTCGACCGCGATGAGCTTCGGTGGGGCGGCCCCCCCACGAGCAGCGGCGAGCCGGGCAAGGCAGGCGCCTATCGGGGAATCCTCGTCGATCGGCCGGCCTTTTCCGATGCCGAGCAGTGCGTCGACCACGAGATCCGATGAGGCGAGCAGCGCCTCGAGCCCGCCGTAGCCTGCGTCCTCCCCGCTCTCGGCGACGACGCCCTCTCTCTCTCCAATGGCCGCGACCCGATCAGGTTCGCGCGCCTGCTCCGCCAGGTAGACGATGACCTCGGCTCCCCAGTCCAGCAGGTGCCGGGCGGCGACCAGGCCGTCGCCGCCGTTGTTGCCCGGACCGCAAAGGACCGCGATCCGTCTCCCCTCGAGGCTGCCCAGGTGCATCCACGCCTCCTGGGCGACCGCCAGCCCCGCCTCCTCCATCAGCTGAGCCTCTGAGCTGCCGGCCTCGATGGCGGCCCGCTCGAGAGCCCTCATCTCCTCGACCGTTACCAGTTTCATCTGAGCCCTCTCTCCCGGATCGATCTCAAAGCGCTCTCACCCCTCCACGGTGTGTCCTCTGCCTCGGTCAACTCTCGCTCCCCGACGACCGATGCAACGGCGTATGAGCGGGAGTGAGTCAGGCTGATCTCGAGCTTCGTCAGCTCGATCCGATCCGCCCTGGCGGCGCCGCGACCGTAGAGAAAGACCAGCGGTTTTCCACGCCGGTTGGGTAGAACCTCGATGTCGCGCCACCCCACTCCGCGGACACCTGTCCCCAGCGCCTTCATGACCGCCTCCTTGGCGGCGAATCGAGCTGCAAGCTCTCCGATCCGACCGCGACAGTGGACGAGCTCGTCCGCGGTGTAGACACGCTCCAGGAACCGGTTTCCGTGGCGGGCGACCACGTCGGCTACGCGATCGATCTCGATGATGTCGACGCCGACGGCTAGCTTTCTGGCCATGAACGGCAATGGTAACTGGAAGATCCGGGGACGCGCGATGCGCCTGCTTCCCGGAGCAGCGGGAAGGGCCTATCCGCCTGAGCGCTCCCCATTTTCGGCGAACGAACGAGATCGAGGACAGCCGGCCCCAATCCGGTGGAGTCTCGCCCGGGCCCGCCGTAGGCTCTGTTCGTGGGCGCAAAACGGATAGACGGCAGGGCGATCGCAGCATCGGTCAGGCGGCAGGCGGCCGACAGGGCGGCCGCTCTGAGGGCGGCGGGGACGGTCCCCGGGCTCGCCGCCGTGATAGTCGGCGACAACCCTGCCTCGATCAGCTACGTGGAGTCCAAGGCTCGCGCCTGCGAAGAGGCGGGGATCTACTCCGAGACGTTCGAGCTTCCCGTCGACGTTCCGGAGAGTGAAGTGTTGTCGCTTGTAGCCCGCCTCAACTCCGACGACCAATTCCACGGCATCCTTCCTCAGCTACCGCTTCCGGCACAGGTGGACGAGCACGCCGTGGTCGACGCGATCGATCCGGCGAAGGACGTGGACGGAATCCATCCGATGAATCTGGGCCGGCTCCTGCGGGGCGAGATCGACGGTCCGATTCCCTGTACACCCAACGGCGTGCTTGAGCTGCTGAGGGCGACGGGCAACGACCCTGCCGGGCGCCATGTCGTGATTGTCGGTCGTTCCACTCTGGTCGGGAGGCCGCTCGCCGTACTGTTGGGGACCAAAGCGGCCGGCGCGAATGCGACCGTGACGGTTTGCCACACGGGTACTCCAGATCTGGGCCATCACACGAGGATCGCGGACATAGTCGTGGTGGCGGCCGGCTCGCCGGGTATCCTCACGGGAGACATGGTCAAGCCCGGGGCAGTCGTGATCGACGTCGGAACCAGCCGCGTCGATGATCCAACGCGGAAACGCGGATGGCGGCTGGTCGGAGACGTGGATTTTGCATCGGTGAGCGAGGTTGCTTCATGGATCAGTCCGGTGCCCGGCGGTGTCGGACCGATGACGATCGCCATGCTTCTTGTCAACACCGTAGCCGCCGCGGAGCGGGCGTCCTCGCTCTGACGGTCCGGCCCCGTGCTGGGGCGGACGGGCACCGTCCCGCCGGATTGCCGTAGATTACGGCCGGGAGGGAACCGGGGTCCTCGCCTATGAGTTCGAGACTGCTGACGGCAATTCTGGACATGTCCGGCTGGGTGACACGACACCTCCCGCTGCGCGTGAGCTACCGCGTTGCCGCCTTCGGGGGCATAGCCGCGTATCTGCTGTGGCCGCGCGGGCGACGTTCGGCGACGAGCAACTATCTGGTGATCAGCAACGGGGACCGGCGGCTCGCGAAGAATCTGGCGAAGCGGTCATTTGCCAACTACGGTCGCTACGTCGTCGACTTCCTGAGGCTGCCCGGGCTTTCGCCCGAGGAGATCCTGCAGTCTGTGGGAGGTGATTCGGAATTCGCAGTCTTGGACCGGGCCCGAGAGGGGGGCAGGGGTGCGCTGATCGCCTGCATGCACTTCGGAGGCTGGGATTTTGGAGCCGCGGCAGCGGCTGTCCGAGGATACCCGCTAAACGTTGTGATTGAGACCTTCGGCTCCGCCGCCCTCGATGCGGCAGTCGTTCGCTCGCGCGAGGCTCTCGGCATGAAGGTCGTCCGGATGGAGCGTCCGCTGCCGTCCGCAGTCCGGGCGCTCCGGCGCGGCGAGCTGGTTGCTCTGCTGGTAGATCGGCCGGTGGAGAAAGGGGGTGTGGCAGTGCCGTTCTTCGGGCGCGCGGTGCGGGTTCCGGCCGGAGCCGCCCGCCTCGCTCGGGCGGGGCGCGCTCCGATCATCCCGGCTGCTTTTCTGCGCGATGGGAGCTCTCAGGGTGCGTTCAGAGTCCTGGTTCGCGAGGCGATCGAGGTGCCTTGCACAGGCGACGATGAGGCAGATGCGGCCCAAGCCACCGGCCTGGTCTTTGAGGCGCAGCAAGAGCTTGTGGGGGTGGCACCCGACCAGTGGTACATGTTCCGCTCCATGTGGCCGCAAAGGCGGAGCGGAGGATGACGAAGTACCTTCTCCTGCGACTTGTCATGCCGCTTCTCGGTAGATTCCACGGCCTCGCGTATCAGGCAGCCGGCTTGGCCGGTCGGGTGGCGCTGTGGCATGGTCCGACCAGAAGGCGGTTGTACCGCACTCAGGCACCTCTCTCCGCGTTCGACGCCGTGCGGACGAGGAAAGCGACTGCCGAGGCGGCCGCCCACCTGGCCGGGTACTACGTGGACCTCGCGTCGCTCCGCTACCGGAATATGGCGAAGTTCGTAGGCCGCGAGTTGAAGATCACGAATCCCGATGGGATGAAGGCGGTCGAAACGCCCGGTCCTCGAATAATCTTAGGTGGCCATATAGCAGGGGCCGAACTCACGCTGCGTGTTCTTCCAGAGCTGGGGCACGACTTCACGGCCCTCGTAGAGCCTCTGCAACCGGCAGAGCTCCGCCGCTATCTGGTGGCGGCTCGGTCGGGCCCCGGGGCCCGCTATTTCCCGTCCGGGCGGCGTGGGGTGAAACAGTGCCTGAAGACGCTCCGCAACGGCGGGCTCGTTGCTCTCATGGGGGATCGGGATCTTGCGGGGGACGGTGTCTGCGTGGAGTTCTTCGGGCGTTGCGTCCGTATCCCGCGCGGTCCCTGGGAGATGGCGGCACGGACGTCGGCCTCGGTGATTCCGGTGCTCTGCCGCAAGCGCGGCGGCGGGATCGAAGTGACGATTCACGAGGCCATAACGGTGCCGGCCGGAAAGGGAAAGCAGGCGGCCATTCGTCAGGCGGCTCAGGCCTGGGCCCATGTCCTCGAGCAGCATCTCGTTCGTGAGCCCGGCCAATGGATCGTATCGGAGGACTTCTGGAGGAACCATCGCTGTGGGGAGGGCTGATCTGCACATCCACACGCGCTGTTCGGACGGCTTCCCGACGATCCCGGAGCTACTGGCGTACGTGGAGAACGAGACCAGCCTCGACGTGATCGCCGTAACCGATCACGAAGACGCGGCCGGTGGGCTGCAGGCGCGGGAGCTGGCGGTCCGCCGCGGGTATCGCGTGCACGTTGTTCCCGGCGTGGAGGTCACCACCCGCCACGGGCACCTGCTGGCGCTGTTCCTCGAGCGAACGCCGCCGCTCTTTCGCTCGATCGAGACGACCCTGGCGACCGTTCACGAGTGGGGCGGGCTGGCGGTCGTCCCCCATCCGATGAGCTGGCTCACCCGTTCTCTCAGCAGGCGGACGATCGATCGGATCGTAGCGGCGGCGGAGCCCGGTGTTGCCTTCGATGCGATTGAGACGGCCAATCCGAGTCCTGCAGGGAGGCTGACGGGCCGTCGGGCCGCACGGCTGAACTCAGCATGGCAGTTACCCGAGACCGGTGGCAGCGATGCCCACCACCTGGCTCACGTTGGCACCGGGTGGACGGAGTTCGCTGGATCCGGAGCAGAGTCGTTCAGGCGGGCGCTCTCCGCCGGGGACGTTCGTGCGGAGATGTCGGCCTATCCCTCCATGAGGGAGATCGGATTTGGTCGCATCGCTCTGGGCCTCGCCCGGGGATACGCGGCGACGCCCAGGAAGCTGATTGCGAAGGCCTTTGGGGCGGGAGGGAGGCGGTGAAAATCGCCGTCATCTCACCGTATGACTGGGCGGTTGCAGGTGGCGTCAACTCCCATGTCAGCAGGCTCGCAGTCGAGTTTCGCGAGAGGGGACATTCGGTCGATCTCTTCGCGCCGTCCTCGAACCGGCACGAGGCGGCGCGGGACGGGGTGACCGTGTGCGGACGTCCGTTCACCGTTCCGGCCGCCGGCTCCCGGGCCCGGATCGCCCTCGGCTGGGCTCGCAGAAGCACACGCGACATACTGGAGGCGGGGCCCTATGACGTCGTCCACGCACACGAACCGCTCATGCCGCTCGTGCCCATACAGTTCATCGCGGCGGCACATTGCACGATAGTCGGCACCTTTCATGCAGCGAGGGAGGGGTCGCATCCTCTCTACCGGCTGGCGGCACTGGTCGGACGCCGGTGGCTGAAGCGGATCGACGCCCACATCGCCGTCTCCGAGGCTTCGCGCGCACTCGCTTCGCGCTACCTGAAGGCCGACTTCGAAGTAGTCCCGAACGGCATTGAGTACTCGCACTTTTCGGAGCAGCAGACGCCCCGGGCCGGCGATGGCCCCGGGCCCGTGGTCCTGTTCGTGGGGCGGCCCGAGCCGAGGAAGGGGCTCGAGTACTTGCTCAAAGCGTTCCGCGGCGTGAGCAGGAACGGCCATGAGGATGCGAGACTTGTTGTCGTCGGTGCCGGAGACTTCAGCCGGTACCGGGCGATGGCCCCACCAGGAACGGAGTTCCACCCCTACGTGGATTACTCCGAGCTTCCCCGCTTCTACCAGCGTGCCGACGTCGTGGTCGCTCCCAACACCGGAAACGAGAGCCAGGGATATGTTCTCCTCGAGGCCATGGCGGCCGGGCGACCGGTCGTGGCCTCCGATATTCCGGGCTTCCGGACGGTGGTCGATGATGGAACGACCGGACTTCTCGTTCGGCCGCGCTCGGTCCGTGAACTCGCGCAAGGTATCAGCGGGCTGCTGGGCGACGACACCAGGAGGCGGAGGATGGGGGCCGCCGCCGCCGAGCGAGGACGCCGTTACGACTGGTCGCGTGTGGCGACCGAGGTGCTGGACCTCTACGAGAAGGCTCGTGAGCATCGCCTGCGGAGAGTAGGGCCAACCCAATGCCGGTGAATCTCCTGCCGCAGCGGATCCCCGGGAACATTGCCGACCCGGTGGGCCGGGCCGTGGCGCGGCTGGGGGTCACGCCGAACATGGTCTCCCTGACGGGATTCTGCGGGAATCTCCTCTGTGCCTGGCTGATTGCGGCCGGCCACCTCCTGCCGGCCGGGCTCGTCTACCTCTTCTTCAGTGCTCTCGACCTCGTGGACGGGGCAGTGGCAAGAGCAACCGGTCAGGCGACGGCCTACGGTGCAGTTCTCGACGCCGTGCTGGATCGCGCGAGCGAGGTCATCGTTCTCGCCGGTTGTGCGTGGTACTTCGCCGGGCGGGACGAGTGGTGGCAGGTGGGATTCGTCGACGTGGCGATTGTTGCGAGCGTCGCGGTCAGCTTTGTCCGCGCGGTCGCCGAGGCGGCGGGTCTGGAGATGCGGGAAGGCATGTTCCGCCGGCAGGAGCGTGTCGTCCTTCTCGGAGCGGGGATGTTGTTCGGCCTGCTGACTGTTGCGGTCGTGATTCTGGCCCTCCTGTCGGCCCTCACGGCCTTCCAGCGGAGCGCGGTCGCGTTTCGCAGCTTCGCGGCAGATCGATAAGCGCGCGTCAACCGTCCGCGAAAGCGGTCAGTCCGGGCGACCCCAGCCTGATTCGCGGTCCGAGTCCTCGGCCGGGGCCTCGCTCCGAGCCTGTGTGGGGGCGGCGACACGTCGGTTTCGCAGGATCTGCGAGAGAAGCAGCAGGAAAACGGCGAGCAGGGCGGACATCACCGCGGCCACAGCCGTGCCGACGAGAACCGGGTCCCAGCCGTCCTCCGAACCGGATGATGCTGCCGGCGAGTGGAACGGCGTTGGTGTCGATCGTGCGGGCTGTGGGTCCGACGAAGCCGGCGTCGGCGTGCCGGCGGTCGCCGCCGGGGGGAGACCACTCCGCTCCCGGAACGCGTCCTCGAAGGCGGCCATGTCCATCCCGTAGGTCTGTTCGAAAGCGATGTCGAATCTAGTGCCGC
>CAZHMF010000029.1:0-24037 GCA_964533605.1 uncultured Anaerolineaceae bacterium
TCGAAGGAGCGCTCGGCGCCTACGAGCAGATGGGCGTTGAGCGCTGCATCTTCAACCTGCCGAGCGCTCCCGCCGGGGAGGTGCTCCCCGAACTGGACCGGCTCGCCGCAATGGCAGGAATACGCGCTTAGGGAGCGAACAGAATAACTATCCCTCACCCCCTGGGTGAGGGTGCGGAGCGCCCGTTCGCTACCAGACGTTCGCGAGCCCCGGGACCTTCTTTCGATCCTGGTAGCTGATGGCGTCTCTGGGGCAGGCCGTCTCACAGAGACCGCAGCCGAAGCACATCATCTGGTCGATGTGCGCCTTTTCCATCGTGGCCTCGAACTTGAGGGCGTTGAAGTGGCAGCGCCCGAGGCAGTCACCGCAGCCGTTGCACTTGTCCCAGTCGATGAAGCAGACGTATTCGCTTTTGACAAACGTAGCCCAGAGACCGTAGTCGATACGGTTCCGGATCAGGCCGCAGTCGGGATAGTCGCAGTTGCAGAGCCCACCGATGAAGTCTCCACCCTCCTGCATGAGGGCGTGCATCATGCCCTTCTTGTCCCAGTATTCAACCCATTCCTTCGCCTGCTTCGTGCTCAGGAACTCCACACCACCGCGATACCGCTCGGGCCAGCGCTCCCACTTCAGCATGCCGCTGCCGAGGCCCATGCAGGAATACTCGCTGAGGCTGCACTCCTCGCAAGCCCGGCTGTTCTTGCGGCAGATGCACATCATCGCCGCGACCGGCATGCCCATGTCGAGGACATCGAGCATCTCGAAGAAGGGCACAGCCTGCGCTGCCGGGCGCAGGAGTGCCTTCTGGTTCATCTCGCCGGTGACCTTGTTGAAGGTCTCGAGGTCACCGTTGGCTTTGGCCTCGATGGCAACCTGGAGAGCGCTGGGACCGCCTTCGCTGGCACCTACGTTCGGACTGTTGCCGAGCTGCTCAGTCGGGCGCTTTCCCGGCTCCCGCAGCTTGTACATCCGGTTGCTGTAGTTCTTCGGATCGAGGTACCAGGTCTCCCCACTTCCCAGGGTGTTGCACATTCGGCACATATAGCTCTCCCAGCCTATTGGTCCTCATCGACGCTAATGGGAGGCGTGTCTAGGCATCATGATCTAGATCATATTCCTGGCCCGATCGTTGCCGATCCGCTGCCGGCCCGTGGGATCGTGGTGCCTACGCGTTGGGGGCGGCAGCCCGCGGTCAACCAGCGGTCAGCCACCGCGCAGGTCCGTCCGCGGTCGACAACCGCTCGTTCGTGTGCCAGCCTCCGGCTGCCGGACACTGAGCCCGGGGAACAGACGTTACAGGTGTTGGCTTCCGGCGTGGCCGGCTCGGTGCTCGAGGAGGATTCGCGAATGACAGGCCGCAGCACTCTTATCCCGCTCGACGACTACCTCTCGCACCAGCTGCCGGAGACGTTCGCGGCCGTCTACACATCCGATCCCAACTTCTTCGAGCGCTACGCGTTCGGCATGCTCAACACGGATCTCTCGTCGTTCATGATGGCCACCCTGGCCGTCTACCCGAACAGGGGTTTCAAGGAGGCGGCCATCGGCTTCGTTCACGAGGGCCGCGAGTACATGGTCCGCGCCTCCACTCATCTCGGCTCGGACCGCCTGAACACCACGGTCGGCCCGATCAAGGTGGAGGTCATCGAGGGGCTCAGGAAGATCCGCATCACGGTTGATAGCAACCCGTGGGGCCTGGAAGGCGACATAGCATTCGAAGGCCGGCACTTCCCCCACCTGGAGACCCGCAACTTCGTGGAGACGGGCGATCGCGTCACCCAGAACTACCTCCGGTTCTCCCAGATAGGAAGATACTCCGGCAATGTCCACGTCGGCGACACCGAGCTGGAGCTGGCCCCGTCGGCCTGGCTTGGACACCGGGACCACTCATGGGGCATCCGCCCGTCCGGCCCTCCCAACCAGAACCACGCCTGGGCGGCGCAGCGGCGGGCCGGCGGCTTCCTCTGGACGTGGGCACCCATGCAGTTCGACGACTACGCGCTCATCTGGTCCGTGACCGAGGACGGAAGCGGTCGGCTGCTCCGTGGGGCCGGCGCCGTCCTTCGCGACCACGACTCACCAATCGAGAACGTCCATGCGGTCGAGTACTCGCACGACCTTCGATTCAACGCCGGCACGCGCAAGGTCGACGGCGGAAAGATCTCGATGGTCGACGAGAACGGCAAGCAGTGGGTGGCCTCGTTCAGGCCCGGGATCAGGTTCTACATGTCCACCGTCGGCTACGGCGGCCCGTGGGCCGCTGGGACGTACATGGGCGACGACCGCGTGGACGGGGCCGTCCTCGACCTCAGCGATCCTGCGGTAGTCGCCGAGGTGGACGGCCTGGTGGAGACGGCCTGCGAGTTTCGCTGCGGCGACGACGTAGGCTACGGCGCCTTCGAAGCGCTGGCGATTCCTCCGCTGCCCCGATACGGCCTCGCCGCCGGCCCATAGCGCCCGGCCGCGTGCCCTATGACTGACGTCATGGCGGGGTTAACGGGGCCGGTCATACCGTCCCCATACGCCGTGACGCGCTCGGTGATGTGGCCACCGGGGTGCGCGCCGCCCCACGGAGCTGAGCCGCAGTGAACAGCGTGCTGGCGTTCGCGAGCACACCGAAAGGTCCAGAACATGACCGCACCACCGCCGTCCGAAACGCCCTCGCTGCGGCGCCTCAAGCCGCTGGATGCCGGTACTCGACTCTCGGAGCTGCTCTCTCGGCCCTACCCCTACCGGGGATCCGAGGATCTCTATCGAGACGAGTGGACCTGGGACAAGGTCGTCAAGGTGACCCACACGCGCGTGAACTGCGTGTCGGCCTGTTCGATAGACGCGTACGTCAAGGACGGGATCGTGTGGCGCGAGGAGCAGAACGCGACCTACGAGAAGTCCTTCGCGGATGTTCCCGACTTCAACCCACGTGGCTGCCCGGCCGGGTGCGTGTACAGCGTTCAGATGTACGACCCCACACGCATCAAGTACCCGATGAAGAGGGCCGGCCCGCGGGGCTCGGGCCGCTGGCAGCGGCTCACCTGGGACCAGGCCCTCACAGAGATCGCCGACAAGCTGATCGACACTGCCACCCACGAGGATGGCCCGGAGTGCATCGTCTACGACAACGGCACGACCAACCTCGACTTCGGGATCGGGTCCCCGGTCGAAGGCCACCTCTTCAGCTCCGGCTTCGGCTGCACGACCATCGATTCATACGCCGGCGTCGGCGACCTCCCTGTCGGCCTGATCCAGGCCTGGGGCGTCTACATGAGCGAAGGCACCTCAGATGACTGGTTCCTGACCGACTACGCTCTCATCTGGATCGGCAATCCGTCGTACACGAAGGTGCCCGAGGCGCACTTCCTCTACGAAGCGCGCTATCGAGGAGCGAAGATCGTCACCATCTCGCCGGACTTCAGTGCATCCGCCGTACACGCCGATCGCTGGCTGAATCCACGCTTCGCGACCGACGCCGCCCTGGCCCTCGGCCTGATCGGCGTAATCATCGACGAAGGCCTCTACAAGGCCGACTACGTTAAGGAGCAGACTGACCTTCCCTTCCTCGTCCGCAGCGACACACGCCGGTTCCTGCGCCAGTCGGACGTGGAAGAGGGGGGCTCCGACGAAGTCTTCTACTTCTGGAACGGGAACACGGGGCGGAAGGTGGAGGCGCCCGGGACCTGGGATTCGGACAGGCGGACCATCCGGCTCGACGAAGGCGTGGACCCGGAGCTCGAGGGGGTCCACACGGTCCGTCTCAAGGGTGGCAAGCGGGTCAAGGTCCGGCCCGTCTTCGAATTGATGCGTGAGCGAGTCGGGGAGTATCCCCTCGAACGAGTCGCGGAGATCACAGGCGTGCATCCGACCAACATCGCGCGGGTCGCGCGGGAGTTCGCGGCCGCGAAGTCAGCGATGATCTACTCCCCTACGGGCTCGTGTAAGCAGTACCACTCCGACCTCTTCCAGCGGGGTATGGCCTACCTCTGCGCGCTCACGGGCAACTCGGGCGGGAAGCCCGGATCGGGCATGAAGATCTCCACCTGGTGGCCCCCGCCGAGCGGTGCTCTAACCGGCGCCCTTCCCGGCCGGGGACCATCGCTCAGCCTGAACACCGAGCCCCAGGGTGATCTCCCGATCGACCGGGTCAGCATGCTGGAGTTCTCGAAGATGACCTTCGAAATGGGACGCAGCGGCAGTTCGTCACCCCTGATCCCCTGGCTCTACGCGCACGACGAGAAGTGGCGCGAGATCGCCCGCCGGCAGGAGTACAACGACCAGTCCCTCCCTCGGCCCGCCGAGGAGTACATCGAAGAGTCGCTCGCCCGGAACTGGCAGCCGGTGTCTCCGAGGCCGCCGAAGAGGCCGAAGTTCCTCTACTTCTCAGGCCCCAACCCGCTCCGCCGCTGGCCCAATGCGAGGACCATTCGCGACAGCCTCTGGGCCGGTTTGGACACCATCGTCACGTGCGATTTCCGGATGTCGACCTCCGGTCAGCACGCGGACTACATACTCCCGGCGTGCGGCTACTACGAGAAGCCGGGCATCAAGTACACAGCGTCCTATCTTCCCTACGTGGTGGTGGGCGACCGCGCGGTGCCCCCTCTCTACGACTCGAAGCACGAATGGGACATCGCAATCCTGCTGGCGAAGAAGATCCAGGAGCGGGCGAGGGCACGCAAGATCGAGCCCTTTACCGATGCCGGGGGCGGTACTCACGATCTGAAGACCGTCTACGACGACCTGACGGCCGACGGCCACTACACGGACGGGGAGGAGGGCGAGGAGAAGGCCCTCGACTACATCCTCCAGTATTCGGCGACGACCCGGCACAGCGACCTTGGCGAGGGTGCCTGGGGCAAGGCTGCCGAACAGGGGATGGTGAAGATCAAGGAGCTGCAGCCGTCCGCGCTTGTCGTCTACTTCAACGCGATCTACAGCGACTACGACGAGGACGTGCCGACCAATCAGTGCGGCTGGTTCGTGAACCTCAAGCAGCCGTGGCCGACGATCACCGGGCGTCAGCAGTTCTACATCGATCACCCGTGGTTCCTCGAGGCGGGCGAAGAGATGCTCGTTCACAAGGAGCCCGTGGCCTCCGGCGGCAACTATCCGATTCGGCTCACGGGGGGGCACACGCGCTGGAGCATGCACTCGATCTGGCGGGCCAATGCCCAACTCCTGCGTCTGCAGCGCGGAGAGCCGGTTGCCTACATCGCGGAACAGGACGCGGCGGCGCGGGGGATCGCTGACCACGATTACATTCGGATGCACAACGATGTCGGCACGATTGAGCTTCGGGCCAAGGTGTCGCCGTCGGTTCAGCCGGGCTCGGCGATCGTCTATCACGCCTGGGAGGGTTACCAGTTCAAGGATTGGGCGACGCAGAACGACCTCGCCGCCAGCCCGATCAAGCCCACGAATATGGTGGGTGACTACGGCCAGCTCCACTACCGCGCGGCCTACTACACCATGAACCATGTTCCCAAGGAGGTGGCGGTCGAGATCGAGCGGGTGGAAGCGCCATGACGGCCGCACAAACGGGGGCCGACCGGGGCGGGAGGAGCCAGATGGACGAGCAGTCCGGGCGTCAGCTTGCTATGGTGTTCGACCTCAACAAGTGCCTCGGCTGCCACACGTGCTCGCTCGCCTGCAAGACGGCCTGGACCTCGCACGCAGGGATGGAGCACCAGTGGTGGAACGTCGTGAACACCTTCCCGGGACGGGGGACGCCGCGCGATGTCTTCTCGCACGGTGGTGGCTACGACGCGCAGGGCGAGCCGGTTCCGGGCTCCCTTCCCGGGAAGCGGCTCTGGGGTGAAGCATGGGACTTCGACTACGAAGGAGTGTTCGCGAGCGGCCGCGATGAGCCGGTGCCTCTGCGTCCCAGGGAGCGCGACGGCGCGGCCCCATCCTGGGGACCGAACTGGGACGAGGACGTTGGTGGCGGCGCCTACCCCCACTCGTTCTTCTTCTACCTGCAGCAGGTGTGCATGAACTGCTCCCGTCCCGCCTGCCTGGAGGCCTGCCCGCGCGACTCCATCTACAAACGGCCGGAGGATGGCATCGTTCTGATCGACGATGAGCGGTGCCACGGATACCGGTTCTGTGCGGAGGCCTGCCCGTACAAGCGCGTCTACTTCAACGAGCGTCGCGACATCGCCCAGAAGTGTATGTCCTGCTTCCCTCGCCTCGAGCACGGAGTGGCGCCCGCCTGCATCCGCCAGTGTCCCGGCCGGGTGCGCCACATCGACTACGTCGACAACCTCGACGGGCACATCCACAAGCTCGTCAACGAGTGGAAGGTGGCTCTCCCACTTCATCCCGACTTCGGCGTGGAGCCGAACGTCTTCTACGTCCCTCCGACGTCCCCCCTGGCCTTCAAGGACGATGGCGAGTTCGATGACGACCGACTCCGCATCCCGCTGGAGTATCTCGAGGAACTCTTCGGACCGGATGTCGAAAGGGCGCTGACTACCATTGAATCCGAGCGGGCGAGGGTCGCCGAGGGAGGGACCTCCGAGCTGATGGATATCCTCATCTCACGCGACTGGAACGACCTTCTCGGACCTTTCACGGGTGACCCCACAGCGCTCCAACGGCGCCCGTCTCAGTGAGCGGCAGGCCGTGAGCGAGGTGGCTCGGGCCCGGAGCCGCCTCTATGGACTTCTGGCTGACCTGGTGTCGTTTCCGACCGACGACCTCGCTCGGGCGTGCCGGGAAGGACAGCTCCGCGACACCGTTCGGGAGGCGGCAGCATCGTTGCCGTATGAGTTGTCGTCGGCACCGATCACGGGGCTCGCCGATCCGGGTGCTCAGTACCTCGCGCTCCAGGGCGACTACATCGGTCTCTTCGATCTTCCGGGAGGAGGCAGGGCAGTTCCGCTTTATGCCGGAGTCGTCTCACCCTCCAGGCACGACTCGATGGAGGAACTGCTACGGTTCTACCGGCATTTCGGCCTCACCGTCTCGGAGGAGATCCGTGACCTTCCCGATGCCATCCCAACCGTCCTCGAGTTCCTCCACTTCCTCAGTTTCCGGGAGATCGAACCACAGGGCAGCGAGGATGTTCGCTCGGTGCGAACCGCCCAAGGGGACGTGTTGGAGCGCCACCTGCTCCCGTGGACCGTGGCGGCGACCCGGCGCATCGTCCGTGGCGAGTCCCCTGCTTTCTATGGCGCGGTCATCACGGTCCTCGGTGAGTTCGTCGCGCGAGAGGTGGTCTTCCTCGGACGCGTCCCCGGGCACCTCTAGTACTCGACACGGATCTCGCGGGAAACCTCAAAGTCGAGCGCGACCTCGGTCTCATCGATCCGGACGACGGAGCTCAGGCGGTTCTGAACGACGAACAGCGAGGTCCCGGGGACTATCCCAAGGTCACCCGAGGGCTACGAGCCGGCCGTCATGTTCATCAGGGCGGCCGACACGTCCTCCGGGGCGACCCCCGGAGACTGCACGCTGCCGGCCGCGAAGAAGTCCGCCACGGCAGCAGTGAGCTGCCCGGCGTCAAGCGGATAGCCGCGCAGGGCGAATTCCAGCTTCCCGAGGAGTGGTGCCGGCTCAAACGTGAAGTCGCCCGAGATGGAGACATCCTCGATGTGCCCGTCCCTCATGCGGGCGGTGGTGCGGACGAGCCCCCCGGGGGCCTTGTGCTCTCCCTCGGCCACGACCACGCCGGCCCTGATCGTGATGCCCCGGCGTTTCAGACCGCCCTTCTGGTGGAGCCACTCGGGCGACTCAAACCGGCTGTTCAGAGCAGTCACCATTCGCTGTTCCGCCGCCGACATCTCTCCCTCTTCAATGTCGACCCCGAGGGACTTCCGGAGGTTCTCGACGAGCGCCGCCAGGACCGTTTCGCGAGGTGGGGGCGAGCCGAGCTCCCGGGTCATGGTGGTCATGTACTCTTCGAGGCTCTGAAAGACCTTGTCGCGCATCTTCTCGGAGGAGACCTTGAGCGACCGTGCCATCGACTCCGTGTCGAAGTCGAACATGAGGCTCCCGGCAACGACCATGGCCTGGCCGATCGAGGCCATGCCGGTTCCGCCGATCTTGCGGCCCCCGACGACGATGTCATTGAGGGGACGGTGCTCGGCCGCTATTCCGAACTGCCGGTAGGTTTCGACAAGGGGCCGGATGAAGAGTCTGTAGAGGTCCTCCACTTTTCGGGGAAGGTCCTCACGATGGAAGATCCAGTGCACGAAGACCTGGCCGCGGTCGAGATACACCGCGCCGCCGCCGACTTCGCGGCGCAAGACCGGAAGCTTCCGCTCGTCGCAGTAGGCGGTGTCTATCTCCTTTTCGACTTCCTGGTGAAACCCGATGCAGACGTAGGGGGCGTCGGGGCTCATGAACGTGACCGTGTTCGGGGTGGCATCCGTCATCGCGTAGGCGATCGCGTGATAGTTGGTCTGGGACTCAACAACGGGTACCGTGCCGAGGTCGAGGAGCCTTACTCGCATTCCCTCTCGTCCTCCGGCTTCAGTTTCCCGCCCTCTTCGTACTCCCGGACTTCGTCCTCGAGCCACTGCTGGATCGCGTCGCCGCTGACGAGGTCGGCGACCTCCTCGGAGAGATCCGAAGGATCGATGACGGCGAACCAACCGGAGTCGTAGTGATCGCTGTTGGCGAGTTCCGGCGAGTCGAGGACGGCCTGGTTGAGCGCGGCTATTGTCCCGCTGACGGGAGCCTTGAGGGGACCGACGTACTTGCCGGCCTCCATGGAGCCGAAGGGACGGCCCTTCCTCACCTGACGGCCGACCGGGAGGAGTTTGATGTAGGCCATCGTTCCCGCAGCGCACGATCCGAAAGCGTCGAGGCCCACACGGACGGCGCCGTCTTCGATCCTCCCCCAGATGTGCTCCTTGCGGTCATACAACAAATCGTCCGGAAGGAAGAACTCCTTCACTCGGGCCATGCGGGCTCTCCTTCGCGCTGCTCGCGGGCCGGCTGAGGGCGCGAGCCCCCATTCTCCGCCGCAGCGGCGGTGGGGTCCACGAAGGTTCCGAACTCGAGCACGAACTCCGCTATGTCCATCGTCCGGGTCTTCGAACCTGATGCCTCGAGCCCCCTCTGCGTGACCCGTTTGCATTGCGGGCAGCCCTGGACCAGGAGCCCTGTCCCCGTCCTCCCGACGGCATCCGTGAGGAGGGAATTGACGCCGGTGACGAGCTCCGGGTCCCACATCTCGACGTCACCGCCGCCTCCGCAGCAGAGGGCGGCCTCACGCGACGGAGAGAGCTCTACGTAGTCCTCGGGAGCAAACGACCGGAGAACCAGGCGAGGCGCCTCATACACCCCGAGTCCTCTGCCCAGGTCGCAGGGGTCGTGATAGGTGATGGGTTCTGCATCTCCTTCGAACACAATCCGCCCTTCGCGCACCAGCTCCTCCACGACCTCCGACGCGTGGGCAAGCCGTATGCCATCGAGGGGGTAGTACCGCTTCCAGGTGTAGTAACAGGAGGGGCAGTTGAAGACGACCGTGGAGGCACCGAGTCGCTTCAGCTCTGCCAGGTTGGAATCGATCAGGTCGCGGGCATCTCCGGAGAGGCCTCCCATTATGAGGGGGAAGCCGCAGCAACGCTCACGGCCCGCCAGCAGTGCGACGTCCAGGCCCGCCTTGAGGAGCACCTGAAGGAAGGCCTGCGGAATCTCCTGAACGGCCGGAGAGAACGAGGAAACACAGCCCACGAAGTACAGCACATCCGCCCGATCCCTGGACAGAAGGTCCTCCGGCAGGTCGTCGAGGAACTCGGCCCAGAGCGCGCGGTCCTCGTTTGGGAAGTTGAAGACGTTGCCCTCCTCCGCAACCGCAACGCGCGCCAGCTCGAGGTTGGGAGGCATCATGCAGTGTGCCGTCGCAAGCTCTTCACGGAGAGTCATCGCGAGCGCGCGCGTCTTGATCCCGACGGGGCAGACCTCCTCGCAGCGACCGCAGAGAGTGCAGGAAAAGAGGCCGTCGCGGAACCGCTCCCAGCGTTCTGCGGGTACCGAGTCCGCCGGCCGCAGGTACCCGGAGAGGGGGCCCGCTCCTTCGCCGAGCAGCCGCCGCTCGCGAATCATGCCGGCAAGCGAGACGCGCTCGTCGCCCCGCAGCGCGTACGAGCTGCAGGCGCCCAGACACTCGCCACAGCGGACGCAGGCCTGCAGTTCGAGAAGCTGGACTCCGGTCAGCAGCGGGGGACGGTAGAGGCCGGGTTGAGCATCGCCCAACTCGGCGGGAGGAACTCCGAAGTGGAGAGGCTCTCCCTTCTCTGAGCCGGCGTTCAAAGCGAGGGTTGCGGGCGCCGTGAACATGTGGAACAGGCGCGAGAACGGAAGGTAGGCAACCAGGGCCAGAGCGGCCAGGGCATGGCTCCACCAGAGCCAGTCGTGCGCCCGGCTCCAGTTCCATCCGGCGGGCTCGGCGATCCTGGCGAGCGCGAAGCCCACGTAGGCGGCACGAGGGACCTCGGCGGGAGCGTCATCCAGGTACCGGGCCGCCTCGAGCAGGAAACCGCCGACGGCCAGCGCCGCGAGAAGGCCCAGGCTCAACCAGTCGTCAAGCAGCCCCTCCGGTGGCGTCCCGGACCGCGACAGTCGGCGGCCGATCGCGAGCAGGAGCCCAACCAGAAGCGCGACGCCGAAGCTATCGTTGAGAGCGGCAAACCAGGCGTCGTCCTTGCCGAGCGGCAGCCCGAACGCCGCGGCCATGTCTCCCAGGCTCCCGATTGCGAATAGCCCGATAAACCCGCCCGCCAGAAGAATATGGGTGAGCCAGCGGGTGGGGGACGTGAGCCGTAGCCGGCGGAAGAGCAACCCGTCGACAAGGAACGCAGAGAGCCGGGCTCGCCGGTGGTCCCCGGGACGTCTGACACGCCGGGCCGCCGGCGGCCGGGCGCGAAGCCAGTTGCGAACGTGCAGGCCCGCTCCTCCGGCAAACGCCGCCAGAGCGAGCAGAGAGAGTCCGTGGAAGAGCCACGGCCCCATCGGCGGTGGTTAGTCTGTCCGCTCGATGCGGAGCCGCCAGCGCCCATCCCCGTCTGCGATCGTCTGGAACGGGTAACCCTTCTTCGCGCAGAAGTTGGGGATCGTGACCATCGCCGCCGGCTCGAAATCGACGAGTACCTCGAGGACCTCGCCTGTCGCGACCGTCTTCAGGGCATCTCGTGTCTCGATAAGCGTGTAAGGGCAGACCTTCCCGCTTATGTCTATCTGATGATCGACCTTGACCAACGCCATCGTCCCTTCCTTTCAGGTCGCCTCAGGCGAAGTTCACCACTTTGTTCTCGACGATGAGGTCGACCAGTTCGTCGTATCCGATGGCGTGAACCGAATCAGCGAGCCGCCCGTCCAGACCTCGTCGGA
This sequence comes from uncultured Anaerolineaceae bacterium, assembly GCA_964533605.1. Lineage (GTDB taxonomy): Bacteria > Chloroflexota > Dehalococcoidia > Tepidiformales > Tepidiformaceae > DASCML01. The sequence continues at coordinate 11,335 of CAZHMF010000029.1, forward strand.
CAATGTCCTTCTGTACCGCATACAGCGGACGGCCGGCCGCTGCGAGCGCAGAGACGTCAGCGTAGACGCCGTCCTGGATGAGGACCACGACGGCCTCATCGTCGGCAGCTGCGAACGCCATTCCTTGCTGCGCAAGGGGTCGGTCAATCAGGTAGAGGTTGCTCATCGAAACTCCTCGCTCTCTCAGAAGTCGATCGTGAGATCGGCGCGCTTGATCAGTTCGAGAGCCTCGGCGCGCGTGACGATATCGACATCGGGGGCGAGGTCGGCCGCACTGAGGCCACGCTCGTCAAGTGACTCCTTCTCGGCCTTGAGACGAACGTCCTGTCCCGCGAGGGTCGTCAGATAGAGGTTGGAGTCGGCGCGATCAACCCCGGCAAGCGTGAACTGGACGCCGTCGCCCAGGTAGAGCAGATCGACAGTGTGTTCGTCGATTCCGGAGGTCACGCCGACCGCAGCCCGGAGACCCTCCGTGTAGAAGATCGATCCGTAGGGGAGATGGTTGAAGGTCAGCAATACATGTCGCTGGGCCACTTGGTACCTCCTAAAGAGTGATCAGGCGGTCGACTTCGCCGGCGATCTCCGCGAAGTCCGGCAGCCCTCCGACACGAACGCCGTCGATGTAGTCCTTGCCTCCCTGAAGACCCCGCGCGTTGACGCAGACGCCGCAGGCGATGACCTCCGCCCCCTTCGCGACGAGGGAGGCGACACGGTCCTTCGGCAGAACATCGAGATCGGGAAACGCCTGATGCTCGATCGGGTTGTAGACGCCGTCGAGGTAGAGGAACATGCGCACTTCGTGCCCCTTGTCGAGGGCGGCCTCGCTGATATCGGCCGCGGTCTCCCAGCGCTCAAACTGAAAGGGCCCGCCGGTGAGAAGTACTCCGAGTGAGGCCATTGCTCGTCCTTTCCGGGCAGCGTGCCAGTCCGCGAACCCATTGTAGAGTAAATCGGTCCACTTAAGCAGGAACCAGACTCCCTCTGCCGGTGTCCCCGGACCACGGCCATTCGGTCCATAAAGCATGGTCCGAACGGCCCGTCCGTGCGGTCCGCAGGGCAGGATAGAGCCGCCTCGATTGGCGCGGATGCCTCAGGCAGCCGTCCGCCCGGTTTCCGTTCCGGTCGAGGGCCACCGGTCGATCAGTGCACCGTGCTCTCTCAACATCGTGGAGATCTCGTCGGGACCCTGGGGCACTGCCAGGAGATAGCCCTGGACCAGCTCACATCCCCGATCCATCACCATCTCCAGCTGTTCGCGAGGACGATGACTGCTGCGAGCAGGAGCATCGAGAGCCGGGATCTCCCGGACCCGAGCCCACCACCCTTGCGCCAGAAACGCATACCCAGCCTCTCACCCGCACCTGGGGGGTCTCCCCAGTAGTGTCGGCCGGTCGGTAGAGGGGCTTTAGGCCGGTCCAGGTCGCTCGCCGGACACGCGGCTCGCGACAGGGCCGGCACGCGCGATCCCCCGGCACCGCCTCCACGCTTCCTCCATCAGATCATGCCCTCCCGTCCCTACACCCCGCATGTATCGGAAGCCACAACTGCGACACCGGAGGGGACATGACTAGTCACCCCCGGCCGGCAGGGGAACCGCCGTCGCTCTGGGGAGGAACTCTCCCTTACGAACCAGTGACCGTAGCTGCGGGAGGAGCATGCTGGCTCCCAGGAACAGACCGATCCACACCAGACCCGGTACGACGAGCAAACCCCTGACGTCATACAGATCGGCCGCTCGTCCGAATCCGAGATTCACGATCGCCATGTGGCCGGCTGCGATGAGGATATAGAGCGACATCACTCTTCCTCGGAATGCATCCGGCACGACCCGCTGGATAAGCGTCGCCGACAGCGCCATGTAGGACGCCTGGGTGGCGCCTGCAAAGACCGCTGCCGCCACCACCGCGCTCGAAACCGGGGCCAGGCCCAACAATATGATGGCGAGCCCGCTGCCCACGGCGCTCAGCGACAGCACGCGCGCTTCGGCCGCGGGCGATCGGAGCAAGGAGACGGTCAGAGTGCCGCCAATCGCCCCGAATCCGAGACCGACGATGATCGCGCTGTAGAGCTCCCTTTCACCTCCAACTCGCGTTGCAAGTGAGGGCATCATCGAATCGAAAGCCATCGTCAGCCCGCAGTGAAAGCCAACGAGGCCAATGACGGTTGCCACCCTTGTGTCACCGGTGACATATGAGAGGGCCTGGCGGAGATCGGCACCCACTGCCTGCAGGGCGACGAGGACGGCATTGCGGCCATCAGCAGGTGCCCGCGTATCCGTTCGGATCCGAACTCGCGTGAGCTCGACCAGGCCGACCAGGAGGAGGACTGCTGAGAGCGCAAACACTGCCCCCGCCCCGAGCGTGGCGAGCAAGGCAGCGCCGAAGAGCGGTCCGACAACGCGCGATCCGTGCTGAGCGATACCCGACATCGCGACGGCATTCAGCAGGTGCTCCTCCGGCACCGAGTTGGCGATCAGCGCCTGGCGCGCCGGCACGCTCGTCGCCAGCGCCGCACCTGAGAGCCATGCAAGCACCAGGATATGCCAGGTCTGGACCGAGCCGGACAACGTCACAGCCGTTAGTGCGACCGCAACCACAACGCCCGCTACGGTCGCCCAGACGAGCAGCTTGAGGCGATCGATCCTGTCGGCGATCGCACCGGCGACCGGACCCACGATGACAAACGGAATGAAACTCGCGAAGGTGACGGCCCCGACGGCGGTGGCCGAGTCCGTCAGCTCGTGGACGAGCCACCCCTGCCCGAGAACCTGCGTCCACCGGGCACCGGTCGTGAAGAACCCATTCACGAACAGATGAAGGTAGTCGCGCGAGCGAAGGGCCGGAAACCGATTCTCCATCAGGCTCCCGAGAGCCGCCATCGGTGCCTCCGTACCGCACCGGATGAGGCGCGGGAAACAGAACGCAGACCGTGACGGCCGCCGCACCGCCCGGCCCCGTGCGTCGGGTGATCGTCGCTCCACACTACGCGCTGGTCGCGAAGCGCACCAACCAGACGCCGAAGGCACCGGATTCCGGAATTGGATTCGCGATTCTGCAACCCGCAGTACGAGTAGAATCATCTACTGCATTTCCTGACGCTGGAGTTCCCGATGCCCATCAGAAGCCTGCTCATCGCCAATCGCGGAGAGATCTCGATCCGGATCAGCCGCGCCGCCGCGGATCTTCGTATCCGCAGCGTCGCGGTGCATTCGACCGACGATGGCGAGTCACTGCACACGAAGGTCGCGGACGATGCCGTGGCGCTGGAGGGCAGAGGGGTTCCGGCCTACCTGGACATTCCCTCGATCGTGCGCGCAGCGAAGACGGCGGGCTGCGACGCGATCCACCCGGGCTACGGTTTTCTTGCAGAGAACCCCGAGTTCGGCCGCGCCTGTACGGAGGCAGGACTGGTCTTCGTGGGCCCGGGGATCGATAGCCTGGAGCTGTTCGGAAACAAGGCCAGGGCCCGGGAGGCCGCGGAGGCAGCCGGGGTCCCTATCCTGGGGGGCTCGAGTGGCCCGGTCACGCTCGATGAGGCCCGGGAATTCCTGGATTCGCTGGGCCAGGGTGCGGCCGCGATGGTGAAGGCCGTGGCCGGGGGCGGCGGCCGGGGAACGCGGGTGGTCAGGGAGCCGGCTGAACTCGACGAGACCTACGCACGCTGCCGCTCAGAAGCCGAGCGGGCTTTTGGCGACGGCTCCCTCTATATGGAGGAGTACATCCCGAAGGCACGGCACATCGAGGTCCAGATCGTGGGTGACCGGCACGGCGCTGTGGCCCACCTGGGGGAGCGCGAGTGCAGCGTCCAAAGGCGCTACCAGAAGCTTGTCGAGGTGGCGCCGGCGCCGAATCTTCCGGCTGATCTGAGAAATCGGATCGTCAACGCCGCCGTTCGACTGGCCACCAACACCGGCTACGACAACCTCGGTACGTTCGAGTTCCTGGTGGACGCGTCCCGTCTGGGCGAGGGCGCACCGTTCGCCTTCATCGAAGCGAATGCGCGGCTACAGGTCGAGCATACGGTGACCGAGGAGGTGACCGGCGTCGACCTGGTGCAGACTCAACTCCGGATCGCCGGCGGCGCCTCGCTTGCGGACACAGGGTTGACCGAGACGGGAGTGGCGAACGCGCGCGGATACGCGATTCAGGCGCGGGTCAATATGGAGACCATAACCGGCGAGGGAGAGGTCCGGCCGGCCGGCGGCACGCTGGTCGCGTACGACCCCCCGAGCGGTCCGGGAGTGAGAACCGACGGCTTCGGGTACTCCGGATACCGGACGAGCCCGAGTTTCGATTCGCTTCTCGCGAAGGTCGTTGCCCACTCACCTTCGTCCCGCTTCAGCGATGCCGTCACTCGCACCGCCCGGGCGCTGTCGGAGTTCCGGATTGAAGGGATCGGGACCAACATCAGCTTTCTCCAGGCCATCCTCCATCACCCGGACTTCGAAGAGGGTCGCATCTACACGCGATTCGTCGATGACCGGATGGCAGAGCTCGTGGAAGCAGCGGGCGCGGAGCGACCGCGGCGCTACGTTGCGGGCGCGCCTGCCGCACAGGGACGGCAGGACCAGCAGACCGGCCTCGCAGGGGCACAGCTCGACAACCGTGATCCGCTGGCCCTCTTCCGGCACGACCAGGAGGTGAAGGCGGCCCGGGCGGCCGTCGGAACCGACGATTCAGGGCAGAGCCTGACCGGACCGGACGGCTCCACGGGCCTGCCGGCGCCGATCCAGGGGACGGTTGTCAGTGTTCTCGTCGGAGAGGGCGACACTGTTCACACCGGCCAGCAGCTCTTGATCATGGAAGCAATGAAGATGGAGCACGTGATCAAAGCCACCGTCTCCGGCATCGTGCGCGCGGTCACGGTGACTGAGGGCGACGTGATCGTCGAGGGCCATCCGCTCGTCTACGTACTGGAGGCGGATGTCGGCGAGGCCGGAGTACAGGCAGAGGAGACCATTGACCCCGACTACATCCGGCCGGACCTTCAGGAGAACATCGAGCGCCACGCCTACACGCTGGACGAGAACCGCCCCGAGGCGGTCGCGAAGCGCCGCAAGCGCGGGCACCGGATGCCCCGCGAGAATATCGCTCAGCTCGTCGATCCGGGCTCGTTCAAAGAGTACTGGCCGCTGATCGTCGCGAGGCAGCACCAGCGATACGACGAGGAGACGCTTCGGAAGAACACCCCCGCCGATGGTCTCGTCGCCGGCATGTGCAGTATCAACGGTGATCTGTTCGACGACGAGCACTCGAGGGCAGCCGTGATCTCCTACGACTACACGGTTCTCGCCGGCACCCAGGGGGGCCGCAACCACTACAAGCAGGACCGGATGTTCGACCTCTGCAACCGCTTCCGCCTCCCCCTCGTCTTCTTCACGGAGGGCGGCGGAGGCCGGCCGGGCGACGACCGAACAGGACCCGGCGTGGCCTTCGACACCTACACCTTCACGCAGTTTTCGAAGCTCAGCGGGTTGATCCCGCTGGTCGGTGTCAGCAACGGGAGGTGTTTCGCCGGAAACACGGCCCTGCTCGCCTGCTGCGACGTCATCATCGCGACGGAGGGATCGACGATCGCGATGGGTGGCCCCGCTATGATCGAGGGGGGTGGCGTCGGGATCTACACCCCCGAAGAGGTCGGTCCGATGTCGTTCCAGGTTCCGAACGGCGTGGTCGACATCCTCGTGAAGGACGAGAAAGAGGCGGTCGACGTCGCGAAGAAGTACCTCTCCTACTTCCAGGGACCGATCCGGAAGTGGGAAGCGCTCGACCAGCGCCCGCTCCGGCACGTTGTCCCGGAGAACCGCCTTCGCCTGTACGACATGCGGGAGATCATCCAGACGCTGGCGGACCGGGAGTCGGTGCTCGAAATCCGGGAGAAGTTCGGCGTCGGAATCATCACGGCATTCATCCGCATCGAGGGGCACCCGATGGGCGTGATCGCCAATAACCCGCATCATCTCGCGGGAGCCATCGACTCCGACGGCGCGGACAAGTGCGCCCGGTTCATACAGCTCTGCGACGCATTCGACATCCCGGTCCTCAGTCTGATGGACTGCCCCGGCATGATGGTGGGGCCGGACGTCGAACGCACCGCTCTCGTTCGCCACTGTGTGCGCACCTTCAATGCCGGCGCGAACCTGACGACGCCGCTCTTCGGGGTGGTGGTCCGAAAAGCCTATGGCCTCGGCGTTCAAGCGATGTGCGGAGCGAGCTCACGGGTAGGCTTCTTCACGGTCGCCTGGCCGACCGCGGAGTTCGCGGGGATGAACATCGAAGGGGAGGTGAAGCTCGGCTACCGCAACGAGCTGGCAGCGATCGAGGATCCGGAAGAGCGGATCGCCGAGTACGAGCGCCGGGTGGAGCGCCGCTACGCGAGCGCCCGCGCCGTTCACGCAGCCGCCGGGGGAGGACTGGACGATGTCATCGATCCGGCGGAGACGCGTGAATGGATAGCGACCAGCCTTCGCCGCCTGCCGCCCGTAGCAGCGAGGGAAGGCAAGAAGTATCCGTACATCGACACATGGTAGGAGGCCGTGGCCGGGTCGGGCCGGAAGTTCGGCGGTAGCAGCACGGCGCTGCCGGAGCTGTTCGGCCGCCGGCACACTTGCCGTCCTCGCCCTCCTTGGCGCCGCCTGCGGCTGGCCCTCGGGCGCAGGGAATGAGGAGCCGGGTGGCCGGGTCTTCGCCCCCGACGTCGTTCATTCGATCACGATCACGATGGCAGGGGAGGACTGGCAACTGCTGATCCGCGAGGCGGCCCTCAGCGAGGGCTACGACGATGATCGGACCTACGTGAGGGCACAGTTCGCGATGGACGGCGTCTCCGCCACCTCCGACGTTGGTATTCGCCTCCGCGGCCACTTCTCCCTGACGAACGCGCGAGGTCATAGTTTCCCGCTCAAGGTCGATTTCAACCGGTTCGATGCGGACCAAACATTCGATGGTCTCGCAAAGCTCAATCTCAATTCAGAGCTGGGACCTCTGAGTCAGATTCGGGAGCACGTGAGCTATCAGGCGTGGAGGGATTTCGGAGTGCCCGCGCCGAGGACATCGTTCGCGCGAGTCTCCCTGAACGGCGAAGAGCTCGGGCTTTATGTCACGGTAGAGCAGATCGACGGCAGATTCCTCGCGCGCAACTTTCCCGAGCCGCGGGGCGACCTCTACAAGCCAGAGCAGAAGTCGGGAAGCCTCGAGTATCGGGGGGACGACATCCAACGCTATCCGGACATCGGCCACAAGTGGCCGGACGACACAGATCACGCCGCGTTCCTCGCCGCAGTCAGGGCGATCGGAAGCGAGGACCTGACGCGGGTGAGCGAGAGCTTCGATATCAGGAGCGTGCTCGTCTACCTCGCCGGCAACGTGGTGCTCGGAAACTGGGACAACTACCGAAACACGGGCCACAACTACTACCTGTACGAAGCGGAGCCGGGCCGGTTCGTCATGCTGCCCTGGGACATGAACGGCAGCCTCGAGGGGTGGTCCGGCGTATGCGACGCGGACCTCTGGGAGGGCTACCGGGAAGAACCGCCGCTCGCGCCGCTCCTGCTTTCCGACGCCGGCTTCGAGTCGGAGTATCTCGACCTCCTGAGGCAATTCCTCGAGGGTCCGGGCTCGTACGAATCGCTTGCGCGAAGGATCCACGCAGCAACCCGGCTGCTTGGTGGGGCCGTCAGCCCGGAGGAGAGCGCGGCCGTCCTCCAGATGACCCGCGAACGAACGGACGCCCTCACCGAGTTCCTGGCAGCAGAGGTTTCCTGCCGGAAGTAGCGATCCGCGGCACCGCTCTCAGTTGAGCACTCCTTTGGCCGAGAGGGACTCGATCTCCCCGGCGCTCATGCCGAGGATGTCCCCCAGCACGTATTCGGAGTGCTCTCCGAGGAGGGGGGCCGCCGACCGGATCGCTGCTCCCTCCATCTGCCAGGGAGGACGGACAACCAGTCGCTCGCCGAGCACGGGATGGGTCAGCGGCTGAAGGACCCCCCGGGCCTTCACGTGGGGATCGTCGACCAGCGTTTCCCCGCGCAGCACCGGACCGGCGGCGACACCTGCTGCCTGCAGTGTGGCGACAACGTCTCGCGCGTCGCGCCCGCGGGTCCATTCCCCGATGACCTCGTCGAGGCGGTCCTGGTGGTCTCGGCGCTCCTGCTCCCCGGCGTAGACATCTCCATCGAGGCTCGGATCGCCGACCACCGACTTCAGCGCCTCCCACTCGGCGTCGCTTCCGACGGCAATGGTTACCCAGCTGTTGACCCCGGCGCATGGATAACAGCCGTGTGGAGCCATCCGAGCGTGGCGGTTTCCCATCCTTTGAGGGACGATTCCGTTGATCTCATAGCCGAGGAACGCCTCGCCCATCATCGCGCTCATCACCTCCGTCGAAGACACGTCGATGTTCTGGCCTTCGCCTGTGGTCTGACGGTGATGAAGGGCGACGAGAACGGCGAATGCGGCCGCCGTCCCGACGCGGAGATCCACAGCGCCGCTGAGAGGGATCGGGGGTCCGTCGGGATAGCCCGTGATGTCGGCCATTCCGCTCATGGCGGCGAAGGTCGGAGCGTACCCGGCATAGGTTCGCTCCGGACCGGTTTCCCCGACGGCCGACGAGGAGACCATGATGATCGACGGGTTCTCCTTGGCGAGCGCCTCGTAGTCGAGTCCGAGCCGTGTGAGCGCCCCCGGTCGCATGTTCTGAACGGCGACGTCGCTCACGCGCGCGAGCCGGCGGACGATATCGCGCGCCTCTTCCTTGCGAAGGTCCAGCCGGATGGAGAGCTTGCCGGCATTGAGATCACCGAAGAGAGAGGTGCTGTCCGGCCCGCCCCGCGCGGCGCCGCCCATCAGCGAGCGGACACGACTGTGGTCGAGCCGAGTCATGCTCTCGATCTTGATCACTTCGGCGCCGAGCATGGCGAGAAGCTGAACGCCGTGCGGGCCCGCCCAGGCCCAGGTGAAATCGACGACCCGAACGCCGCTCAGAGGGCCTTCGACCGTTGCCCCGGTGCTGGCCGCCATTCAGATCACCCCTTCCCGAGCGAGCTGCTCGATTTCCTCGGAGTCCAGCCCGAGCTCCGTGCCATAAACGTCAAGGTTGTGCTCTCCCAGCAACGGCGCCCGGCTCATGGACCAGGTGATGCTCGAGAATCGATATGGCGTCGTCGGGTAGGCGTGGGTCCCCGCCTCAGGATGATCGACGGGGTCGAAGAAGCCACGCTCATTGAGCTGCACCCAGTTTCGCGCCTCGGCGGTACTGAGGACCGGTCCCGCCGGCGCATTCCTGCTCTGCAGTGCGTGGTACATCTCGTCCCTCGTATGGCTCGAGGTCCACTCCTTGATGTGGGGCTGGATCCTGGCGGCGTTGTCGGTACGCCCTTTCTCGGACTGGCACCATTCCTCGGCCGCCCAGTCCGGGTTCCCCATCGCCTCCACGAGTCCCCGCCACTGGTGATCCGACCCGGCGGTGATCACGAGATGGCCGTCCTTTGCGGGCAGCAAACCACCGATTGAGCCCCAGCCGGAGCGCTGGCCGGGGTCGTTCGCCGACCGGCCGATATCGACACGCTCGAGACACATGGCGGCCTCCTGTTTGGAGACGTCCACGTGCTGACCGCGGCCGCTGATCTTCCTCCCCAGGACGGCTCCCATGCAGGCGACGGAAGCGGTCAGTCCGGCGTCGTATTCGGCGATGTGACCCCCTCCGCAGGCCGGTGCGCGGGACTCCTTGCCCTCGTAGAAACCGGAGGTGAAGCCTCCACAGTGGTACTGGTTCAGGTGGTAAGTCTTGTAGCCGCAGTACGGGCCGTCCGGTCCGAAGGGAGTGATCGAAACGGTGATCAAACCGGGGTTGTCCGCGGACAGATCCTCGTGCCCGAGGCCGAGCGCAGTGAGCGTGCCGGGCGCCGCGTCCTCTATCAGGAGGTCTGCACCGGCAGCGAGCCTTCGGAACAGCGCACGCCCCTTCTCCGTCCCCAGGTCCAGTGTCACGCTGCGCTTGCTCGTGTTCAGGTAGAGGAAGAGGGCACTTCGCTCCCTGTGGGGACCCTCGGGTGGGAAGGGGCCCTCGCGGCGCGCCGGGTCACCCTCGCCCGGAGCTTCGATCTTGACTACGTCGGCCCCGAGGTCGGCGAGCAGCTTCGCACAATAGGGAGCGGCGATCATTGACCCCCACTCCACCACCCGGAGACCGGCGAGCGGTCCGCTTTTCATCACATCCACTCCTTCATGGCGCCGGGTATTGAATACACGGGAGCCGTCTGAACCGCAACCGGGGGCTCCCCCTCGGCCGGCTGAACCGGAGGGCAATGTTGACCCGCTGTCTGTGCTAATCTCCCGCCGAGCCGGCCGCGCCCGGCTCTCACTCACCGGGAGGACCCCGTGCCTGAAGAGAACCTGATAACAACACTCGAAGAGTTCGAAGAGGAATACCGGAAGGGAATCGGTACGGTTCTCCCTCAACGCCCCATGAAAGAGGCCAACCTGGACAACATCAGGCGCTTCGGGGACGGCATCGGTGACTACAACCCGCTCTGGCGGGACGAGGAGTACGCGGCACGCGGGCGCTTCGGGATGATTACGGCGCCGCCGACGTTCATCTATGGCGTCAGCCTCGGAGTGGTCGCCGGCGAGACCGGTGCGATCGAGCGCTCTCGGGTCTCGACCCGCTACCTGCCGGTCAACTACGCCGGAGCTGAGATTGACTTCGAACGGCCGATCTGGCTCGGTGACCGGATCTCCAGCCGCGAGGAGGTCGGACCGACGGTCAGGAAGCACAGTCAACGGCTGGGCGCGATCGCGTTCAACACCGGCATCGTCACCTACTTCAACCAGCGCCGGGAGACCGTCGCCACGATCCGGACGCTGATGGCCCGCTACCAGAACACCGGCGGGACCCTCCAGTACAACCGCGAGCCGGTAGGAGACGTCCGGGCCGAGCCGGCGGACCCGCTGGTCTGGGAACGGGAGAGACGCGGGGCCGAGACGCTCTTCTGGGAGGACGTCCACGAGGGGGACGAGCTGCCCTCGTTGAGGAAAGGCACATACTCCGTCACGGAGCTCTTTCTCTTTACCCACGGCGCACTCGGCACCGGACGGGTTCCCCGGTCCGCCCTCGCCGCTGAGGATTCCGCCGATCTCGGCGGCGGAGGGAGGTTCGACGAAGAACACGCCCGCAGCCGCCGCAACATGCCCGGCCAATTCGACTTCGGTCCCCAGCGCGTCTGCTGGCTGGCGCAGATCGTGACCGACTGGATGGGTGACGAGGGAACACTGAAGCGGCTGAACGCCTCCGTGCGCCATCCGAATGTCGTCGGTGACACGAACGTGGTCCACGGCGAGGTCGTCAAGAAGTTCGTCGAAGGGGATGAGCATCTGGTGACGGTGGAGATGCGTAACGTAAACCAGGCCGGACTGGCTACCGCAATCGGTAGCGCCACCGTGGCGCTCAGATCGCGGAGCTAAGAGTGTGGCATGAAATGACTATGGCTCGGGTCCCGTCGGCTCGCCAGCAGGAAGCGCCCGTCATGAACCCGTCCGGTTCGAACCTGATCATGCCCATCCCGGCACCGATGATCGGAAGCTCGGCGACCCTGTGGCCGCGCGCCGATCGGGGATAGCTGACCATGTCGTGGCCGCGCGAGTACGGGGGAGAGGAACGCCCCCACCAGCATGCGCAACATCATCGCGACGAGGGGATTTGGGTTCCCTAGAGCCTGATCGCCCGCCAACCGGCAGCCGATAGCCCCTGCGGGGCAGGGCAACTAGCATTCCCGCGGGAGGACGCAGTTGTCAGAAGAACTCGTGCGCGAGCTCGAGCCGGTGTTCAAGCCGCGCTCCGTCGCGGTCATCGGCGCCAGCAACAACCCCACGAAATGGGGCGGGATGGTGATCAACCGTGCGGTGGAATCGACGTTTCGCGGCCCGATTTACCCTGTGAACCCGCGCGAAGCCGAGGTGAGGGGACTGGCCGCCTACCGCGACATCTCCGAGATCCCGGGCCCCGTCGACCTGGCGGTGTTCACGATCCCGGCCGTGCGCATCCCCGAGGCGCTGGAGGCCTGTGTGAAGAAGGGAGTCCGCGGAGGGCTGATCATCTCCGCCGACTTCGCCGAGACCGGTGAGCGCGGTCAGGGCCTCCAGCGGGAGACCGTCCGGATCGCCCGCGAGGGTGGGATCCGGTTCATTGGACCGAACGGGAACGGGATGTGGACGTCGGCGGTAAGCCTCAACATGTCACCCTTCCCTCAGCCCCAGCACGGCGGCCTGGCCTTCGTGAGCCAGAGCGGGATGTTCGGCGGGGCGGCCAGCAGAGCGGCCCAGGAGATGGGCTTCGGGCTCAGTAAGTTCGTGAGCATGGGGAACCAGGCCGATCTCACCGCCGCCGACTTTCTCGAGTATCTGGGCCAGGATGATGACACGAAGGTCATCGCCTTCTACATCGAAGGCATCCGCGATGGGGAACGGTTCGCCCGGATCGCGCGCCGGGTGGCGCGGGAGAAACCGGTCCTCGTTCTCAAGGGCGGACGGACCGCCCAGGGTGCCCGGGCCACGCTCTCGCACACGGCTTCGATTGCCGGGGAGGACCGCATCTTCGACGCGATGTGCCGCCAGACCGGGGTCACACGCGTCTACCAGCTCGATCACCTCTTCGTCATGGCCGAGGCGCTGTTGAAGCAGCCGCAGCCTGCGGGCAACCGGATCGCGGT
>CAZHMF010000030.1:0-23958 GCA_964533605.1 uncultured Anaerolineaceae bacterium
TCCCGGCGACCATCCTTCGCATGCCCCGGAGCCAGCGGTCCAGGTCGCTCGCCTTGCGGTCCATCCAGGTCTGAGCGATCGGGTCGGTGAGTATCAGGAAGCGCTCCTCGGACATCGCTTCGACGACCTGCTGCGCCACTTCCTCGGGCTCCCTGATCGGACCGATGGCCGAGTTGGGAGAGTCGTCGGGGTTGTCACCGAGCATCGGGGTTCGCACTGCGAGCGGGGCCAGAAGCGATGTCCGCACACCCCGGTCGTGGTAGGTGATCGCAAGCCACTCGGCGAGCCCGACGACAGCGTGCTTTGTCGTCGAGTAGACCGCGTTGCCCGGATTGGTCAGTATCCCCGCCATTGAGGCAGTGTGGAGGAGGTATCCAGACCTGCGCTCCAGCATTCCCGGAAGCACCGCGCGGACGGCGTAGACGTGGGCCATGACGTTCACCTGCCACTGCGCCTGCCAATCGCCGAGGGATGCCTCGAGGGGCCCGCCCCCCGCGCCGATCCCCGCGTTCGAAAAGAAGATGTCCACCGGGCCGAGTTCGCGCTCCACGCGACGCACGAGGGAATTGATGTCCGCCTCCTCCCCGACGTTGCAGAGGATGCCGAGGCCGCCGATCCGGCCCGCGACGGCCTGAGCCCCCTCTTCGTTGACGTCCGCAAGGGCGACCTTCGCCCCCAGACTGGAGAATGCCTCTCCACATGCCGCCCCGATCCCACTGGCACCACCCGTGACAACCGCCACCTTTCCGTTGAGGTCCATCGGTCGGGTCACTCCTTTCGGATTGCAGGGCCGAGTGAACCACGGATACTCGCGCGGTCAAGCCCGCAACGAGCGCAGAACCGGCCAAGCTGCGTGAGCGGGACCTCGCGACTCTCGCTGTGCTGCTCGGCAAGATGAACATTTTCAAGGGTTTGACTGACTCTGAGCTCCGCATGGTCGCCGCGATCGGTAAGAGGCAGCTGGTGAGGGACGGCGATAACCTGACGAGCGCCGGGACCAGGGCCGCCGACCTGTACACCATCTTCGAAGGCAGGCTCAAGGTCCTCACCCAGAGCGGCGGCGGCGATACGGAGGACTCCGCCACCCGGGTCGCGGGTCCGCGTGAGACCGTGCCGCTGGCCGCGATCTCCGTGGCGCAGGCTTTCGAAGAGCGATACCGGCACACTCTCGACTCCCTGGCCGAGTCTCTCAAGACCGTACTTAAGCTCCCACCGAACACCGAATAGCCCGAACTCAGAGAATCTGCAGATCGAGACCCGCGGAGGGGTTGCCCCGCGGGTCTCATCATCCTCACCTTGAGTCCGGGCGGGCTACGAAGCCCCGTCCACGGCGATCAGATCCCGGGCGGTTGCCGCAACACCCTGCGCACTCAGTCCGCACGAATCGAGCAGGTCGGGATACGGAGCTATCTCCGTGCAGAACCTGTCCTGGACGCCAAGACGCCGGAGCCTCCCCTCACCGGCCTCCGCCAGGATCTCAGCCACAGCCGAGCCCAGGCCGCCGATGACGGAATGCTCCTCGACCGTAACGAGACGCCCGGTCTCAGCGGCCGCGAGCCGGATGGCTCCTTCGTCAATCGGTTTGACACAGGGAACTGCCAGTACACGCGCGGAAATGCCACCGCCCCCGAGCGCCTCACCGGCCGCAAGAGCCACACGAACCATGGTTCCTGTAGCGACAAGCGTTATGTCATCTCCGGCCCTGACCTGCACGGCCTTGCCGGGACGGAGGGGAGGACGCTCCACGTCGAGAGGAGACATGTCCGCGGCGAATCCGGCGAGGCGCACGTACACGGGGCCGTCGACCCCGGCGGCGACCCGTACGGCCTCACCCATCTCCACCGCATCCGACGGTACCAGTACCGTCATCCCCGGGATCGCCCGCATGAGCGCGATGTCTTCGATCGCGTGGTGCGTGACACCCCAGGGGCCCGCTTCGAGACCCGTAAACAGACTGAGGATCTTGACCCCGTTCTGGTTGTAGGCGCAGTCGTCGCGGATCTGCTCGAATCCACGCATGGTCACGAATGGCGCCATCGCGATCACGAAGGGCATCTTTCCCGCGTGCGCAAGCCCGGCCGCGACGCCGATCAGGTTCTGCTCGGAGATGCCTACATCAAAGTGCCGCTCCGGGAATTCCGCCGTGAATGGTCCCGCCGGACCCAGGTCCTGCGACACGACCACCACGTTGGGATTCTCCCGGCCCAGCTCTGCCAGCACCGCAACATGCGGCGGAGCCTGCTGGTAAGAGCTCATGAACGGCCCTCCAGTGATTTCAAAGCGGCTTCCGCCTCGTCCGGCGAGAGCATGGTGTAGTGGGCCCGGGCCGTGCCTTCGATTCCCGGGACGCCTTTGCCTTTCACTGTGCGGGCAATGATGGCGGTCGGGGCGTCCGCTGTTCGCGTGGCCTCGAGCGCCTCGACAACGGCTCCCATGTCGTTTCCGTCGATCTCCAGGACGTTCCAGCCGAACGCCCGCCACTTGTCCGGCAGCGGCTCGAGCGGCATTATCTCCGGCACGGCACCCGAAGCCTGGAACCCGTTGCTGTCGACGATCGCGACGAGGTCGGAGAGGCCGAACTTCGGAGCGCACATGGCAGCTTCCCAGACCGTGCCTTCCTGAATCTCGCCGTCCCCGAGCACGACGACAGTCCGGTTTCCCGTGCCATCGAGCTGCTCGGCGAGAGCCATGCCGATTCCTGCGGAAAGCGCGTGTCCGAGTGAACCGGTCGCGAACTCCACACCCGGAGCCTTGAATGTCGGGTGGCCGCCGAGGCGGCTTCCAGCGGAACCCGTGGCCGGCAACTCCGAAGCGGCTACCTGCTCGAGCTCGACCATGCAGGCATGGAAGACGTGCACTGAGTGGCCCTTGCTGAGAAGAAAGTGGTCCTCCGGGGACCCGCCGGGACCGAACCGGAGGTAGTGGAAGAACAGGGCGGCCATGAGATCCGCCGCCGACATTGAACCACCCAGATGAGATGGCTGTGCTGCCGCGACACTGAGTACATGCTTCCGGAGCGCGCGCGCCCGGTCCTCGAGTTCCGCGATCACGGCGCCGTCGGTCATGACAACGGACCTCCTACAGCGCTCACTGCCCTCCCCCTATCACTCACCGCCGAACTCCTTCCGGACGGCGGCAAAGGCCTCGTCCGTCACCTCGAGTACTCGACGGATGTCATCGTCCGTATGCGCAGCCGAGAGGAAACCGTTGTGGACCGGGTGCATGTAGACGCCCCTCCGCACGACTTCCGTACTGAAGAGCTTCGCCCTCGGAACGTCGAACGCGGCGCCGTTGTCACCACCGAAGATGACAAGGGGAAGCTGAGGCGGTCCGGATTGTTTGATGGGCACGCCGTGAGCCTTCGACTGCCTTTCGAGCCCCTCCCGAAGAAGGGTGCCGGCCCTCTCCATGCGCCCGATCCCGTCCGTCTCCTGAAGCTGCGTGATAGTGGCGACCGCGGCGGCCATCGGCGCGCCCTGGAACCAGTAGGAGCCGGTGTCGAACACGCGGCCCGTCACGTCGGCCAGCTTCTCGGAGCCGAGCACGGCTGAGATCGGATAGCCGTTGCCGATAGCCTTGCAGTATGCAGATAGGTCGGGCCTTACGCCGACCCTCTCCCAGCTTCCGCCGAGATCGAGCCGGAAACCGGCTCTCACGTCGTCGAGGATGAGGACGGCACCGGTCGAGTCGCAGATGTCTCGAAGTCCTCGGGCAAACTCCTGCGTGGGAAGCTCCTGTTCGATGAACACGTCGTGTTTGAACGCGGACACGATGATTGCAGCGAGGTCGTCGCCCGCGTCCTCCACGGCCTTCTTCACGCTCGCGAGGTCGTTGTAGGTGTAGTCGAGCTGGTAGGCACTGTCCTCGGGAAGAGTGCCGGGGCTGCCCTTCATCCAGACCGGCGCTGCCCCGTGGTAGGCACCGCTCGCACGCAGCACGTAGCGCTTGCCCGTATGGGCCCTCGCCAGAGAGAGCGCGTACACCGTCGCATCCGTGCCGTTTTTCGCAAACCAGGCCCAGTCCGCGAATGGCGTGATCCCCACGAGAAGTTCCGCCAGCTCGACCATCGCCTCCGTCGGGCCGTTGAAACACTCACCGCGGGCCTGCTGCTCCGCCGCCGCGCGGTCGACGGCCGGGTTCCGATGTCCGAGGACGATCGGCCCGTACGAGCACATCAGGTCGATGTACTCCTTACCGTCGACGTCCCAGAGATGGCTTCCCTCACCCCGCGCAAAGAACTGCGGAAACCCTTCGGGCAGGGGAGCCACCGACTGGTGGCCATACATCCCGTTTGCGATTACCTTCGCGGCTCTCTCTCTCAGCTCGCGGTCACGATCGCCCGTGCCGCTCCCATTGCCTGCCTGGGACATGACACCTTCCTCCCTCCCGCTCACCTGGCACGGTCTGTCCAGCGCTGGCGGACTTCACAGGATACAGCAAGGCTCATCTGGGGAGTCTGGCGGCGGCGCCGATGACCCGGCTTCCGGATGGAGGCGTGTGCTAGAGTGGCTGCGCCTTTCGGTCACACCCAGATGTCTACGGGGAGTTTCAATGCTTTCACGGTACCGGTTCCTCATCGCGCTGCTGGCGCTTGCGTCCGTCTCCTTCGTCCTGCTGGCGGCATGCGGCGGGGATGATGACGACGGGGGGTCGTCGAACGAAGAGACGTTCAACGATGAAACGCCTCTCGTGATCGCCCGAGGGATGGACATCAACTCGCTCGATCCGTCCCGCGCGTATTGCGATACCTGCCAGATCTACCTGACGGCCGTCTACGAGACCCTCGTCGGCCTCGACTCCAAGGACAACCGCACTCTCATCCCCCGGCTCGCCGAGTCCTGGGAGGCGAACGACGATCTCAGCGAGTACACGTTCAAGCTGGACCCGGACGCCAGGTTCGCGGACGGAACTCCGGTCGAGGCAAACGACGTCAAGTGGTCCTGGGAGCGGTTGGCCAACGTCAAGGGCAGCGCAGCCTACTTCGTCGGCAATGTAGCAACAATTGAGGCGCCCGACGCTTCCACCGTGGTGGTGAAACTCAACTCCGCCGACGCCTCGTTCGCCACCTCGACGACCTCTCCCTACATGGTGGTGATAAACAGCGACGTGGCCATCGCAAATGGGGCCAACGCCGACCCCGACGCAGACGAAACCGACGATGCAGAGCAGTGGTTCTTCGGGGAGTCGGCCGGGAGCGGCCCGTACGTCCTGGTCAACTACCAGGAGGGCTCGGAGCTGAGGCTGGAGCGTAATCAGAACTACTGGGGCGACGCGGCGAACGTTAAGAACATCATCATCAAAGAGACCGTCGAGGCGGTGGCCCAGCGCCAGCTGCTCGAAACAGGCGACGCGGACCTCGCGATGCAGCTGAACGCAGACCTCACGGAGGGGATCGGCGGCGGCATCGAGGTCGAGAATATCCCCTCATTCAATTTCGTCTACATCGCTCTCTGGCCCGGAACCGAGCTCAACCCGGACATCGACCTCAACAAGGAAGTCCGGACGGCGATCCGCTACGCGATCGACTACGACAACATGATCAAAGTGACCGTGGGTGGCGCCGGACGTCCCCAGGCTGCACCAATTCCCAACGGTTTCCTCGGGACCGACGACCTGCCCCTTCCGGAGCAGGACCTGGACAAAGCCCGGCAGCTGATGGCGGATGGAGGATACCCGGACGGCTTTGAGCTCGAGGCGATATTCCCGACGTTCAACGTCTACGGCGTCGACTTCAGCACCATGTTCCAGCAATTGCAGATTGATCTCGCGGAAATCGGGATCGACCTCCAGCTTCAGCCGGCCGATCCGGCCGTCTGGATCGATGCCGCGTTCTCGACGGGCATCCCGATGACGGCAATCTACTTCGCGCCCGACCACACCGACCCGATCCAGTACGTCCAGTACTTCGGCATGGTGGCGGGGAGTTTCTGGAACGGACTAATCGGCGTCGAGAATCCGCGTGAAGTCGAACTCGCCCAGCAAGCGCTCGAGACGGACGACGTTGAGGAGAGGGCGAGGATCTTCGACGAAATCGGGCGCGAGATGATCGACGAGGCCTACATCATTCCAATCGTCAACCCGAACCTCATACTCGCCCACAGCGATCACCTGAAAGGGGTCTCCTACAGCGCCTGCTGCAACCTCGAACTGGGCCGCCTCTACCGCGAGTAGCGGTTTGCCCCTTGAGGCGGCGTCTGTAGCTGCCGCAGGCTCGGGAACTCATTGACCCAGTACATCATCCGCCGCCTGCTCGTAATGCCGCTGCTCTTGTGGGGGCTGGTGACGATCACGTTCGCTATCTCGAGAGCGGCACCGGCCGATCCGATCGCGACGGTGGTGGACCCGAGGTCGCTCCAGAATGAAGAGATCGTTGCAGCGGCCCGGAAGCGCTGGGGCCTCGACAAGAGCCTCCCTGAGCAGTACGGGCTCTACCTCACCAACCTCGTTCGCCATGGCGACATGGGAATCTCGTTCCGGACCCATCGCCATGTGCGCGACGATCTCGCGGAGCGCCTTCCGGCTACGGCGGAACTTGCTATCGCAGCGCTCGTTCTTGCCTCGGTTGGAGGAATCGGACTCGGCATCGTCGCCGCGGTGAAGCAGAACTCCTGGATCGACCACTTGACGCGGCTGTTCGCAGTTACCGGTTCATCGATGCCGGTCTTCTGGCTCGGCCTCGTCTTTCTCTTCATCTTCTGGACCCAACTGGATGTATTGCCCGGGCCGGGACGGCTCGGGACGAGGAGCGCCGCTCCCGACGATATCACCGGCTTCTACACCATCGACACTCTCATCCGCGGCGACCTCGGTGGCTTCGGTGAAGCAGTATCGCATCTTGTGATGCCCTCATTCGTGCTCGGCTGGGCCGTCATGGGGTTGATCTCGCGCCTTGTCCGCGCCTCGATGCTCGACGTCCTCGGGCAGGACTACATCAGAACGGCACGGGCGAAGGGTCTGCTCGAGAGGACGATCCTGATCCGCCACGCGTTGAAGAATGCGTTGATCCCAACGCTCACGGTGCTGGGGCTCTCGTTCGCCCTTCTCATCACGGGTGCCGTGCTCGTGGAACAGATCTTCAGCTGGCCGGGGGTCGGACGTTACACCGTACTGGCGGCCCAATCGCTCGACTTCCCCGCGATCCAGGGAGTCGCGATCTTTGCTGGGGCGGTAATCGTCATGCTCAGTCTCATCACCGACGTGACCTACGCGATCGTTGACCCGCGGATCCGGCTCTCATGACCGCCGAGACCCTTCTCAGCGCTCGGGAGGGAGCCACCAACAGACGGCGCTGGAAGCGACCTCTCTGGCTGACCATGCCCGTGCTCATCGGAGGCACGATTGTCATCGCCTGGGTAATCGTGGCTCTCACGGTCCCCTACTGGGCCCCCTACGGCACCGAGGATTCGGTCGCCGAACGGCTGCAGGCTCCATCGCTCAGCCATCCACTGGGAACGGACAACCTCGGGCGCGACGTGTTCACTCGAACTATGTACGGCTCCCGCATTGCGCTGCCGATAGCCGCGCTCGTCATCCTCGGGTCAGCGACGGTGGGAGGCGTAATCGGAGCCGTCTCCGGACTCCTCGCCGGCTGGGTCGATGCCGTGTTCATGCGATTCGCAGACATGACGATGGCTTTCCCCGCGATCCTCCTCGCCATCACCGTGACCGCCTACCTGGGGCGCGACCTCCAGAACATCATGATCGCCATCGTCGTGGTGTCCTGGCCGTTCTACGCTCGTCTTCTCCGCGGCCAGATCCTGTCGGTGCGCGAACAGCCCCATGTCGAGGCCGCCCGATCCACCGGCGCGAGCTCATTCCGGGTCCTCGCGCGGCATATCATGCCCATCGCAATAACCCCGGTCCTCATCGCGGGTACAATGGACTTCGGCCAGGTCATCCTCCTCGCCGCCTCGCTCAGCTTCATCGGGCTCGGTGCCCGGCCGCCTACCGCCGAATGGGGCGTGATGATCACGGACGGGGCGACATTCTTCTACAAGTGGTGGATGGCCGCCGGACCGGGGGTCGCCATCCTCTCCGTTGCCCTCGGCGCGAACTTCGTCGGCGACGGGATCCGGGATGCCCTGGACCCACGAAGCCGCGAGCGCTAGCCACCCCGCTCCCTCTTCTCCCTCGGCGCATGCGCGATGGCGCCTACGCCGGTCATGCCTCCGGAGCGGGCAGCGCCGGACCCGGTTGGTGCGTCATCGACGATGTCGCCGCCACGACCCGGCTCGCCTTCGGCCGAAGGCTGAGATTGTCCCCGGCGCCTCATCTCCAGGCCGATCCTGTAGGTCAGCAGGGCCAGCACGGAGGCGACCGACACGGAGTAGAGCCAGTACACGAATGGGAGCCGGGTGTCCGGGCCCGCTCCAATTCCGTGCACGACCGCCATCGCGTAGGCCGCAAAGGAGAGGTAGTGCACCTGACGCCAGAGCGCTCGCCCAACTCGCGAGCGATACCAGCTGATCGCGATTACGGCGACGGTCAGCCACATGGCGCCGACGCCCAGCGCCATCCAGAAGGCCTGGTAGTCCCCCCAGAACGGGACGAGGAGCGCCGCAGCCGAGAAGGGAAGGTACTGGTCGAACAGAAGAGTACCTGCGTGGATCGCGATGAAGGTCAACGTCAGCGAGCTCACGAACTGATGGAGGTCAAACGCCAGGGGGCGGGGCAGTCCCGGCTCCGCTGCCCGGGTCGACACCAGTAGCCCGATCAGCGTGGACGCTGTGAGAAGCACCATCAAGACCAGACCGGAGGCCCGGCTCAGATACCAGGCTGCGTGCCCGGTGTCCGCCGCCGCAAGTGCGAGGGCCCCCGCGAACGACCCCGCAAACGCAGCGCCCACGAGGAGCCGGGTGGTGCGCATCAGGATCCTCTCGATTTGTGCGCTCTTGAGGTGGCGGTCTCACCCTGTTGATGATCGTCGTCACCGACGCCCAGCGCGTCACCGGCGCCCAGCGCGTCACCCACGCCCAGCGCGTCACCGGACTCGAGTGCCGCCTGCGACACTCCCGGATGGGCGTCGAAGTAGGCCCACCCCGCGAGTAGCCCGGCGGCGGCAGCCGCTCCTATTCCGACTTTCAGCGCCGTTCGCCGGCGCTCGAGATCAGTCGTCATCGTCCTCGTGCTCGTCGTCCTCGTGCTCGTCGTCCTCGTGCTCATCCCGGTCGTCGTCCTCGTGCTCGTCGTCCTCGTGCTCGTCGTCCTCGTGCTCGTCGTCCTCGTGCTCGTCCCGGTCGTCGTCCTCGTGCTCGTCGGAGTCGCCATTCTCGTGCTCGTCGCGATCGTTGTCCCCTTGCTCGTCGGAGTCACCATTCTCGTGCTCGGCATCTCCATCGTCGTCGCCCCCCAGATGGAGAACGTCGCCGAGGACTGAGGTCACAGCTCCCTGGCCGATATCGGGCAGCGCGTCCACCTGCGAAGCCACAGCGCTTGCGATCAGCACTCCCGCGAAGACCGCCAGGCTGATCAGTCCAAGCCTTACGTCCATCACGCACCTCCCATATAAGTCTCTTGCGACAGCTTCTCCCGGCAAGATGAGGTCGACATGAGTGAATGATTAGAATCCTCTCATGCGGAACGGTATGAGTCGTGGTCAGATAGGTTCGTGCACATCCTTCTGGTAGAGGACGAGGTACGGCTTGCGCGGGCCGTCAAGCGCTTGCTCGAGGCGGAAGGTCACGTTGTCGACCACTGCACGGATGGCCTGGAAGCCCTCGCACAGGCGCGATCAAGTGCATACGACATTATTCTGCTTGATGTCATGCTCCCGTCTCTGGACGGCTACGGCATCGCCGGCCGCCTCCGGGCAGGCGACGATGAGACCCCAATCCTCATGCTGACGGCCAGGGACGAAGTCAGAGATCGAGTCCGAGGCCTGGACTCGGGTGCCGACGACTACCTGGTGAAACCCTTTGCCCTGTCGGAACTCCTGGCCCGGATCCGCGCCCTGACACGGCGGGCCCGCATGGGCGGTGAAGGCTCCCAAACGCTGCGCGTGGGCGACCTGGAACTCGATCTGCTTTCACGTGAGGCGATCCGGGGAGGAAGGCGGATCGAGCTCACCGCCCGTGAGTTCGCCCTGCTGGAGGTCCTCATGCGGCACCCCGGACAGGTCCTCAGCCGCTCCCAGCTGCTCGAGCTTGTGTGGAACTACGACATACTCAGCGAATCCAACATCGTCGACATCTACATCTACTACTTGCGGAAGAAGATCGACCACGATTTCGAGCACAAACTCATCCGGACCGTGCGGGGCGCCGGCTACGCCTTGCGGAACGCCTGATGTTCTGGCGTGTGCGGATCCGCCTCGCGCTCTGGTCCGCCGTGGCCCTCGCTGTGATCATCACGCTCATCGGCCTTGCGGCCTACCTGTCCGTCCGCCGCGAGGTCGATCGCGAGATCGACGAGTCCATCGAAAGCGCACGGGCGGAGATCCTGACCGCCGGCCCGATCGAGGTTTCCGCCGGGAAAGTTGCACCGGTCGCTGTCCCCGACCGCTCCGAACCCGACGAGGATGGACGAGAGCAGGACGATGATGACCACGACGAGCGGCACGACGACGTTGAGCACGCAGCGGGGATCGCGACCGACGTGTTCTTCGTCACCACCGACGAGACCGGACGCGTGCTCGCGAATCCCCGCAACATCGACCTCGAACACATCCCCTTCGGGGCGCTCCAGTCCACGGCCGGGAACGGCGAGAGACTGACGACGGTCACGGCCGACGACGGGCGCTTCCGGATTCTCACTGCGTTCGTCCCGGGGATGGAGAGCGAGCCCGACAGCTGGCTGCACGTGGGACGCTCGCTCGAGGGACGAGACCGGCAGCTCCGCACCCTCGCCTGGGTCCTCGCCGCGGGTGGCCTCGCCGGCGTATCGCTCTCCGCGCTCGGGGGACTCTGGCTCGCCGGCCGTGCTCTTGTCCCCATCCGGCGGGCTCTCGAGTCGCAGCGTCGATTCGTCTCGGATGCATCGCATGAGCTGAGGACGCCGCTGGCGTCGATCAAGGCGAACAGCGAGCTACTTGCCATGTATCCGGAGAAGACGGTCGCCGAGAACAGGGACCAGGTAGAGGCGATCGCCGCCGAGGTCGATCAGATGGCGAGCCTCGTCGAAGACCTGCTCACCCTCGCCAGGGCGGACGAAGGGCGCCTGCCCATCAGGCGCGAACTCGTCGATCTCGGTGCTCTCGGCTCCGAGGTTGTGCGGGATCTCGAACCGCTGGCGGCCGGGAAAGGAGTGCGGATCCGGACCAACCTCTCCGGCTCGCCGGTCACGGGAGACAGACAGCTCCTGCGGCAGCTCGCCACAATCCTCCTGGAGAATGCGGTCAAATACACGCCCGAAGGCGGCACCGTCACCCTTCGCTGCGGTAACGGCGAGTTCTCGGTGGCCGACACCGGCCCGGGAATCGCCCGCGAGCAACAACAACGCCTCTTCGACCGCTTCTACCGCGTCGACGAAGCGAGAACGAGGGAGTCGGGGGGAACCGGACTCGGGCTCTCCATCGGCCGCTGGATTGCGGAAGCCCACGGTGGAACCGTCATGGTGGAGTCCACACCAGGCGAGGGTTCGGTGTTCACCGTCCGCCTCCCCCCTTCCGACTGAGGCGCTAGACTCGATTCACAACGGCACCCGCTGCCGGCGAGGTTCCGCATGCTCATGCGCGAAATCACACTCGACACATCAGGACGGCAGTTCGTCGACATCACAACGGAAACAACAGCTTTCTGCCGTGACGCCGGGGATGGCCTGTTGAATGTGTTCGTCCCCCATGCGACCGCCGGGCTGGCGTTGATGGAGACCGGGGCGGGCTCAGAAGTTGATCTGACGGAGATCGTCGAGCGGCTGCTCCCGCGTGACGAGCGTTATGCTCACCAACACGGGTCCCCGGGACATGGCGCGGACCACGTGCTCCCTGCATTCATCTCGCCGTCGATCGTAATCCCGGTCAAACGGAGCCGCCCCCTCCTCGGTACCTGGCAGCGCGTGGTGCTCGTCGACCCCAATCGCGACAACAACATCCGGCGGGTACTGTTCAGCCTTCTCGAAGGCTGACGTGCCGGGGATCTGGTAGTACACCTGTCCCCCTCGGCCCTGGTACGGCTCCCCTGCGAGATAGTTCGCACGTAGCTTCCGGTGCTTGACCGATCTGCCGAGCATCTCCCGTGACCCCCGACACGAAGTCGCGTTGGGCCCACGGACAACCAGTCGGGGTTCGGACAGAATCAGGAGGACCTCAGGCAATGGTTAAGTATCCACTCTTTATCATCTCTCTCTTCGCGATCCTCATCGGCTTCGGAGGACAGACCACGGCCCGCACGGCTTCGGCCGAGACGCCGAATGGGCCCTATGTTTCGCTCGGCGACTCACTGGCAGTTGGCGTCGGAGCGTCGGACCCGGCGACAACCGGATACGTCAACCTCTTCGCCGCTGAAGCGTGGCGGTGGCTGGCATTCGCCGGCACTCCCGCGGACCGGCTCGCATTCGGAGTCAGCGGCGAGACCAGTACATCGATCTCCGGCGAGGGCGGCCAGCTCGAGCATGCTCTGGCGGCGATTCAGTCCCGGCGCACCGACGGCGATCCGTCGAACGACGTCAGGTTGATCACAATCGACATCGGCGGCAACGACTTCCTGGCGCTCGCGAAACCCAGTTCCCCCTGCCAGGCGGGACCGGAGACACCGGACTGTCAGGCTGCCGCAGCCCAGGCTCTCGGAACGTTCGGGGCAAACCTCCCCGTCATCCTCGGGAAGCTCAGGGCAACGGCCGGCCCGGATGCCACCATCTTGATCGCCACCGTCTACAATCCGTACTCGGGGACGGGCACCCCCTTCGACGCGGCGGGCGACACAGTGATCGCAACCCTCAACAACATCATCTTGCAGGTTGCCGGCGATCCCGCCATCGATGCCACGGTCGCGGACATCTCGCCCGCCTTCACCGGCAAGGCCCCGCTCGTGACGCACATCGCAGATCCCGACCCTGACATCCATCCGACAGACGTGGGACACGCGGCAATCGCCGAAGCGTTCGTGACCGCCCTGAAGACGGCCCATCCCGAGGCTCTCGTCAGGCCCCCCGCCACTGGAAGCGGCCTCTCCGGCGTTGCGCCTGCGAGATCCTTCGGCATCGCCGAAGTGTCGTTCATGTTCGGAACGGCACTCCTCGGAGCAACCGGGTTGATCGCCTGGCGCAAACGCTACTGCCGGGAGTAGCGCTTCTTCCGCCGGCCACTCCGCCACCGCCGGGTTCCGTCCTCATGATGGAGCCCGGCACACTTTGCGATCCTGACTTGACCGTGGCGTAACCCCAATCGACGATCGCCCGGCCCACAGGGGGTCGTCCCGATATGAACTGGTCCCATCCCTGGCACCGATTGCTGTGGCCGCTCCTCTCGGTCGCCGCCCTCGATCGCTACTCCGGACCTTGATGTCGCCGATCTCCCCTGCCCGGCGGCAGGAGTCGCGGCCGAGCCTCCGAAGCCTCCAGTTCATCCTCGCGACGCTGGCGATCCATCTCTACTTCGTCTCGTACGGGATCTCGATCGTCAATGTCCCGAGCTCCCTCGCGGACGAAGCTGACTGGGTCGTTGGGCTCGTCGTAGGGGCGCTGGGGCTGTCCGGGATGCTCACCCGCCCGCTGATCGGGATCTGGGTGGACACGGGATCGCGCGAGCGCTGGGCGGCCGCCGGGGGTATCGGGACGGTCGTCGCCTTCGCAGGCTACGGGCTGAGCCTGGACCCCTGGATCATGCTGGCGTTCCGGCTCCTCCACGGCGTGGCCATGGGCCTCTTCACAACCGCCCTCCTCGCCACCGTCGCCGGCCTCATCCCGGATCGACAGCGAGGTCTCGGCGTGGGGCTCTATCAGAGCGGCAACGCGGTAGCCCAGCTCTACGCCGCCCCGCTGGCGGTTTGGCTCGCCATCCAGACCTCCTTCGAGGTCGCCTTCCTCGCAGGTGCGGTCGCCGCCGGTCTCGCCTTCGCAGTCGGCGCGCTCGTACGTGACCGTGAGCCGCCATCACCGCGTCCCGCGCTGCCCTGGAGGCGGCGGGAATGGATCTCTCGCCACGCCTTCGTCCCTGCGCTTGTCTTCCTCACGATGACGACTACAGTCGGCGCCGTCGGCGCATTCCTGCCGCTGTTCACGGAGGAGCGGGACCTCGGGAACCCCGGCCTCTATTACTCGGTGTGGGGAGCAACGCTGCTCGCCGTTCGGTTCCTCGCGGGCGCCGCCGGTGATCGATTCGGAAGGACCACGGTGATGGTCCCGTCGCTCCTCCTTGGCGCCTTCTCCCTCTACCTGCTCGCCGCCTCGGAGTCGGGCAGCCTCATGTTGCTGTCCGCAGCCCTCAGCGGAATTGCGCTGGGTGGCGTCCAGGTGTCCATCGTCTCGCTCGTCGTCGAGCGGGCGCCGCCGGCGTCGCGTGGGGCCGCCATGGCCACCTACACACTCGCCTGGGACATCGGCGCGGTTGTTGGAGGAGTGCTCCTGGGATTCGTCGTCGACGCGACGTCATATGCATTCGGGTTCATCCTCGCCGGAAGCCTCCCCCTCGCGGGGCTTGCCCTCTACCTTTCCAGGATCACCCGCATTGGAGGCCCGACGGTCCCGAACGCTTCCGGCACGAGCCGTTGACCTGCGTTCCCGTCAACTCCTGAGGGCGTCCCGGAACGTCTCGAGCGCGAAAGTTGTGAACGCGACCATATTCCCCGGGCGGTCCGCCGAGCCTGTATCAAGCGAAACGGCTCGATTCACCGGCCCGACCACGCTCACCAGTGTGCGACCGGCGGGCACCGTCCGGCCTCCCGTGGGACCGGCCAGCCCCGACTCCGCGATACACCAGGTGGCGCCAAGTCTCGAGCCCATCGCTTCGGCCAGCGACGCGAGCATTTCAGCGGTGGTTCCTCTGTAGTGTGCATACTCCGCCGCCGGTACTCCGGCGAGTTCGGTGCGCGACTTGAGCGTGTAGACCACACCCCCACCCGCGTAGTAACGCGAGGCACCGGGGACGGAAAGGAGAGCCGCAGAAATGAGCCCCCCCGCCGTGGACTCGGCCACCGCGACGGTCTCGCCACGGTCGGTGAGCAGGGACGCGATCTCTCCTGCCAGCTCCTTCTGCTCGTCGTTCAGGAATCCGGCCATTGTCTACCTCCACCGTCGATTCTAGAGCGCGTCTACGCTCACCCTCGGCCGCACGCGCTAATCTGCCTCCATACCACCGATGGAGATTCGGTTATGGCCAGGCACCTGCTCGTAGTTCGCACAAACCCGCTCGAGGGCAAGGAGGATGAATTCAATCGCTGGTACTCAGAGACCCACATCCGGGAAGTCGTCCAGATTCCCGGATTCGAATCGGCCCAGCGCTTCCGGCGCTCGGCTGACCAGATCCGGGAACCGGACGAGTTCGCCTACCTCGCCCTCTACGAACTCGAGACGGATGACCTCGCGGCAACACTGAAGGCGCTCGTGGATGCGGTGCCCTCACTCGACATGGGAGACTCGCTCGACCCGAACCTGTCGGTGATCGCGTTCACGCCGATGACCGACAGGGTTGTGGCCGACGCCTAGACCCGGCGCAGTACGCGGAGATTGGCCTTCGAGTACTCTGAGGACATGGCCACGAATCAGGACCTGCCGGATGGTGATTCGGCTGCCACCCGTCTCGGCCGTGGCGCCGGACGCCTTCGACGAAGAATCCGGAAGGCGCAGCCGGGCGCCGAGAAGGCCGCCGAGAAGGCCGCCGAGAAGGCCGCCGAGAAGGCCGTCCAGGCCGCTGCCCGAGCTGCCGCCCCGGCAGCCGGCAAAGCCATGGAGTTCGTCCGGGAGCATGAGGATGAACTCAAACGTGCCGGCGCCGCCGGCGCCCGCGCCCTGGCAAGGCGGGCCACGCCCCCCGTTCTCCGGCCGGTGATATCGGCGATGGAGAGCGAGCTGGGCCGACCGGACGGAGACACGCCGGTCGATGACGAGGATGACGGGAACAGAGAGGGCGAACCGAGACCGCCGCGGACCGGGCCGAAGCCCGACTGACGTCGAAGTGGATCACGCCGACCATGCGAACCTGATCCGCGACGCCGTCGGCAACGGAGGCACCTGGGCCGATTTCGGTGCCGGCACGGGAGCCTTCACTCTCGCCCTTGCCGATCTCCTGGGCCGCTCGGGGTGCGTCGTCGCGATCGACCGTGACCGGCGGTCTCTCGCGACCAACCGGCGCCGCCTTCGCTCCCTCTTCCCTGGATTTCCCGCTCTCCATCTGCGAGCCGATATCGGCCGCCGCCTCCCTCTCCACTCGCTCGACGGCATCCTCCTGGCCAACGTCCTTCACTTCCAGACGAATCAGGCCGCTGTGCTCGAATTCGCTCGGGGATACCTGCGCGACGCCGGCGTTATCGCGATCGTCGAGTACAACATCGAACGTTCGAACATGGCAGTGCCGCATCCGGTCCCGTTCGCCGCGTGGCGGGCCCTCGCCGGGCAGACGGGCGCCATTGAGACCACGCTTCTCCACCGCCGGCCGAGCCGCTGGCATCGCGAAATCTATTCGGCGGTGAGCCGCTGGTAGGGCCTCGGCGGCTCCCGAATCCACCTTCAATTTCGCCGCTTGTGATCTGGGTCATGGTTGACGAATGGCCTCGGTGGCCGATACTCCGGCGTTATGACTGAGTTCACGCATCTCTTCACGCCACTCCAGATCGGATCCTTCACGGTTCGAAACCGGATCGTTAGCACGCCTCACCACACGGCCTTCACGGACCCCGACGGGCTGCCGGGTTCCCGAGAGATCGCCTACTGGGTCTCGAAGGCAAAAGGGGGCATCGGTCTCATCGAGTCCCACGTTCACGGCATCCACCGCTCTATCGGGGACGTCTTTGCCCAACCGGCCGCGGTCGAAAAGTTCCGTCGCGCGGCCGACGCCATCCATGAGCACGGTGCCCACTTCATCGGCCAGCTCTGGCACCCGGGTGCACAGGGTGGCTCGGTCCTCTCGTCGCCGTGGGCCCCCTCGAATGTGCCCCAGCCGGACACCTGGTCCGTTCCTCACGCCATGACCCACGACGAAGTCATCGAAATGATCGCCGGCTACGCGAGAGGGGCTTCCCTTCTCCGCGAAGCAGGCGTCGACGGTGCCGAGATCCACGGCGCCCACGGCTACCTGATCACACAGTTCCTCTCCCCCCTCTCGAACCAGCGCGACGACGAATTCGGCGGCGACTTCGAACGCCGCATGAACTTCCCCCTCCAGATCATCGAGGCCGTCCGCAAAGAGGTCGGGCGCGACTGGACCGTCGGCATGCGGATCTCCGGCGACGAAATGTCTGAAGGCGGCTACACGTCCGACGATTACCAGCGCATGCTTCCGTTCCTCAGCGGGGACGACCAGCTCGACTACCTGAACGTGAGCGTGGGCAACTACCGCTCAAAGGACACGATCATCGCGCCCATGTACTACCCGAACGGGGCCTTCGTGTACCTCGCCGCGATGGCAAAGGAGGCCCTCGACATCCCGGTCTTCTGCATCGGCCGCATCAACGACCCTGTGATGGCCGAGGAGATCCTCGAAAACCGCCAGGCGGACATGATCGGGATGACCCGAGCCAACCTCTGCGACAGCGAACTCCCCAACAAGGCGAAGGAGGGACGGCTCGACGAGATTCGCCACTGCCTCGGATGCAACGAAGGCTGCTGGGGACACATCGAGCGGCTCCAGCCGATCACCTGCGCCATCAATCCGGCAGTCGGACGTGAGGAAGTCTGGGGTGACTTCCATCCGACCCCGGCAGCGAAATCGGTCGCCGTCGTCGGCGGCGGACCGGCGGGCTGCGAGGCGGCACGGGTCGCTGCCGAGGCGGGACACAAAGTCACCCTCTTCGAAGCGGGCCCCGAGCTCGGCGGACAGACGCTTCTTGCCGCCAAGGCACCAGGGCGCGTCGACTTCGCCGAAGTTGGCCGCTACTTCACCGTCGAGCTGAAGCGGCTCGGCGTGGACGTGCGGCTCAACACCCGCGCCGGCGCCGACGAGGTCCTCGCAGGGAACCCGGATGTCGTGTTTGTGGCGACCGGCGGCACGCCTCGCGTGCCGGAGGGGATCGACGGCGTCGATCTCCCCCACGTCGTCCAGGCCTGGGACGTCCTCGGCGGGAACGATGTCCCCGGGAACACCGTCGTCATCCTTGACGATGAGCAACACGTACAGGGGTGCAATGTCGCGGAAATCCTCGCCGGACAGGGCAAGGACGTGACTCTCGTCACCCGCGAGTACCAGGCCGCGGCTCACGCAGAGCCGATCACGAGGATGGCCACGCTGCGGCGGATAGACGAGGCCGGCGTGAAGGTGAAAACGACCACCTGGGCAAGATCCATCGAGCCCGGGACCGTAAACATCTATCACTTCTACAGCAGCGAGGAGGACACACTGCCTGCCGACGCAGTGGTTCTCGCATGCAACATCCTGCCGGCGAATGAGATGGCTGCCGAACTTCAGGCCCGGCACGATGCCGTAACCCTGATCGGGGACAGCAACGGACCGCGCCGTCTCGAGATGTCCGTCTTCGAGGGCCACTACGCGGCCAGGATGATCGATAACGACGCCCCACCGCTGAGTGCACTCCTATCGCTCCCGGGCAGGAGGGGCTGATGGCGCAGCGCGTTCTCGCCGTCGCTCTCGGCGGCGAAGATTGCGCCGCGGGTTTCGCCCGCCGCCTCAACAGGAGCGGCGCGGAGTCGGACCTTCTGCTCGCCGGATCGCACCCGGTGCCCGCGGGCAGATGGGGGACCGTCTGGCGTCTCCCGTCGGAGACGGCGGGCACGGTCTGCACCACCGTGGAACAGCTGCAGGATCGCGAGGGATTCCACGCCATCCTCTTCGATGAAGGCCCCGGCGCGCGGGAGGTCGCCGGGCGGCTTGCCGCGCGCCTCTCCCTCCCGATAGCCGCGGCCGTGTTGAGCGCCCGGGAGGAGCCCGATGGCCTCTCCGTCGCACGCATCGTGGACCGCGGGGAGCGCACCGCCAATTTGTCGCTCCGCCGGATGCCGGCCCTTCTCATCCCCCACCCCGAAGCATCGGAGGCGGCCGGTCCGGCCGCCCCGGCCGTCGGGAACGATGTGGAGCTCCCGCTCGTGGAGTCGGCGCCCGCGGTTCAGATCTTGAAAGAGACCCGCCTTCTCCCGGCCGAAATGGACGTTACCGAGGCCGACGTGGTCGTGGCCGGCGGACGCGGGATGGGCGGACCGGCCGGCTTCGAAATGCTTGCCGACCTCGCCTCGCTCCTGGGAGGAACGGTCGGTGCGTCGCGCGTCGCGGTCGACGCAGGATGGATCCCCTACACACGCCAGATCGGACTCACCGGTAAGTCGGTCACGCCACGGCTCTACATCGCTTGCGGCATCTCCGGGGCGCTCCACCACACGCTTGGAATGCGCCACTCATCGACCATCGTGGCCATCAATTCGGATGCCAAGGCGCCGATCTTCGGGATGGCGCACGTTGCCGTCGTTGCCGACGTTCACGAATTCATCCCATCGCTGATTGAGCAGCTGAAGCGCCGCTCCGCGACCCGGCGCAGCACCGGGATCGCATCGTGAAGATCACCGTTCTCCTTCGGGCCATCGATGACCCTTCGATGGCCGCCGGATTCACCGGGTCGACCTGGCGGCTCGACGACCCGAGCCTCACCGCGCTGCACGTCGCATTCGCACTTGCAGGGGAGGCCCGCGCCCTGGTCGAGGGACTCGCCGTGGGGCCCGCCGACTGGGACCCGGCACTTCGTGACGCGATCGCCGCCGGCGCATACGGTGTCCGCCGCACCTGGAGCCCGGGCCTCGCCGCCGGGGACATCGTCGCTCACGCCGCCGCGCTCGCCTCCGCAATAGCGCCGGACACTAGCCTGATCCTCGCCGGCTCAGCCTCGACGGGAGCAGGCTCCGGAGTCCTCGCCGCAGCCGTAGCGGAGGGACTCGGGTGGCCTCTCGTCGAAGAGGCAGCGTCAGTTCAGGTGCGAGAGTCGGGGATCCTGGTGCACGCGCGGGCTCCGGCCGGAAGGCGTCTCGAGCTGAGCGCACCGCTGCCCTGCGTCGTCGCCTGCGCGCGTCAGCCGGCGCTCCCCCTGATGCCCCCGGTGAGACGCCGGATCCTCGCCAGGCTGAGCCCCGTGCCTCTCGAAACGGCCGAGGAAACGTCCTGGCCGGACCGTTACGCGTTCGTCGGATTTGGCCCCGCTCGCCCGCTGACCCGGCGGCTCTTCAAACCCGACAGCGCCGCCAGCAGCGGCAGGCGGCTTCGGCAGCTGATGTCCGGCGGGACCGGCGGCGCGAAGAAGAAGTCTCTCGGTGGCGAGGGCGACCTTTCGAGCCAGGTGGCCGACATGCTGGATAAAGAGGGCTTCATTATCTGACCGGCGGACGAACCCCGGGACGGCACACTTACGGCCGGTCGTAGTCTCCCGTCAGAAGGCCGGATGCCAGCATGTGGTCTTCGATCGCAGACACCAGAACCCGCCGGGAGGGGGCCTGGCCGAAGACGATGACGGCATCGAGCGCATAGACCCTGATCTCATACGTGTGCGGATCATCGCCCCGCGGCGGACACGGCCCGCCATATCCAACGTCTCCGAAGTCGTTGACCCCTTCGATCCCCCCGGCGGATTCAACCGGCTCGCCGGCCGCGCCGGACGCGATCCCGCCGCTCGCGGCGGGTAGGTTCGCCGCCAGCCAGTGTGTGAAACGGCCGCCCGGCGCATCCGGATCGTCCATCACGATGGCCAGAGAGGCTGTCGCGTCCGGCAGTCCGCCCCACTTCAGCGGGATCGACCGGTCGTCGCCGTCGCACGTGTATCTGAGGGGAATGGCCCCGCCGTCCACGAAAGCATCGCTCGCAACCGTCAGGGTGTCTCCCCCGGCAGGCGGCTCCGGCACCTCTGCAGCCTGCCGGCAGGCCACGGAAAGAGCGAGGAGCAGGACGAGCGGCAACAGCGTTCGGTACATACGCCTCCACGATGGTAGTCCTCCTTGCGCGCAGTCGCTCCCGGCGACGGCCTCACGCTCGGAGACTGCAGAGAATCTCATGACGAGATTCGGCCGATCGAATCGTCCGCTGGGTGAATGATCCATGTCATTGCAGTTCATGGGCACGACGAGAGACGGTTTCCCGACCGCGAGGAGGACCACGATGTCAAACAAGACCACAAGCTACCGGGACCGATGGGACTGGGACGAGGTCCGCTGGGCCACCCACTGCGTTGACTGCTATCCCGGCGACTGCCCGGTACGGGTCTATGTGAAGGACGGGAAGGTCGTCCGCGAGGAGCAGTCGGGAACGCTCCGAACCATCGAAGACGGCGTTCCGGACTTCAACCCCATGGGATGCCAGAAGGGAGCATCCTGGAGTCAGTCGCTCTACGGTGCCGATCGCGCGATGTACCCGATGAAACGCGCGGGCGAGCGGGGTGACGGCAAATGGACGCGGATCAGCTGGGATGAAGCGTTGACCGGCGTCGCCAACGCCTGCGTCGACGCGATTGAAACCGTCGGCTCCCAGGCGATCGTCCAGGAGGGAACGCCTGAAGGGGGCGGCAGCCAGGGGATGCGCAGATTCCTTTCAACGGTCGGCGGGCACTACCTCGACCTCAACGGCTCGATCAACGACTTCTCGATCGGCCTCTACGAGACCTTCGGCAAGTTCAGCCCCACATCCTCCGCCGACGACTGGTTCAAATCCGAACTGGTCCTCATCTGGCACATGAACCCGGTCTTCACCCGGATCCCCTTTTACCACTTCATCTCCGAAGCCCGTTACAACGGGGCTGAGGTCATCAACATCTCCCCCGACGTGAATCCCTCGCACACCCACGCCGACATGCAGATTCCGATCAACGGCGCCACTGACCAGGCGTTCGGCCTCGCCATGGTCCAGGTCATGTTCGAGGAGAACATCGCGCACTGGGACTTCATCAAGGAACAGACCGACCTCGGGTTCCTCGTAAGGCTCGACACCCGGCGTTACCTGCGCGAGAGCGACCTCAGGGAAGACGGCAGCGAGAACCAGATGTTCCAGTGGGACACCGCAGCCGGGCTGCGGCCCGCCAGTCGCGGCAACATGAAACTCGGCAACCGCGACATCGCTCTCGAAGGAGAGTTCGACGTCACCCTCGCGGACGGATCGAGCATCAAGGTGACACCGGCCTGCGCGCTCCTCCGGAAGAAGCTCGACGCCGAGTACACGCCCGAGAAGCAGCAGGCCATCACCGGAGTCCATCCGGACACGGTCCGCACTGTCGCCCGCAAGGTCGCGGCCAGGCGAACGAACATCATGCTCGGGTACAACGCAGCCAAGTTCTACCACGGCGACCTCATCGAAAGGGTGCAATGTCTGGTCCTCGCGGCCTCCGGGAACTGGGGCCGGCACGGAACGGGGATCCGCTGCTGGGCAGCCGCGCTGATCGACGGGTCCGCCATCGCCATGGCGAAGCCCGGCCCCGGTGCCGCGAACAGCGAGATCGTCCTCGGCGCCCGCGACGCCGCCGTCGCGAGGATGAAGGCCGAGGATCCCACGATGACGACGGAGATCGCCGTCCGGGAGATAGCCAAGAAGATGGCGGGTGCCGACCGCGGCGGCCTCAATCGCACAGACCAGACACCCGTTCAGGGCGGTACCGCCTCGCCGCCCGCCTTCTGGTGGTACTACCACGGAGGCTACGACCAGCGCTGGAACAAGCGCGAGTGGGGCGACGACACCCTCCCCCGCAACTTCCAGGACTACTTCGACGAAGCCATCGAGAGCGGGTGGTGGCAGGGTCTGAGCCGTCCCGGACCGGAGGAACCTCCCCGGGTCTTCATCGAATGCGGCGGTAACACCCTGCGGCGGACCCGCGGCGGCAAGAAGGCGCTCGTCGAGAACCTCTGGCCGAAGCTCGATGCCGTCGTCGTCATCGACTTCCGGATCAGCCAGACGGCCCTGTACGCCGATTACTTCCTCCCCGCGGCCCAGCACTACGAGAAGATGGGCTTCGGCATGCCGACGCCCCACGTCCTCAACATGGTGCTCATGGACAAGGCCGCAGAGCCCGCGGGAGAGGCAAAGGAGGAGTGGGAGATCTTCGACCTCCTCGTGAAGAAGATAGCGGAGGTCGCCGAAGAACGCGGCCTCAAGGAGTACACGGGAGGGAACGGCGTCACCCGTACATATGCCGAACTGCCCGACGCCTTCTCCATGCGTGGCTACTTCGACGACCAGGAAGCGCGCTACGACGAAGTCATACGTGACACGGCCCTGGCCGGAACCATCCCGATGGGCACGACGCTCTCGAGCCTCCGGGAGAAGGGCCACGTGAGATTCACGGACTGGGGCCTGGCGCCGATGGGACTCTCGCAGGCATCGCCGCTCGAGCCCGACCGCACCCACGTACCCTTCCGCGACCACACGGAGAAGGGCGATCCCTTCCCCACTTACGCACGAAGAGCACAGTTCTACATCGACCACCCCTGGTTCCTCGAGGCGGGAGAGGAGCTGCCGGTCTGGAAGCCCAACCCGAAGATGGGCGGCAACTACCCGCTCGGGCTGACCTCGGGCCACAACCGCTGGTCAATCCACACGATGAACCAGGCGAACTGGGTGATCCTCGGAACCCACCGCGGCGAACCGAACATCATGGTGAATCCGGACGATGCAAAGGCCCGAAACGTCAATGATGACGATCTGGTCCGCGTCTTCAACGACGTCAGCTCATTCAAGGCGAGGGCCAAAGTGGCGCCGAATGTCAAGCCGGGCCAGGTGGTCTCGTATAACGGCTGGGCCGGGTTCCAGTACCCGGATTGGTCCGGTGCCAACGAGGTCGAGCCCGGGATGGTCAAGTGGATCGGCTTCGCCGGCGGCTACGGCCACCTTCAGCACCTCAGCATCGAGTG
This sequence comes from uncultured Anaerolineaceae bacterium, assembly GCA_964533605.1. GTDB lineage: Bacteria > Chloroflexota > Dehalococcoidia > Tepidiformales > Tepidiformaceae > DASCML01. The sequence continues at coordinate 23,908 of CAZHMF010000030.1, forward strand.
GCAGCCCGTCCCCACCGACCGCTGGGTGCCCTGTGACTTCGAACCTGCCAA
>CAZHMF010000031.1:0-13202 GCA_964533605.1 uncultured Anaerolineaceae bacterium
CTGCCTTCCAAGCAGGATGTCGAGGGTTCGATCCCCTTCTCCCGCTCCAACGCTCTGTCCAGGCGATGCCGCTCCAATGTCCGGGGCGGCGTCGATTGTCAGCCGAGCCCGCCGGATTGGGAGTACACTCCGCCGGACTGCTGTGGACAGCTACGATGCCGCCTGGGCGATAACGATCGGGCTCATGGTCGCAGGGCTCGTCGTCGTGACCGCCGGGCTCCTCTATCTGGCGTGGCGCGTCTGGCGCCACCCGGCCGTCTGGTGGCGGTGGCCGGCGCTCGCTGCGATCGTCCTCGGGGCGTTCGGGGGAGCTGTGTCGCTGGCTCAGATCGCCGCGGCCGTCTGACGCCGGCGTACTCACAGTGGTCTTAGGCTGCTATCATCTCGCCAGCCTCGTTCCGGGCGGCCGAACATCGCTCGGAACGAGCCTCACGCGGCGCCGGGGGAGCAAGAATGGAGGCGATGGTTGGCTCGTGCGATCGATGCGGGCAGCCAACCGGGGCCGGGGCACTGCACTGCAGCCGTTGCGGGGCCGCTCTCCGCCCTGCCAGGGTAGCTCCCGATCAACGAGCCGGGCTGCGCGTAGCCCTCCCCTCCGCGCTCCGCTTCACGGCGGGCATGATGTTCTCCCCTGCGACCCGGCTGACGGCCGCCCTGGAAACGATCCCCCTCCCGATGGCCCTTGCGGTTCCCGTGGCCGCGTTTGCCCTGTTCTTTTTCCAGGCAGGCCTCGATCGCGTTGACGTCGAGGCTGCCGAGCTGGGCGAGGCCGTGGGGCTGGCCGCGGCAGGCGCCGCCACCGGTGCCATTGCAGTGCCCCTGATGGCTGCCTTCGGCTGGGGTGCAGCCCGCCTCAGCGGGGGCACCGGCAGTCCGGGCTGGACCATCCGCGCGTTCTCCCTCTCCTACAGCCCCACGCTGCTCTACGTCGTTCTGGGTCTTGCGGCGAATCTCGTTCTCGGCTGGCACACTGCGGCCGCGTTCGGGGTGACGGGCGTACTTTGGGCGTTCGGACCGATCATCGCCATCCTGCGCCGGCTGACGGGCGGCAATCAGTGGCTGAGCCTCGCCGTGGCGACCGCCTGTGGCGCCCTTCTCCTCGGTGCCTGGAGCATCTTCGGCCCTGACCTGCCCGCTCCGACCCCGCCGGCGGGGACCGGGTCATGAGCGCAGAAGGAAGCTCACCCGCCTCCGGTCAGTACACCGCCCCCCTTCTGGCGGCCTCCTGCCTGGCAGTCCTGGGCGGATTGTCCGCGCCCACAGACGACGCAGGGCAGGTGGTCGGGCTTGCTGTCCTGGGGCTGGCTCTCGGTGCGCTCGCGGTCCCGCTTCTCTCGAGGGCAGCGACTTTCCTCTCACCGGCCGCCGCAGCCGATTCGCCCGTGGTCGCTCAGGCCGTAGGGCGCGGCTTCATGCTGCTCCTGCCGTTCACGGCCCTGGCGGTCCTCGCAGAGGGCCTGCTCGACTGGAATGCGGCAGGTGCCTTCGCCGCCGCCGGCATCATGGTAGGCGCCAGCTCTGCCGGGGCCGAAACCGCCGCCGTGACGGGCGCCGGTTGGAGGGGCACGCTTCCCTGCGCCGCCGCCGGCTTCGGGCTTGCGGGGGCATGGGTCCTCGTCACGGCCCTGCTCCAACACCAGATCACCGGAGGTCCCGGATGACCGGCGGACGGCAAGCGCGGCCTCCCCTGGTGTTCGCCGCTGCGTGCCTGCCGCTGGTGCTGGCGCTGGCGCTGGCTCTACCGGCTTCCCGAGCTGCCCACGCCCAGGACACCTCCCGTTCGGGCGAGTTCGGCCACCCGGCGGACGCCTACCTCCAGTACTCGCTGTCCGGCGCCGACTTCTCGGGTGACGAGACGGAGGACTTCGTCTTCGAGGGTATCTACACCGGGGGGACGATCAGCTTCTCGGGCACGATGATCGTCAGCCGGGACCAGACCAGCTCCTACGTGACCATGACGGCCAGCCTCGGCGAGCAGTCGAAGTCCTGGCCGCCCGAGGGCGAGGACTCCAAGGTCCACGAGAGGACCGTCGAGCTCCCGTTCAGCTTCTCCTACACTCCCGCTCGCGGGCCCACCGATTCGACGGTGACGGGAGGAGCTCGGCTGGAAGTCTGCGGTACTTCGACGTGTGGCGTGTACGCGATCAGCTTCGTCATCACCGTCCCGGAGGAGAAGGCCGGCGCAGGCGAGCCCGGCGACGAGTCGGTGACCGCCGGAGACGGCGAAGATGGCGGCCTTGTCCCGATAGGCTTCGGGCCGCTCGAAGCCGTGCCCGGTCCCGATGGATTGATCGAGACCCTGGGCGGCGTCCTCGGGCCCGCGCTCATCGGCCTCATCATCGCGGTCGCCGGCGGCACCATGGGGGGCGCCGCACCACCACCCGTACCGGTTCCCGGGGGCGGCGTCCCCGGCCCCCGCGGCCATCACGGGCAGACCCGCACCTGGACCGGCGAAGACGGCCGCACACACACCGAGAAGTACGACGCTGTGACCGACACCTGGCTCAGCCCTCAGGCGTGGGCGGCCGATGCCGGCACGCGGAAGGCGTTCAGCGACGCAATCGACGAGGACCGGGCGGCGAACGAGGACCTGATCATCCGCCGGCAGAACCTCCAGAAGTTCCTCGACCGGTACAAGGCCCGTATGGACCTCCTCACGAAACTGCAGCAAACACGAAGGAAGGCTCTCGACTACGGGATCGGTGAGTCCGGCGGCCCGGGCGACGTTCAGGGGAAGCTGGACCGCATGATCCGCGACCTTGCGGGCGGGAAGCTTCCGGACTCCGACGAGATCGATCGCATCAACCGCGTCATCGAGAGTCAGTCGAGCGGTCGCTCCCTTGACAGCCGCCATATCAACCCCCATGCGCTCGAGGTCAACACCACGTCTTGGATGGTGCGCGGTGCCGGGGCCACGGCCAAGGAAGTCATCACCGGCGTGGATCTCGATGGAAACACCTCGTGGAGATCACTCATCCTGCGCGGAGGGATCACGGCAGTCAGCGGCGGCACCGCCGACCTCGTGTACACCGGCGCCGAGTGGGCCGTGCTCGTGAAGAACGGCCTCGACCAGGGCCAGGCCACGTCGGAGGCGATATTCAATGCAACGAAGCAGGCGGCTGTCGATGAGCTCATCGCGGCGGGCATCGCCAAAGGCCTGACCGCAGGCGGAAAAGCCCTGACGAACACCTTCCCCGGGCTCGAGAAACCGATCTCGGGAGGAGGGCGGGCGCGTCCGCCCCGTGCCACCCGTCCCCCTGCCGGTGGCCGTCCCCGGCGACCCCCCGCACCGCGCCCCTCGGCCGACGAGGTCAGGAAGGCGATCGCCGAGGCGAAGGCCAAGCGTGCCGCCCACACCCCCAGCTACGCGGCGGCGCCGGACGCGAACATCCCATCGATGACCCGCGGTATGCCGCCGAAGAGTGTGAAGCACGTTCAGATGATCGCCGACAAGCACGGCGTTCAGATCCACGTGCGCCAGACGAATCCCGACGCCCGGAAGTGGCTCGAGAGCGGTCGCGGCGTTCCCAAGCGGGAGTTCATCAAGAACAAGACCATCAACGAGGTCGACGAACTGCTGGGCGCTCCCAAGGGATCAAGAGGGCTCGCCGGGTCCTTCGAGCCGCGCCTGCCGGACACCAAGCCGCCCGGCATCACGGATGCCACCTGGTCGAAGATGAAGGACCGCTACGGGAAGCGGATGCAGGAGTGGACCGACCAGAAGGTCCATCTCAACGACCTCAAGGCGAAGGGCAAGATCGAAATCAGGGACGGAGTCATCTTCGACAAGAAGAGCGGCGGGCGGCCGATGGCCGGCGACCAAGATATCTTCGATATCCGCGGCCATGACGGCCGCCCTGTCCCGGACGCAGTCAAGAATCAGGTGGTGCAAGACCTCAAGGGACCGCCCTTTGGCGCCCAGCACGGTGACCACATGAGCTGGGACTACACCAACAAGAGCCGCGCGACACCCAAGGCCGGCTACGGTCCCCCCAGCGCCCGGCAGTCCGCCTACGATGTGGCCCACGGCATCGACAACAAGATCCTCGACAGCCATTCGCGGGGCATCGCCGGGAGGCCGGGCGAGCCTTTGATCACCATCAACCCCGATGGGCCGCCGACCGGCTCCTACTACACGGGAGGCCGCCGTGGGTGAGCAACCTGCTGCCGGCTGGGCCTGGCCCTCGGCGGAGAGCCGCTCGCGAATCCTCAGCGAAGCCTTCGCCGCCCTCGCCGCCCTCCGGGATCTCGAGGAGGAACCCGACGAAGGCCGCGGCCCGCATCTCGAGACGGAATTCCAGGCGGCGCTGGACCGTCTCGAGCAGGCCCGCCGGGCTTACAGGGAGGACCTTCCCGGTGTGGCCCTCTCCCGCTGCCCGTTCACCGGTGAGCTTCTCTCGTACTCGCTCGACCCATTTGGCCTCGATGGCCTCTGGTGGGATGCGGAAGCACCCATCCGCCCCCTCGAAGAACCCCTGCCGTCCACGTTCTTCGCCTTGACCGGGGCCCTCTGCCTCGAGGAGCCGGTCGAGCGATTCCCGTTCCTCTGTAAGCCCGGGCCCGAGGCTCCCTTCGTCGTCCCCCGCCTGCTTGCCGAGCCCGAGATCCGGGCTGTCATCTCATCCGTCACCATCGGACCCCATAGCGCCTATCCGGTGGTCTACTTCGCCAGCCCTGAGGCTCCGCCGGTACCCCGCATCAACACCTGGGGCACGAACGACTACCGGTTCCGCGACCTCGCCGGCAACAGCGTCTGGGACGAGGTCCCCGAAGACCCGGAGGACTACGCCTTCGACTTCGCGAGCTGGATCGCCGAGGGCAAGCTGCTCTGGATCGAGCGCAACGACTCGTCGCTCACCCTCCGGGCCGGGGACGGTTGCCCCTACCTCGACCTGCCGGGGCGCCGTCAGCCCCTTCGGATCCAGGCTGGGGAGGTATGGACATGACTCGTATCCGGCAGGCCTGCGAGGTCCTCTCGCGGACCCAGCCAGTCACGGAGGCCACGCCTTGAAGATCGACCACAGCGACGGAGCACTCCTGCTCTCAGGGTCCGAGATCGCCGCTCTCGTGTCGGCGCTGAAGCTCCGGACAAACGCGCTCGCCGGGCTCCCGTCGAAGGCGCTCGGGGCTGTCGTTCCGGCGGCGCCGGCAGCTGAATTTGAGACTCTCGACCTGCTCGACCAGGCAGTCGCCGGGGCGGCTCTCTCCGCGCTCGCCGCACCCTCGCAGGTGGCCCGCATTCACTACATCCTCGATGAGAGCACCGTCAGTCGAAGCATCGTCGCCTGGCCGGCGCCGCGAGAGGATGATGAGCTTCTGACGCACGACTCCGTCGCCGTGCTGGCCGAGCGCGGCGGCGGGTACGCCTTGAGCCTCCGCACCGTGGATCAGCTCTACGAAGGGCTCGCGGCGGTCCTCCTCGCCGACGACAGCCTCCGAATGGAGGGCTGGGCGTGCGGCATGACGGCACTGGGAGTGATCGCTCTGCTCGCGGCCGGCAGCGTGTACAGCCGGGCCGCCCTCGAAGCGCAGCTTACCCACCAGGAGCCCTCTGCCGGCTTCCACACCCCCGATCTCCGGGCGGCGCTGGCAGCCGCAACAACCCCGGATCCTCGCTGGCCGTTGCATCTGGCGAACGAGGTCCTGCCCGGCGGGCTCCTCCAGTCCATCGACGCCCAGAGCGCGGAGGAAGGGCTGGCGGAGCTTGAGGAGCTGCAGCTGTTGATGCGCGCTGCCGCAGGCAACGGTGGCACACAGGAGGCGCAGTGGCAGCTGACCGAAGGCGGACTTCTCATCGCCCGGGGCCTGGTGGCACCGTCCGCCGCTACGGCAATCCGGCTCACCGCTCTTCGCGGCGACGCCCAGCCCGGCCATGAGCTGCTTCTCTTCGTTCGCGACGACACACGGCTCTGGCTGTTCGATGTCTCCGGTGGCGATGGCGCCGTCGCAAGCACGGACGCCGCGGGCTTCCGGGAGGTCTTCCTGGACCTCGCCAACCGGCGGTCCAGGGCGTTGGAGGCCAACCCCCCAGCCGCCGTCGGGCCCCAGTCGGAAGAGCCTCTTCCGGGCTCACAGGCCGGGGCCCCCGGCGGCGTCGCACGGACCCTTTGCGAGTGTGGACAGCCGCTCAGCGGGCGCTTCTGCACGCGTTGTGGGCAGCCTGCTACCTCTCCCGGCTGTCCGGATTGTGGGACCGGCAGACGCGCCGGGGCGGTCTTCTGCCATGTCTGCGGTCACCGCTGGTGAGGACTTGGGCATTCCCGCTCGTGGATGTGCTCCCTCACATGACGGCGGGGGCCGCCGCCGCGAACTCGGAATCTGGGAACGGCGTGCCGCGAATGGCCCTCGAAGTCCCGAGTGAGCCCCGACGTCACCATCTGCTACCGTCGCGTCGCGATGGGCAATGAACAGACAACGACCCACACGCTTCGGCACGACGATCGCCTGCGTACCTTCCGCCTGCACCGCCCACAACGCGAGACCCCGGGCCGGCACCCACTGATCATCGCCCTCCACGGAAGGGGCGGAACGGGCGCCGAGATCGAACGTCTCTCGGGACTCTCGTCCCTTTCCGATGAAGAGGGATTCGCCGCCGTCTACCCCGACGGCGTCGAAGGGACCTGGAACGACGGCCGCGAGCTCGATTCCTTCCCCGCTATGCGAGACGGCATCGACGATGTCGGGTTCATCGAACGGCTCGTCGACCACCTGGTCGACCGCTTCGACGTCGATCCCGGCCGGGTCTACGCCACGGGGATCTCGAACGGCGGACATATGTCCCACCGCCTGGGAGCAGAGCTGTCGCACCGGCTTGCCGCGATAGCACCGGTTGCCGCGTCCATGCCCCGTCTCGTGCACGACCGGGCGAAGCCTTCGAATCCCATCGGGGTGATCGTCTTCTTCGGCGACGAAGACCCGGTCAACTGGTGGGATGGTGGTGGGCAGGCCGGAGGCGCCTCGGCGCCGGTACCCGAGATCATGCGCTGGTGGGCGCGCCACAACGGGTGCAGCCCCGAGCCGTCCGTCGAGCGCCTGCCGCCGGCGGTTGATGACGGCACCCGGATACGGCGCGAGACGTGGGGCGGATCACCGAACGAGGTCGTTCTCTACGCGATAGAGGGGGGCGGGCACACGTGGCCGGGCGGTCCTTCGCCACGGCGTGAGCACATCTTCGGCTGCACGACGCACAATCTCGACGCCGGCCGGACGATGTGGGCGCACTTTCAACGTCACCGTCGCGGGACCGGGCATCCGGGAAGGTGAACTGGAGACGGAGAGGTAGCCGGACCGACGCTAACTCGGCCGCACCGGCACTCCGATCCCCCGTCCCGCCCTGTGGAGGTGGAGGAAGCCTTCGCGATAGGCGGTCGCCGGGGACGTCGTGTGGTACGGGATCCCCCGCTCCTTGCAGAACGCGCTCACCAGCACCTGAGCACGGCGGAGATTGTTTCTCGGCATCGTTGGGAAGAGATGGTGCTCAATCTGATAGTTCAGCCCGCCGAACCAGAAGTCCGTGAGGGGATTGCCGGTCAGGTTGCGAGAAGTGATCACCTGCGCGGTAAGGAAGTCGAGCCGCTCCCCATCGCGGATGAGTTCCATCCCCTTGTGGTTCGAAGCAAAGACCGAGCTGTTGTAGAGCCCGAACGCGCCCTGGTGGAGGACGGCGAACCCCAGCGCCACTTCCCAGCTGCCGAGCAGCACCAGCAGTACCGCGTAGAGCCCTCCGTGGAGGGCGAGCAGGGCGAACTGGCGCCCGCGGCCGGGGGCCTTCTCTGTGAGCAGATGGCGAATGCTGGCGTACCGGGCGAGGACGCCCTGGAGGGGAAGGAGGGAGACGAATACGAAGGCCTGGGCGGTGAGAAGGGGTCGCAGGAACCTGGGGCGCGTGGCGACCTGCTCCGCCGAGAAGGCGAGGAAGGGAAACTGAATGTCCGGATCCTTGTCCACGTGGTTGGGGTTCGCGTGGTGCTGGTTGTGCTTGGTGGTCCACCAGGAATGGCTCACGCCGAGGAGCAGATTCCCGGATATCAGCCTCGCCAGACGGTTCATTCCTCTGCCACGAAAGCCCTGGCGATGGCCTACGTCATGGGCGAGAAGGGCTATCTGCGTGGAAGCGAAGGCGAGGAACAGAGCGCTCCCCAGCACGAGCGGTGTCCAGGGACTGACCAGTGCCGCCGCAACGGCGGCCGCCAGGGTCGCCAGTCCCACGGCGGTCTTCATCCAATAATAGCCCCGCTGGTCCGCCAGCAGCCCCTCTGCCGTGACCAGCTTCTTCAGCTCCACGTAGTCTTCGGACGGAACGGGCGCCGTCTCCATTCGCGCAGTCGTTGCAGGGGTCGTCGCTAATGTTCTGGTCACGTTTATGTTTCCTGTCTTCTCGGTCTGAACTCGTCGCGCGGGCCCGGCCGGCTCCGGTCGGGCGATGTTCCCGAACGCGGGTACGGGGCGCCTGCGGCTGTTCGCCGCCGCATGAAAGTCAACGGCGCCGGCCGAGCCCTGCAGCGGGTCCCGGACGGCGGCGGAGAAGGCCGAGGGAATTGCAAAAGCCGGGGGAGTGCGAGTTCACGGGACATGATTGGAACCATCCTGTCCCGATGCGCGAGCTACACTCCCCGAGAGTGTTCCCCCGTTCAACGCACGCGGCGGACGAGGCGACCAACTTACTTCAAGTGGAGTTCATCCGCGGGCACCTGTCAATCGCCTGCTCGAAGACCTCGTGGCTGCGGACGATTCAGCGAACGGGCCGGACTGTCCATCGTCGATCACGTGGTTCGCGCCGCCCGCCTCCCCAACGCCGCGGCCGCGTCCGGCGCGAAGGACAGGACGCCGGCAGACTGATTCCCGGGCGAAAGCAGCCACCGATCCGGCTAGACTGTGGTTGCTATGGAAGAGAACAACAGTAGGAAGCCCGATGGGTTCGGCGGACGTATCGGCCGCACGCTCGCCGAATCGGAACCCTGGTTCGCCACCCCTCCACATCCCGGTGAACACGCTCCCAACGTCGTCCTGGTGCTTCTGGATGACACCGGATTCGCCCAACTCGGATGCTACGGATCCGACATTGCTACTCCGAACGTCGATCGCCTGGCCGCGAACGGCCTGCAGTTCACAAACTTCCACGTGACGCCGCTCTGCTCACCTACGCGGGCCTCGTTGCTCACCGGCCGCTCGCAGCACGCTGTCGGGATGCGCTCGGTATCCAACTTCAACACGGGCTTCCCCCATCAGCTCGGCCACATCTCCAATCGGGCCGCCACCATCGCTGAGGTGCTGGGCGCTGCGGGCTACGCCACGTTCTGTACGGGAAAGTGGCACCTTGCGCCGATGGATCAGTGCTCGGCCGCCGGACCCTTCGACCAGTGGCCCCTCGGGCGTGGCTTCGATCGCTTCTACGGATTCCTCGAGGGCGAGACCGACCAGTTCCATCCGCAGCTCGCGTGCGACAACCATCCGATCGAACCGCCGGCGAAGCCCGACGAGGGCTACCACGTCAGCGAGGACATCATCGACCAGGCGCTGCGCATGATCAGCGACAGCAAGGGAGTGCGACCCGATCGCCCGTTCTTCGCCTACGTCCCCTTCGGCGCCACCCACTCCCCCCACCAGGCTCCGGCCGCTTACCTCGAGAAGTACCGTGGCCGCTATGACGAAGGGTGGGACACGGTCAGGGAGCGATGGTACCGGCGGCAGCTGGAGCTCGGTGTCATCCCCGAAGGCACGCAGCTCGCCCCGAGGAACCCGGGCGTCGAGCCATGGGAGAGCCTTTCCGAGAACCAGCGCCGCCTCGCCGCCCGCCTCCAGGAGGCCTTCGCCGCGTTCCTCGACCACACGGACGTTCAGATCGGCCGCCTGGTCGAAGGCCTGCGGGGCCTGGGCGAACTCGATAACACGCTCCTCATAGTCCTCGCCGACAATGGGGCATCTCAGGAGGGTGGTCCTTCCGGCGTCCTCCACGAGATGAAGTTCTTCAACGGTATCGTCGAGACGGCCGACGAGGCGGTCCGCCACATCGACGAGATCGGCGGGCCGCACAGCCACACCAACTATCCCTGGGGCTGGGCCCAGTGCGGAAACAGCCCCTTCAAGTGGTACAAGCAGAACACCCACGAGGGCGGTGTCCACGTGCCGATGATCATCCACTGGCCCGAGGGTCTGGCGGCGGAGGAGCGTGGTACGAAGCGCGACCAGTTCATCAACGTGGCCGACGTCGCGCCGACCGTCTACGAGTTGCTCGGGATCACACCACCGGAGGTCTTCAGGGGAATCGAGCAGCTGCCCGTCACCGGGCACTCCTTTGCTCCCCTCCTGAGCGATCCGGGACACCCTCCGACCAACACGCTCCAGTACTTCGAAATGGCCGGCAGCCGGGCCCTTGTGGCGGACGGCTGGAAAGCCGTCTGCCGGCATCGCCGGGGTGACGACTTCGATACAGAGACCTGGGAGCTGTATCACCTGGAAGCCGATCCGTCGGAGTGCAACGACCTGGCGGCCGAGCATCCGCAGAAGCTCGAAGAGCTGGTCGACCTCTGGTGGGTCGAGGCCGAGCGCCACGGCGTGCTCCCGCTCGACGACCGTGGCGTCGAGCTCTTCGGCGCCCGTTTCCGGGACCGCTCGCCACACCCGTTGAGCCGCCGGTATGTCTACCGGCCCCCGATGTCCCCTATTCCGGGCGCCGCCGCGGCCGCCGCCGGAAGCCGGGCCTTCGATCTCTCTGCCCGGATCACCCGGGCCGAGGGCGATGAGGGAGTTCTCTGGGCCACGGGTAACGAGAACTCGGGCGTCTCGGTCTTCGTGCAGAAAGACCGACTCGTCGTCGATTACAACGCGTTCGGCGACCACACGACCCTTGAGTCGAGCCTGGAGGTTCCGGTCGGCGACAGTACTCTGGGGATGCGTCTCCAGCGTACCGACCGTCGAAGCGGCTACGCCGAGCTGACGGTGAACGGTGTGGCCGCCGGCCGCGCCGAGCTCCCCCTCTACATGCGAATGATCTCTTCCGTCGGGGCGAGCGTGGGCTACGACCACGGCTCGGCCGTCTCGAGCCGTTACCGTGCTCCCTACCCGTTCACCGGCACCCTCCATGAGGTGGTGATCCAGCTCCCCTGGCAGAGCGCCGGCGACACTTCAACCAGAGCTCGCTCGGAGATGTCACGGCAATGAGACCCGGCCTCGAACGAAACGGCGGGACCGTCCTCCACGGCGGCGGAGGCCCGTAACTCCCTGGATCGTGCGGATACTACGGTCCGGAAAGGAATGACCGATGAAAACCCTGCGCACACCCGACGAACGGTTCGCGAACCTCCCGGGATTCCCCTTCGCCCCTCACTACGCCGAGATCCCCGACGGTGATGGCGGAACACTGCGGGTGCACTACATCGACGAGGGCCCTCCCGACGCGGCGCCGGTCCTGCTCCTGCATGGCGAGCCGTCCTGGAGCTTTCTCTACCGTCACATGATCCCGCCCCTGGCCGGGGCGGGACACCGGGTGATCGTCCCGGACCAGGTCGGCTTCGGCAGGAGCGACAAGCCTTCGGAGATGACCGACTACAGCTACGCGCGCCACGTGGACTGGATGTCGAGCCTCGTGTTCGACCTGCTCGACCTGCGGGAGATCACGTTCTTCGGCCAGGATTGGGGCGGGCTCATCGGGCTCCGCCTCGTGGCGGCTCAGCCCGATCGTTTCGCGCGAGTTGCCGTCGGCAACACCGGACTTCCGACCGGTGACGGCAAGCCGACCGACGCCTTCCTGCGGTGGCAGAAGTTCTCCCAGGAGTCCCCGGTGCTTCCTATCGGCAACATCATCAATGGTGGGTGCACGACGGAGCTGTCGGCGGAGGTGATGGCGGCCTACGAGGCACCCTTCCCCGACGACACGTACAAGGCCGGGGCAAGGATCTGGCCGTCGCACGTCCCCACATCGCCTGCCGACCCTGAAGCCCCCGCCAACAGAGAGGCCTGGAAGGTGCTCGAACAGTTCACGAAGCCGTTCCTTTGTTGTTTCAGCGATGGGGATCCGGTCACCAGGGGCGGCGAGCGGGTGTTCACGACCCGGGTACCCGGGTCGCAGGGCCGGCCCCACACGACCGTTGCGGGTGCCGGCCACTTCCTCCAGGAGGACAGAGGGCCCGAGCTGGCCCGGATCCTCATCGACTTCATGGCCACCTGACGCACGGGCGGTCATGAATCCGCTCGGTCTCCTGAAGGCCGTTTCCGCCATGCGCGGCGCGCCGCTGAATCTATATCCGGGTGATCGGGGGGTGGCGGGAGCAACCCGCCACCTCGATGGCGACGAGATGGTCTGGCGCTGGGGGCCGTATCGCAACCGCCTCCGTCGTCATACAGAGCCGCGCGCCTGACTTGGAGAGCCGCGCACCACGCGCGCAAGGAGAGTCCTCGATGGAAGTCCACAACAGAGTGAATCCCAACCAGGAGCAGATGGCAGGATTCCTCGAGCCCGGGCCCGAGGGGCCGATCTACATGGTCAATCTGCTCAAGTTCAAGGAGCGGGCCGAGTACGCGGACGGGCGGGCCACCGACCTCACCGGCGAGCAGGCGTACGAGCTGTACGGCAGGGGCGTCGCTCCACTGCTCGAGAAGGCCGGCGGCGGCATCGTCTTCGCTGCCGCCGTTGAGCGGCTGATGCTCGGTGAAGTCGAGGAGCTCTGGGACAGGGTCGCCATTGCACGGTACCCGTCGCGCGCGGCGATGATGGAGATGATGCGCTCACCGGAGATGCAAGAGATCGGCGTTCACCGGGCGGCCGGTCTCGCCGGCCAGCTCAACATCGAATGCAGCGCCGCCCTGGGCCCCTCGATCGTCGAGGCCCCGGGGAGGTAGTCAGATCGGCGACCACGATGCCGGGCTTCCCCGGAAGTGCCGGTTCCACCAGACTCCCATCGCCGGCCGGTGAGGCCTCTGTCCTCCCTCAGTTCACGATCATCGAAGGAGACCCAATGGCTGCTATCGACGTGTCCAGGATCCAACCGGTGGGTGAGTTCGGCTCGAAGGCCTGGTGCGAGGCCTGTGCGGCCTACGGGGTCAGGCTCCTCAAGGAGGCCGGCCTACCGGCCGGTCTCCAGTGGGGGTTCAGCGAGGACTACACCAACCCACCCGCCCGGCTGTTGACCGCAGGGCGCAGAAGAGCCGCCTACTGGTTCATGGTGGCGAACGGCAAGATCACCGGCGGCGACGGAATCTCGCCC
>CAZHMF010000031.1:13302-21027 GCA_964533605.1 uncultured Anaerolineaceae bacterium
GCCGCGCTCCGGAAGGGCGGCGAAGAGGGTGGCGGGCTGCACAACATCGCGGCGAGCCTCCAGATGCCCTCTCCGGAGTTCGCGGGCCTCCCTGTGACTGAGCTCGGTGTGCCCGTCTTCTCGGAGATGACGGCGGAGCAGAAGGCGGCCTTCCTTGGCCTGCTCGGCCTCGAGCACCCGTGATCGCTTGCCCTACCTGATCCGGATGCCCTTCTTCTCGACGCCGTTTTCCCCGGGCCGGGCCCGGTTCCGGCACCGGCAACGCCCTACGCGCCGCCGGCCGCGGCCGCCGCGGCAACCGGCTCCTCCTCGTCACGCGTAGAGACTCCGCGTGTGATTGCGAGGAAGAGCGGCAGGCCCATCGCCATCACGATCCCGCCGAAGAAGAAGGCCCCGCGGATGTTTGAGACGTCGACGATCAGCCCACCGATGACGGAACCGATAAGGATTCCGACACCGCTTGAGCCGGAGCCGAGCCCGAGGACGGTACCCATGCCCACACGCCGGCCGGCAACAACCTGGAGTGCGCTCGATGTGACCCAGGAGATCGCCTGGCCCGCGCCCATTAGGGCGAGCAAGAGGATGACGACCGTCAGGCTGTTCGCCAGTCCCAGGAGGAACAGCATCGTTGCGGTGACCGCGAATCCGATCGAAACGAGGAGGCGGCGATCGAGGCGGTCTGCGATCCGGCCCATGAACGGCTGGGCGACCCCGCTCGCCACGTTCTCCACCGCGAACGCGACCCCCACGAGGGCCGGGCCGACACCCAGGTCATTCTCCAGCCTCACCGCAAGAAAACTGAAAGTCGACCCGAAGGAAAGGGACGTGAAGCCCATCATCAGGGTGACGGCGAGCGCCAGACGGTCCTTCAGTGCCGCGAGGAGGCCGATGTCCGAAGTCTCCTCCTGACCCGGGCTGAGCCCTCTCTTGCTGGTGTCGGGCTCCGGCGGCAGCAGGACCTGGACGATTCCGGCCGAGGCGAAGAGCAGGGCGGCCATCGCCACGAACACGGAGTCGAAGCTGAAGACCTGGCGGATGACGCCCGCCAGGATTGGTCCTGTGCCGAACCCGATGATGTCGGCGGTCGCGAAGACGCCGAACCAGCGCCCTTCGTGGCCGCCCGGGACCATCTCCCCGATGTAGGCGCGGGAGACGGAAAAGATGAGGCTCGTGCCGACGCCGCTCAGGGCCCGGAAGGCCATCACCTGGTAGAACGTCGCGGCGGTGAGGTAGCCCAGGGCGGCGACGAAGTAGAGCAGAAGACCGCCCACGATGAACGGCTTCCGCCCGTATCTGTCTGAGATGCGGCCGGCAAACGGGCCGAAGATCGTCTGCGTAACGGCGAAGATGGAAAACGTCAGCCCGATCCAGATGCCGGTGGCCCCGAGATCCTTCGCGTAAACGGGCAGCAGCGGACTGACCATGGAGATTCCCAGGGTCGCCACGAATACCGATACATAGAGGACGTAGAAAGACCGTGGATACACCGGCACCCACGCTATCAGCCGGAGTGCTTAGGGCGGGCGCAGGTAAGCCCCGCGGAGTTCACCGTGTCCGGCTGAACCAGGGGGACGGGCATCCCCCATCCCGGGGCGACCGGGCACAGGTGCCGAAGATACGGACGCCACCGAGGCCGCGGCGCGAGCGAACGGTGCACGGCGGCGACAAAACGGTACTACCGGATCGGCGGCCTCAACCGATCCGGTAAGCGGCCGGCCCGCCCGACACCCAGTCGCGTGTGCGGGCGAGTGGCTCCCCTTCGGGATTCGGTCCGCAGACGTACCAGCTGACTCCGGCGTCCTCAAGCGCTGCGTACTCCCGGCCGGTCCGCGGTGGTCCGGCGATTACGTAGTCGAACCCCCCGGGACCTTCCCGGTGCCGCTCCACGTATGTCTTGACTCCCACGACGTCGTCCACGGTCAGGAGAGAGAGGTCGCTGTACGTCGGGAAGACGCCATCGTGGCGCGCTGCCCGGCGCAGCGGCCGCCGGTTCGGCAGCATGCCCGCCACCCAGATCGGGATCCGTGGCCGTTCGTAGGGTTGCGGCGCGAACCGGTTGGTCCTGACCGTGTAGTGCGTTCCTTCGAAGGAGAACGGCTCGCCGCCCCATATCCCTCGGATGATCTCGAGCCCCTCGTCCAGCATTTCCGCCCGGACACGCGCATCGATCGGATCCCCGAACGTCGCAAATTCCTCCTCCGGCGGAAAGCCGAGGCCGACTCCGAGAACGAAGCGACCCTTCGAGAGCCGGTCGACGGAGACGGCCTGCCTGGCGACCACCCAGGGACGGTGGCGCGGCAGCGCGATCACCATCGGCCCAATTGTGATCCGGTCGGTCGCCTGGGCTATTGCACCCAGCGCGACCCATGGATCCGCGACGGGCATGCCGTCGGCGACGACGATGTGGTCCCAGAGGAAGAACCCCTCCCAGCCGGCCTCCTCGGCCCGTACCGCCAGGTCGACCAGAGCGTCGGGCTCGGCGAAGTCACCGAAGTTGGGGAAGGACAGGGCAAACTTCATCGGCGACGGCGACGCCGTGGGCGGTCCCCGGCTTCACCGGCGGGAGCTGCCTGCCCGCCGGACTGTGAAGCCGGGTGGAACGAACAATGCGTCGCGGGCCGGCGCATCCCGGCGATCAACCGGCCTGAAGGCCCGCCAGCCGTTTGCTGATGATCGCCTCGGCCTCGCTCATGATTCGATCGACCAGCTCTTTCACGGTCGGCACGTCGTGGATGAGCCCGGCAACCATGCCGCACGACCAGGCGCCGGCGTCCATGTCCCCGTCCACCATCACCTTCGGATAGACGCCGGCGACGTCGGGCATGATGTCCTGGAACTTGAGCTCGGCGCCCAGCGCTTTCTCCTTCTCCATCAGCCGCACGACTCCTGCGTTCATCAGCACCCGCTCGGTGTTGCGCAGCCCGCGCATGATGAGTCTGGTGTCGAGCTCCGTCGCATCCACGAGAGCCTGCTTCACGTTCGGATGCACGGGGGCTTCCTGCGTTGCGATGAACCGGGTGCCCATATTTATCCCGTCGGCGCCCATCGCGAGCGCCGCGACGAGACTGCGGCCGTCGGCCATGCCGCCGGAGGCGACGAACGGGATCTTGAGCTCTTCCCCGGCGCGGGGCAGGAGGACGAAGTTCGGCACGTCATCTTCACCGGGGTGGCCGCCGCATTCGAACCCGTCGACGGAAATGGCGTCGCAACCGATTCGCTCCGCCGTCAGTGCGTGGCGTACTGAGGTGCACTTGTGGATGACCTTGACGCCGGCCTCTTTGAGCATGGGCAGCCACTGAGAAGGGTTGTTCCCCGCCGTTTCCACGGCCTTGACGCCGCTGTCGATGATGACCTTGAAGAGCCCGGGGTAGTCGGGAGGCGTGACCGACGGAAGGAAGGTCATGTTGACGCCGAAGGGCTTGTCGGTCATCTCGCGGCATCGCGCGATCTCATTGGCGAGCTTCTCGGGTGTCCCCTGCGTGAGGCCGGTGATGATGCCAAGTCCGCCGGCATTGGAAACGGCCGAGGCCATCTCGGCAAGTCCCACGAAATGCATCCCGCCCTGGATGATCGGATGCTCGATGCCGAAGAGCTCCGTGATTCGCGTCTTCATTTCTTCTGTCTGGTCTCCTTGCACGTAGTCAGATCGGATTGGGGTGGTTCCGCCGCCTCGGGACCGTTGAACCCCCCACCTCGGATTCGCATTGTACCCGGCCGCCACCAAGAAGCCGGGCGACCGTCCCGCGGCCGGATCAGGCGTCCGCGTCCAGGCGTCTGTAACGCCCGGTTGCCGTCAGCTCGACCGGCCGGCAGCGACCGGCCCGGATCGCTGCGAGGAGACCGTCCCTGGTCTCGATCTCGTCCGCGAACTCCGTCGCATACCGGCCCAGGTTCGCCGCCGAGTGTGAGTCGCTGCCACCGACGACGGGCAGGCCGTGGATGCGGGCGCAGGCTTCGGCGAGTCTGTTCTGGGCCGGCATCACGCGGCCGTTCCAGGCCTCGACGGCGTCGACCATCTCGAACAGTGGATGCTCGGCGAGGCGCTCCGGCGGCCACTCCCCGGGTTCGTGCCAGGCTCTGGGAAAGAGGAGGCTGAGGGAGCTCGGGTAGAAACGGAACGGGTGCGCGAGGATCAACAGACCTCCTGCGTCCAGAACCCGCTCCCTCAACTCCCCGACGTCCGACGTCTGGAACCCGGGCGGAGCGCCGATCGCGAGAATGTGACCGCGGTACGTTTCGTACTCCCGCTCGTTGAATGCCAGGACGCCCTGGGGGATCCCGGCCACGGCTTCGTCCGGCCACGAATGGGCGTGCTCTGTGAGGACGACTCCGTCCAGCGAGGGAACACGAGCGCTGATCGCGGCGATATCGGTCGCCGTTGTTGTCGAGTCAAAGGAGCCGACAGTGGTGTGAACGTGTAGATCGATGATGCGCCCCAGGTTGTCTCCTCCATCGGACCGACCGGCGATCTCCGGGCTCCGCTGCTCACCGCTGCGGCGGATGACGCCGCTGGTGGGTGACTGCAGTGTGTCGCCGGCGCTTCGCCCGGTCCATGGTGGGCTGTTTCGGAGCCGGGCGCTCTTCGCGCCGCGGCCACAGCACCGCACGATGCCGTAGTATCGGCGCACCAGGCCCCCGAGAGGTTCCCATGAAACTTGGACTGAGCATCGGCTATTCCGGCCCTCAGATGGAATTGCCGGTCGAACACGTGCAGCACGCCGAACGGCTGGGGTTCGACTCAGTCTGGACCGCTGAAGCCTACGGCTCGGATGCGATGACGCCTCTTGCCTACCTGGCGGCGGTCACGAACCGGATCCGGCTTGCTACCGGAATCATCCAGATCGCAGGGCGAACACCGGCCAACGCCGCCATGCAGGCCGGCACCATCGACGCGATGTCCGGCGGCCGCTTCGTGTGCGGCATCGGAGTGTCGGGGCCGCAGATCGTCGAAGGCTGGTACGGGATGCCCTGGGGCGTGGCGACCGAGCGCCTTCGCGATTACACAGCGATCATGAAGAAGGTCTTCAAGCGGGAGGCGCCGGTGACCCACGACGGCACGGAGATCCAGCTGCCCTACAGAGGGAAGGGCTCCTCCGGCCTGGGTAAGCCCTTGCGCTCGATCCTTCACATGCGCCCGGACATTCCGGTCTGGTTCGGAAGCTTCACCCCCGCGGCGCTCCGCCTGGCAGGGGAGGTAGCGGACGGTGTGACCGGGGGACTTACTCCGAGCGAGCTGCCGCGGGTCAGGGCTTCGATCCAGCAGGGCTTCGACAAGGCCGGCGGCGGCAAGTCCTTCGACGACTTCGAGCTCTTCTCGGGAACGACGGTGCTGATCACGAACGACGTCAGGGCAGGACTCGACAGCATCAAGCCGGGGCGGGCGCTCTACATAGGAGGGATGGGGGCGCGCTCCAAGAACTTCCACAATGAGCGGATGGTCAAGCGAGGCTATCCGGACGAAGCCGCCCTCGTCCAGGAGCTCTACCTTGCCGGCCGCAAGGACGAAGCGGCCGCCGCCATCCCCGACGAGTTCATCGATGAAGAGGCGCTCATCGGCCCGCCCGAGCGGATTCGCGAGAAGTTCCGCGCCTGGCGGGACGCAGGGGAGCATGGCCTCAACGGCCTCGTTATTACCTCCTGGCAGCCGGAGGCGCTGGAGCTCATGGCGGAGCTCGCAGAAACGAAGGATTCGATCAGAACGTAGACTGCTGCAGCCGCGGCGCCGCTTGCGTGGCCGTGCTGCGCGCCAGGCAATGTCCATGCCTGGGGCGGTGCGGCGCCAATCAGTGCCGGCGGCCGGCCCGGCACAGTGCACTATCATGGCGCCATGGGACCAGTCGCCTACATCGAACGCCTCACCCGTCTTTACGACGGCCTCGGCTACCCCACCTACAAGTGGGTTTGCAACGAGGATGAGCCACCGTGGACGCCTTTGAAGCGACCGCTCGCCGAATGCCGGCTCGGCCTCATCGCGTCCGGCGGCATCTACGCGGTCGGGCAGGTTGCTTTCCACTTCAAGGACGACACATCCATTCGCGCGATCCCCACGAACGTCGACACCGCCGGCCTTCGCACTGCCCACTTCGCCTACGACCAGACCGACGCCCGCAGCGACCCCAACGTTGTCTTTCCGATCGATACCCTGCGCAGTCTGGTCGGCGAGGGAGCCATCAAAGAGCTGGCCGGCCACGCCTATACGTTCATGGGCGGCATCTACTCGTCCCGGCGTGTCCGTGAACTGGTCGCTCCCGAGATAGTGCGACGGATGAAGGAAGAGGAGGTTGATGCCGCCCTCCTCGTCCCGGTCTGACCGGTCTGTCATCAGTCCGTGGGACTGATCGCCCGGGAGCTTGAAAGAGCGGGGATTCCGACCCTCTGTATGGGTAGCGCCCTGGACATAATGCAATCGGTGAATCCGCCCCGGGGGGCGTTCCTGGATTTCCCCCTCGGGCACACCGCCGGGAGGCCGCATCAGCCGGCGCTTCAGCGCGAGATCCTGCTCGAGGCCCTCGCTGCGTTTCGCGAGCTGCAGGCTCCCGGCCGGATCAAGCGACTGCGGTTCCGCTGGGACGAGGACGAGACCTGGAAGACGTCTGCGAATCGGAACGACGACAGGGTCGAGCGCCTCGATACACCGCAGTTTCAGCATGAGGACGACCGCTTGCGCGCCGACGCGGCCGTGCCGGCCGGGTGTGCGGTCTGTGGTCTTCATCCGGACTGACGGTGTGGCGCCGAGCGCGAGCCGCGCGACGCGCCTCCGGTTGTTGCCGGTAGACCGCGGGGATTGACCTTGCCATGGGCGGACGGGTCAAGATAGCCGGAGATGGAACCAACACCGCTTCATACGCTGCGCGAGCCCGGACCGCTGCGTGAGCCCGCCCTGGTTGTCTCTCTGGTCCGGCGCAACGGCTTCAACTCCACCGCGAGAGCATCCGTCGAAGCCTTCGCGAACAGGCACGACCCTGTCGCCCTGGCGCGAATCGATTCCGACCCTTTCCTGGACTACACGATTGCTCCCCCCAGTCTCCGCTTGAGTGAGGGCAAACGAACGCTCGACTGGCCGGACAACGAGCTGCTGCTGTTGCAGCCCGCTGCCTCGGGCCGGGACATAATCACTCTGGCCGGTATCGAGCCCCACCTGCGCTGGCCGACTTTCCTTGAGACCGTCGCGACGTTCGTCGCGAACACGGGTATTCGAAGGCTGCTCGTCGTGCGCACCTGGCCCGCGAGGGTCCCGCACACCCGGCCCCTGCTGTTGCGCCTCACCACAGACTCCCAGGACCTCGCGTCGGGACTGAAGATCGACCCGGTCAGCAGCACCTACGAGGGCCCGACGGACTGCGGCGGTGCATTGATGCAGGCGCTGGCGGAGACCGGCGTGGAGGGAGCGGGCCTGATGGTCTTCGTGCCCAACTACCTCGGTGTTGTTCCGAATCCTCATGCAATGTCGGTCATCACCCGAGCTCTGGACCGATTGGCGGGAACGGCGACGGATCTCGAGGAGGTCGAGCGGACGGCGGAAGAACTGACGAGGCGCGCCAATCAGGCCATGGATGAATCGGACGAGCTCCGTTCGGCCGTGGCCGCCATGGAGGAGCAGTACGAGGCGATGGAAGCCCGGACTCAGTCGTCCGGGCAGTCCGAACTGCCCTCGCCCGAGGAGGCCATCGGAGACGTCGAGCGATTCCTCCGAGGCGAGCAATAGGAGGCACCGGTCATGACTTC
>CAZHMF010000031.1:21127-22236 GCA_964533605.1 uncultured Anaerolineaceae bacterium
GCCGGCGCTGTCTGCAACTTTCCCGTTATTGCTGTCGGAGTCGGATCTGTGAGGCAGCTCGAGGACGGGGCCGCCCTTGCCGCGGAGCTGGCGCGACCGACCGTCGCGGAGGCGGCAAGCGTCTCAGCCGAAGCCGTCGAGAGCGGCCGGCGGGGTGTGAACGTCGCGGCCAGATCGGAGGGAGGCGACGGCGCCGCCGACTGGCGAGGCGTGTTTCTCGTCACAGACCGTGAGGGTCATTGGGGCGTTGAAGCGGTTTCTCTCATCGAGTGAACGGCGCGAGGCCACGCGGTCACGGGACCCAGAGGCAGGAACTCACCTCGGATCCTTCGCGCTTTCGTCAAGCCAGCCCGGCGGCGCGTCGGGGTTCCAGGCGATCCCGAGGAGCGAATCGCCAGCACTCCGATCCACGTTTGTGAAGAGCTCCCACTCCTCCGGAGTCGCCTCGATGTCGATGACCGGGTATCCGACCGGCTTTCCGCTCCCCTTGACGACGAACGTCTCCGGATCGAACCCCGGGCTTCGGTAGGCCCCGGCGATGGCGATCCCTACTTCTTGCTGCCAGGGTGTCGCCCGCCTCTCTCGATGCGGCACCACGGTGGGATTGCCGCTCATGCCCCGGAAGCTGGCGGGATGGGCCATCCGGCCGGCCGACAGCACTCGCCCCTCGGTCCGAACGGAGCCCGCGTCCTGCGAGCGCCGTTCCAATTCCCCGAAGAGATGGAGGCGGCGGAAGGCCGGTGGGATGCAGCAGATCCCGCCCATCGCGACGACCGTTCCCGGCAGCCGCGGCAGGTCTATGCGGCGCCGCTCCGCGAAGGCGAAGCCGGCGGGAACGGACCCCTCCCAGGCGAGGGTGACGAAGGCGAGGGTGGTGAGGGACGTTTCGATGTACGCGGTGTTGGCCTCGCGGTAACCCTGTGCGAACAGGCTGAGAATCGTCTCCATCTCTTCTGCACTCACGTCGGCGGTCGCGACCGTCCTGAACCGAAATCGTTCCGCGTTGTCCATTCCGTGGCCCAATGATAGGGCGGCTGCTGGGAGTTTCGCCGCCGTTCGGGAGATCGTCGCGAGAGTAGATGGTTTCGCCCGCCACCACCATGTTTGAG
>CAZHMF010000032.1:0-21613 GCA_964533605.1 uncultured Anaerolineaceae bacterium
CTGCAGACTCCGCGCACACGCGTGTGGCGACTCCGCGGCGCCCGGCCACATTGCCGGGGACACGGCATTGTGGGGGGCCGGGTTGTTGAACGTTCCCCAGCCGATATGGCCGTCCGCTTCGGCCAGCATTTTGTCGGTGGACAGCTTCATCCGATCGCCTCGCAATCACGGAGCCGCTCTATCTGCTCCGGGGTGTATCCATGGTGGGCCAGCACTTCCGCCGTGTCCTGGCCCGGGTCCGGCGCAGCGCAATCGAACTCGGGGCCCTGCGGGAACTCGGACATGTTGATCGGCGAACGAAGGAGATGCAGATCGCCATCCTCGGGGTGATGCGCGACGCGCGTCACTTCGAGGTGCCTGACCTGCTCATCACGGAAGGCCTGGCCGATATCGTTGATCGGACCGCAGGGTACGCCGGCTGCGTTCAGCCTCTTCACCAGTTCCGCCACGGTGAACCTCACCGTCACCTCAGCGACTGCATCCCGGACCTTCGTCCTGTTCCGAGCCCGGTTCCGAACGCCGCGAAAGTCGGGCTCCTCGAGGAGATGGCGGGCGTCGAGCGTGTCACAGAACGCCTTCCACATCTTCGCGCTGCTGGCCGCGACGTTTACAAGACCGTCGGCCGCCGGGAAAGTCCCCATCGGCACGCCTGTTGGATGGTGGTTCCCCTCCTGGCCCGGCACGTCGCCGGACATCGTGTAGCGAGCGCCCTGGAAATCGAGCTTGTTGATCATCGCCTCGAGCAGCGACGTGTGTACCCACTGGCCGCGACCGGTCTTTTCGCGGTGCAGCAGCGCCATGAGAATCCCCTGGCCGAGGAACATCCCCGCCGAAGTATCCGAGATCGCGACGCCGACCCTCATCGGCCCGCGACCCGGCTCGCCGGTAACGGACATGAGCCCGCTCAGCCCCTGGATTATCTGGTCGACACCGGGACGGTCGCTGTATGGACCGTCCTGCCCAAAGCCGGAGATGCTTGCGAGGATGATGCCCGGATTCACACCGTTCAGCGTCTGGTAGTCGATGCCGAGCCGGGACTTCACATCGGCACGGAAGTTCTCGACGACCACGTCGGAGGTCCGCACCAGGTCGAGGAAGACCTTGCGCCCTTCAGGGTGTTTCAGGTTGAGGGCGAGTCCGCGTTTGTTGCGATGGAGGTTCTGTTCGTCCGGGCCGCGTCGGGCCCCGGTGAACCCGGCCCGGCCGTCTCTGACCGGGGGCGGCTCGATCTTGATGACGTCGGCACCCCAGTCGGCAAGGAGACGGACTGCAGTCGGCCCTGCCCGCGCGATCGTCAGGTCCAGAATCTTGTAGCCGGCCAGCGGCAACGGCTCGCTCATCACCAAACCTCCGAGGCACGGGGCCGGCCCTGCGCCCTGATCTGCCGCCGCCCGCACGGCGGGCCACGGCCCGCCCAGTCTAACGATCGATTAGCCGGGCGTAGGCGCGCAGTGCCCGCTCTGCGCTGGGGACCACAGCGACTCCACCCTCCACCAGGAGCTCCATCGTCTCGGCCGCGCTGAAATCACCGCTCGCGGCGTACATCAGCGGCTTGCCCGCAGCCCGGCGCACATCGACGAGCATTCTCGCGAAGGCCTCCGCTCGTCCGCCCTCCCCCCCGATGACGACCGCCGCGTCGACACCGGGATCCGCCATTGTCGGGCCGAGCACGCCGGCGAAGACCTCGGTTGCCCCCGCGATCACCATGCCGACGTCGACCGGATTGCGAACACTCGTGCCGGCGGCGGCGACTCTCTCCCGGAGTGCAGCTCTTGTGGAGTCGGAGAAGCTGGCGAGAGTGAGCCCGGCCTCTTCGCAGGCGTCGCTCGCACTGACCGCCGGACCTCCGGGGCCCGTCACTACCGCGATCCGCCGGGCCGTCCTGTCGATGCTTCCCAGCGTCGCGACGAGTGAAAGTGTATCCAGGAGTTCGTCCATCTCCCGTACAAGGACGGCGCCGGTCTGGCGGGCCATGCCCTGCCAGACGGCGTAGCTGCCGGCGAGCTGGCCGGTATGGGACTGCGCGGCCTTCGCGCCTCCCGCCACCCGGCCGGCCTTCCAGATAACGACGGGCTTGGCGGCCGCCGCTCGCTCGAGGGCACCGCGGAATGCGGGGCCGTCCGGGACCCCCTCGATGTAGGCGCCGATCATCGAAGTCTCGGGGTCTCCCGCGAGGAAGTCGAAGTAGTCGGCGGCGTTGAGGTCGAGCTGGTTCCCCATCGCTATGGCCTTGCTGAAGCCGATCCCGCGCGAGGCGGCAGCCCGAACCGTGAAGCTCGTAAGGGAGCCGGACTGGGAGACGAGGCCCAGCCCGCCGGCCCGGGAGGGCAGCCCGGGGAACATGGCCACCCCGCGGCGGGGGTTGTAGACGCCCATGCCGTTGGGTCCGATGAGCCTGGTTCGACCACCCGCGGCGGCCAGCAGCCGTTCGCCTCTTTCGCGGCCTTCCGCCGTGCCCAGCTCGTGGAATCCGGCAGTGAAGAGGGCCGCACCGGGCACTCCCCGAGCGGCACACTGGGAGACGACCCGGATCGCGGGCTCAGCCGGCAGCGTAAGAACGGCCAGGTCGGGGGTCTCCGGCAGGTCGCCGATCGTCGGGTAGGCCTTAACGCCCAGCACTTCATCGGCGGACGGATTGACTACGTAGACGGGACCATCAAAGCCCGGGTCTTTGAGCCCGTTGAGGAAGACCGCACCCTGTTTGCCGCTGCGGGACACCCCGACGACCGCCACCGAGCGGGGCTCGAGGATGGGGCGGAGGTCATCGTAGGTGGTCATGGGCGGCGGATCCCTGCTACGCGCGCTGCGCGCCGATTACTCTGATGGACTGGCCAGACTTTGACGGATTGACGGTCGGTCACGCAACCGGACTGGTTTGTCCCGCAAATGATGCCGGCGGGCTCCCGCTCGCCCCAACTCCGAAGACCCGTAGTATTCCCGCATGACCATTGGGAGGTTCGGACGATGAAGCTCGAAGACGTGAAGCTCGTAGGCGTACTCGGCGGCGGAGTGATGGGCGGTGGAATCGCCCAGGTCCTGGCCATCGGTGGCTACGACGTCGTCGTACGCGACATCAACGACGAGATGATCGACGCCACACGCGAGAGCATCTGCGACGGCAAGTGGGGGATCAAACGCTCGGTCGAGCTCGGCAAGCTGAAGTTCGACGAAGCGGTCGCAGCCATGAACCGCGTCTCCTACACCACAGACGAGGCCGATCTCGCCCCCTGCGACGTTCTCATCGAAGCGATCCCGGAAAAGCTCGATCTGAAGCAGCAGGTTCTGAAGGATCTCGACCCGGTTCTCAAGCCGGAGGCCATGATCGCCAGCAACACGTCCGGGTTCGCAATTGCCGACGTCGCGCGAGACGTCTCAGACCGGCGCAAGACCCAGTTCGTCGGGATGCACTTCTCGAATCCGGTCGTGCGTATGCGGATGTGCGAAGTCATCTACACACCGGAGACGTCGGAGGAGACCATCGCGACCGCCCGCGGACTGGCGGAGGCCGGCGGCAAGGCGGTCTCGATGGTGAAGGACACTCCCGGTACCTACGGATTCATCCTCAACCGCGTGTTCGCCGCCGCCGCGCGGGAGGCCCGGGCGATCGTCGACGCGGGCATTGCGACCCCCGAGGACGTCGACAAGGCGATGATCACCGGCCGTAACTGGCCGGCCGGGTTCTTCGGCAGCAGAGGCGGCATCGGTAAGCAGTGGTAGACCGCCGGGCACGCCCGGCATCCACCTCATTGCGGGTCCCGGACGGCCGGCAGTCCCTGCGTTGGGGGCGCACCGGATGGCCGGTCGCGACGGCCCCGCCGTACGCTTGACCGATGGCTCTGGAATCCTTGACCCCCGAGGTCCGCGCTTTCCTCGAATCGATGCGCACCCCCTGCGTCATCTCGACGCTGCGGGGAGACGGTTCGCCAATCACTTCGGCGACTCTCTTCGCGCTGGCCGGCGACGACATCGTCGTCTCCACGCCCCGTGAGCGCACGAAAGCCCGAAACGTCGGCCGCGACCCCCGCGTCTCGTTCATCGTCGATGCCAGGGAGCGACCCTACCGGGGTGTCGCTATCGAGGGCCGCGCGCAGATCGAAGAGGATGCCGGAGGGGCTCTGCTGCAGCTCATCGTCGAGCGTTACGCGCTGCCCCGCGATGGGGCCGCGCTGAGGCAGAGGATGCGGTCGCGGGGGGAACGCGTGATCTTGCGGATCGTCCCGGAGCGGATCAGACCGTGGGGTATCTGAGGAGGACGGGCCGCGCCTTCCCGCTCTACACAGGCTCCGGATCCAATCGCAGGTGGGCCTCCGCGTTTGCCTCGATGTCATCCCAGTCGATGAACAATGGATGGTATTCGACGTCGCGCCAGCGCTCGACATTGTCCGCGTAGTGGACCGAGCCCGGCTGGCCGGAGTTCCCCGGGGGCACGCAGATGCGAGCGGAGTTGAGGTCCGCCAGGTCAAAGAGCTGGCGGTAGGACACCCCGGCGGACACCCGTCCGTCATGCTCGTAGGAGGCATTGAACGGGGTGTTGCCGTCGCCCCCGACCGGGACGGGCGACAGGTTGAGCACCGGAGAGAGGTCGCCGCTGCGTCCCAGGTTGTGGCGCCAGGTCAAGGCGTGCCGGGCATCCCAGCGCCAGGCGGACGGGTCGGGGCCGTGCTCGGCCTCGAGTTCCGCCGCCGCCTCGTCGAGGGCCGCGGCCACCGCCTCGGCCCAGGTGGTCCCGGCAGGCAGGAGCGGCGACGAATCGCGGCCCCGCTCGGCATGGATCAGGCGCCGCTCCTCCATAAGCAGCATGGGCGGTGCACCCTTGACCTGGGAATAGAGGGGCCGCACCGTCTTTGCCACGAGGGCTTCGCAGACACGGTCGTACACGAGCGGAGCCGCCTCCCCGGCCGCCATGCGCCCGTCCCAGCCCCGCAGGATCTCCTGCAGCCGGCCGCCTGCGCCTCCCCCCGGAATCGCGACGAACTCCGCCGCCAGCTCCCGGGCGGGGATGCTGGTCTGGTCCGCCTGCATCGTCTGCAGGTCGTCGAGGGTGAACTTCTCCCGCTCATTGATCAGCTCGCGCAGGCGGCCGGCGCGGAAAGGTGTGGCCATGTACGACAGGTAATGGGGGTAATCGGGAGTTGTTGTCTTGTTGTTCGCGGTCAGCAGGTAACCGGCCCGCGGGTTCTCCTCGACGGGCAGCTCGTCCTTGGAGACCGAACCGTCCCACTCGTGCTCACCATCCCAGCCCGGAACCGGCGTCATCCAGGCGGGACGTTTTGGGATCCTCCCCGTGTACTGGTATCCGATATCTCCATTCTTATCCGCGAAACAGTAGTTTCCGCTCACCGAGTCGTACTTGCGGAGCGCCGCCCGGGCCGCGGCAGCGTCCCGTGACCGCAGCATCGAGACCATCGCGTCCATGTCGTGGGCCGGCTCCGCCAGCCCCCACCGGGCGGCCACAACCTCATCGTCTTTGAGCGGATCGCCGAAGATGACCGGTCCGTGGCGAGTCAGCAACAGACGGTCTGTCTCCGGTGCCTCATCGCGAATCTCGTAGGTCTCGTCGATCGTCTGAAGCGGTTCCCAGGCGCCACGGAAGAGCGCCTCGGGGCCGGACGGCCCGCGGCGGATGCGCTCCCGGTAGAGATCCCAGCGGTCACCCTGGGCATGCGTCATCGTCCAGGCGACGTGACCGTTATGTCCGTAGAAGACCGGCCCCGGATAGCCCGGGTTGCATGGCCCCGCGGCCGTGAACTCCGGGCATTCCATGTGGACGACGAACCACTGCCCCGGGAGGATCAGTCGAAGGTGCGGGTCTCCCGCCACATACGGGGCTCCGCTGGCGGTCCGTGAGCCATCGATGACCCAGCAGTTGGAGCCCCCTCCCGAAGGGATCGGGCCCTCCGGCTCGCCTTGCGCGAGCGCAGGGTCGACTTTGAACGGATGCTCCTCGCCGGCCCAGCTCCCCCCGGCAGGCACGATCAGCGCAGACCCCTGGGGAACGGCGGGCAGGAGGGGCTCGACCGCACCCGGGCCGAGGGCCCTGGCAACCATCGCGAAGCGTAGCTTTGCAGCCCACTGCATGCCGTCGTTGACGAGCTTGATGATCGCCAGCGAATCGACGGGCGACCACGGCCCCATCGAGTGCCCGATCGAGCGGAACTCGAAGGGCGTCGGCTGGGTCGCGATCGCGGCGTTGATCCCGGCGGCGTAGGCCTCGAGGGCGGCTCGGGCCTCCGGCGTCTGGTGCTCGAACTCGGCGGCTGCCAGCCTCCCGTAGCCCTGGCGCCGGGCCTGCTTGTCGAGACTGAGGAGACCGCGGTTGAGCAGCTTCGCGGCGCGCCCATGGGCCATGTGGCGGATCATCTCGATCTGCCAGGCTCGCTCCTGAGCCATGCAGAACCCCTGTCCGAAGAAGGCATCGTCAGTGGACCCCGCCCGGATATGAGGGATGCCCCAACGGTCTCGTGTGACGGTCAGCGTTCCCTCGAGGCCGCGGACCTCGATCTCACCATCCTGAACGGCCAGACAATCACGGGGTTCCATCTCGTTCCTCCTGCATTGCTGGCACCGGACCATACGCAGGAGGAACGGGATCGCTCAATCGTCTCCCTCTTCCTCGTCGCCCTCCGAGTTGGCACCGTCACCGGCCTCGGACGGCTCCCTGCGACCCTTGCGCTTCCCGCCACCGTTTCGCCGCCGGTCGCGCTCTGCGTTTCGAAGGAACGTGGCGACCAGCCGGTTGAACTCGCCGGGACGCTCAAAATAGACCGAGTGCCCCGCCTCGGGGACGACCTGGACGCGGGCGCCCGGGATCATCTTTGCGGCGATCTTCACGACGTCGGGGGGGATGATGATGTCGTCTCGTCCCTCGATGAAGAGGACGGGCAGGTCGAGCTCGCCCGCCTCTTCGGCCGTCACCGGGAGGAAGTCCAGCGGCCGGCCACCGCCCTCCTCCCGCGGCGGGTTCAGGCCCCAGATCTGTTCGTAGAGAAACGCCCCCGACGCAGTCCGTTTGCGAAAACCTTCGCTGAGGGCCGACTCGAGCAGGCCCTTCTCAGCGATGACCTTGCGGGTCTCCTCTCGCGCATCGTCCAGCTCCGGCGAGGTGAGGCCACCAACGGTGTCGGCCATGACCAGTGCTTTGACGCGGTCCGTGTGTTTCACCGTGTAGGCGAGGGCCGTCCAGCCGCCCATGGACTGAGCCACCAGCCGTACGTCTTCGAGTTCGAGGTGGTCGATCAGGGCGGCGAGATCCTCGTCGAACTGCGGCCGCTTCGTGGCCGGCCGCGGATCGAGGCTGCGACCCCAGCCGCGGTGGTCGAACGTCACACACCGATAGCGGTTGCTCAGTCGTGGGATCTGCTGGAACCAGGAGATGTGGTTGCCGCCTGCGCCGTGGCAGAAGACAACGGGCGGCCCCGACCCATAGCTCTCGTAGTAGAGCTCGGCACCCTCGCTTTCGAACGTCGGCACGGCTC
This sequence comes from uncultured Anaerolineaceae bacterium, assembly GCA_964533605.1. Taxonomy (GTDB): domain Bacteria; phylum Chloroflexota; class Dehalococcoidia; order Tepidiformales; family Tepidiformaceae; genus DASCML01. The sequence goes on from CAZHMF010000032.1 coordinate 7,476, forward strand.
GCCTCCACTTTTCGCTGCCGGCGCGGCCGGCTCCGCCCCGATTCTTGCACAACAGGCCCTTCCCCGGTGCACCATCCAGGGGCTCGCGCCGTTCAAGGCGCCACCGCTCTCTCCCCGGCTGGTAGGATGCCGCCAGCACACATGGAGGCTTCCGCATGAAGGCAGCGGTGCTCTACGAGACGAACGAGCCCATGCGGCTCGTCGATTGCGAGATCGACGAGCCACGCGACGGGGAGGTACGCGTCCGGGTGGGGGCGGCGGGTGTCTGCCTCAGCGACCACCACTTCATCGCCGGCACCGGTGCCATACCCACGCCCGTCGTGCTCGGCCACGAAGGGGCGGCCACCGTCGAAGAGGTCGGAGGGGGCGTAGCCTCCGTCCGGCCGGGCGACCGCTGCATCATGTCCTTCGTTTCCAACTGCGGCCATTGCCGCTCCTGCCGCGAAGGCTCACCCCAGACCTGCGAGACCAACCGGGTGAGCGGAGCCCGCCAGTTCGACGGCACGCTCCGGCTCCGCGACGGGGAAGGCGTCGAGGTCTACCAGATGTCGAAACTCGGGCTCTTCGGCCAGCAGGCGGTTGTCCCCGCCCAGGCCTGTTACCCGATCCCCGACGAGGTACCGCTCGAGATCGCAGCGCTCATCGGCTGCTGCGTAACAACCGGAGTCGGGGCTGTTGTAAACAACCCGTTCATCGAGGCGGGGGCGACTGTCGCCGTCTTCGGCGTCGGCGGCGTGGGCCTCAACGTCCTTCAGGGAGCGCGGCTCATCAACGCCTCGCGCGTCATCGCCGTCGACGTCCTGGAGCCGAAGCTGGAGTTCGCCCGCCGCTTCGGCGCCACCGACTTCGTCGACGCCTCGAAGGCAGACCCGGTGGAGGCGATCCGGGAGCTCACCGGCGGCGGAGTGGACTTCGCCTTCGACGCCTTCGGCAGCGCGAAGACGATCTCCCAGTGCGTCGACGCCGTCCGCATCAACGGCACCGCGGTCATGATCGGGATTGCGCCCGACGGGGAGCGCGCACCCATCGAGATGGTGACGCTGGTGCGCAACCAGAAGAAGCTGATGGGCTCCTATTACGGCTCCGCGAGCCCCCACGAGACCTTCCGGAAGATGGTCGGCTTCTACCTCCAGGACCGCCTCGATCTACAGTCGCTGATCACCCGCCGCTATCCGTTGGACCAGATCAATGAGGCGTTCGATGACCTGGTCGCAGGCGGCGTCGGGCGTGGTGTCCTGAAGATCTCGGAGGATCAGTAGAGCGGCAACTCGGAACTCGGAACTCGGAACTCGGAACTCGGAACTCGGAACTCCGCTAATACACCCTCTCCGCCGCCCGCCGAAGGTCTGCCCTGAACTCCGGCGCGGCGACGGCGATGAGTTCCTCTGCGCGCTGTCGCTGTGACTTGTCGAGGAGACTGGCGATCCCGTACTCGGTGACCACGTAGTCCGCATAGTGACGGGGGACCGTGACCACCGTGCCGGACTCGAAGGCGGGCGCAATCCGCGAGATCCGTCCCGAGTGGTCGGTGGCCGGCACCATCACGATCGAGCGGCCCCCCTTCGACATCAGGGCGCCGATGCAGAAGTCCGGCTGCCCCCCGGCCCCCGTGTACATGCGGTAGCCCAACGACTCCGACGCAGTCTGACCCGTGAGATCAACCGCGAGGGCCCCGTTGATGGCAACCATGTTGTCGTGGCGGGAGATGGTATTGATGTTGATCACATACTCCTGGTCGTACACCTCGAAGATCGGGTTCCCGTCCATGAAAGCGAGCTCGTCGGCATAGAGCCCGAGGTTGGTGGCCACCACCTTGCCCGGATGCAACGTCTTGCGCGCCCCGGTCATGATGCCCTTCTTCACGAGATCGACGATCCCCCGGACGTTGTTCTCGGCGTGATACCCGAGGTCCCTGTGATCGTCGAAGACTCCTGTGGTCGCGATCGCCGCACCGAGCGTCCCCGCGCCTATCTGGAGGACGTCACCGTCCCGAACCAGCTCGGCTACGTTTTCGAAGATCGCCAGGGCACCTTCCGGGACAGGCGGCTCCGGGAGGTCGAGGGGCGGTTGCTCGTATTCCACGATGGCATCGAACTCGCTCACATGGATAAGGTTGTCACCGCCGGTCCGGATCAGTCCGGCATCCACCTGTGCGACAACACATTCCGACCGGCGCACGTAGTCCCGCTTGTTCCACATGCTCGAGCCGAAGGAGCAGTAGCCATGCTCATCCGGTGAAGAGACTCGGACGAGGTAGACGTCCGGTGGGGCGTTACCCGGGCGCTGCTCCTCGACGCCCTTCGAATGCAGCGAAAAGGGGGTCGGCGAGTAGTCGGCAAGCTTTGCCGCGAGCAGGCCGCGGACGCCGGGCGAAGCATAACTGCGAACCACAAGCCGGAACGAGCTCTCCATCCCAGGCTCAAACCAGCCGCAATCGGTCAGAGGGCAACACCACTCCAGCGTCACGTTCCGGAGCTCCCCGAGGCGGGCAGCAAGCGCCACCAGAAGAGCTTCCGGCTCCACGAGCATCGAGATCGCGACCCTGGCGCCCGACCCGACGCGGGCGATCGCCTGCTCCGAAGAGGTCAGCCGCCGCTCGTACAACTCGCGCCAATTGGCCTCAGACTGCGTCAACCCTCTCAGCCTCGTCGAGCGCCGCGAGGATCGCCCGTACCAGGGCCCGGGCAGAGTCCGCGGTCAACTCAACGGCAACGCGGGCCCCCGGACCCTGGGCGACGTTCACAAAATCGATGTTCAACGCGTGCTCCCGGGCAAGGTTGAACGGGTGGTCGTAGGTGACATAGGAATGGTCGAGCGCCATCCACTCGTTGCCCCGCTTCGCGCACCCTTCGACCTCGATCCGTTCCGCGATCATCGTACACATGCGGTCTCCCCTCTCGCTTGGGCCCTCCCGTGATCAGCCTCGGTCAGGCCAGCTTGCGTCCAAAGAAGTCGAAGACCTTCTTCCAGCCGTCGACCGCCTGCTCAGCCCGGTAGGCCTGTGGATAGTTGTAGTAGAAGAAACCGTGTCCGGCCCCTTCGTACATGTGGAATTCGTACTCCTTGCCGTGCTCCTTCAGCGCCGCCTCATGCTGCGCCACCTGGTCAGGTGTCGGTGACCGGTCCTCGGCGCCGAACAGCCCGAGCAACGGGCAGGAGAGGTCCGGCGTGTAGTCGATGGGCGCGACCGGGCGGGCCGGAGTGAGGTCCTCCTGCGCCATGACCGCGCCGCCACCCCAGAGGTCAGCGACGGCATCGAAGCCCTTCAGCCGGCTCGCGGCGAGAAGCGCGTGGCGCCCTCCCGAGCAGGTCCCCCAGACGCCGACCTTGCCGCTCGCCTGATGCTGCCCGCGCACATAGTTCAGTGCACCCTTGAGGTCGCCGACGACCTGATCGTCAGGCACACCGCCTTCGGCCCGCACCTTGGCCGCCATGTCCTCGGCGGAGCCGTGACCGGAGCGGCAGTAGAGGTCCGGGCAGAGAGTCAGGTATCCGTGGTGGGCGAACTTGCGGGTGACTTCGCGGTAGAACTCGTCCCACCCCGGCATGTGGTGGGCAAGAACTACTGCCGGGTAGGGACCGGGTCCCATGGGCCTCGCGTAGTAGGCGTGGATCCAGTCGCCGCCGTTCCCCTGGATGGTGATCGTCTCGGCGATCATGCCGTCGTATTGGTCTGTCTCGGCCATGGGGCCCCCTCCCTGATGAGGATTCGTGGGCCGGATTATTGCACGTTCGGCACCTGCCACGTGCGATGCAGCGGCTGAGGCTGCGACAGAAGGGGCGCCGCGATGAGCAAGGATTCCGAAGACCATGACCCGATGCCGCATTCGGCATCGGCCTTTCCGCTCATATCCTGCTGCGACCGAAGATCACTGCGGAATCGGCCGCCAACCTTCCCCCACGCTGAAATGGCCCCTTCCCCCGCCTCTGTCCCCGGGCGCGAGGATGGAGTCGACGGGCGGCGGCCCGTCACCTCGTCCGGCCCCGGTGCCATTAGCAGGTCATGAGGACGGACACATCGACGGACCGCAGACCAAGCCCCTGGCTCATCGTCTACGCTGCAGCGATGACCGCAGCCGCCGCCTGCGGCGGTACGGACGGCGGCGAGCCGGCGGCGGAGGTCCCCGCGTCCCAGGCCATCCGGCTGCAGGGGGACTCCCTTGTTCCTGGCGCGGTCCGGAATGTTGAGACCCGAGCCTACCCGCTCTCCATGATGATCTTCCACCATGTAGTCAATGACATGTAGTCAATGACCGCCTCGGCGACGAACCCTACCTCGTCACGTTCTGAAACAGTCTCCGCTACCTTGCCGTAAACCCCCCGTCAACCGGGAGCGTGACGCCGGTGACGAACGAAGCTCGGTCGCTCGCCAGGAAGGCCGCGGCGGCGGCGATCTCCTCCGGCCGGCCGAGCCGGCCCATCGGGTGGAGGCTCTCGAGCCAGGCGTCAGTCCCCTCCAGGGCGCGGAAGGGGGCGATCATCGGAGTCGTAATGTACCCCGGCGCGACCGCGTTCACGCGTACGCTACGCTTCGCGTAGGTCACAGCGAACTGGCGCGTCATTTGCACGACGGCGCCCTTCGAGGCCTGGTAGGCGCCGGTCCCGTACTCCATCGGCGGCGCGTCCGGGAGATCCCTCGGCGGCATCGCCACCAGGCCCATGATTGACGCAGTGTTCACGACGGCTCCGCCACCCCTCTCCGCGAGGAACCGGCAGCCGTGAAAGAGGCCGTTGTAGACGCCTGTCAGGTTCACAGCGATCGTCCGATCCCAGCTGAGGCCCATCTCTGCCGTGAAGAGGATGCCCGCGTTGTTGAACAGGACATCGAGCCCGCCAAGCTCGGTGACGGTCGCATGCAGTGATTCCTCGACGGCACGTGCATCCACCACATCGAGCTGGAGGGCGGCAGCGGAGCCCCCGCGCTCAGCGATCGTCGCCGCCGTCTGCTGCGCGCCCTCGAGGTTCAGATCTGCGCACATCACGGCCGCTCCCTCCGCGGCAAAATGCTCGGCGCTGGCGCGGCCGATGCCCGACGCAGCTCCCGTGATCAGCGCGACCTTGTCATCGAGTGTCCCCATACCTGCCTCCCGGTTTCGAGTGCCGGCACGATACAGGATCGCGCGAGCAGCGAGCACTTTCGACTGATCGCGCTCGGCCGGGGGAACAGCGTCGCTGATCGTGCCCGGAATGATCATCCGGCGCGGCCGGCGTCCGAGACCGGCCGATTCGTCGCTATTGCTCTTGCTGTTCCCGCTCTCCCTGCGTCCGCCGTCGCGTCAGGCGCTGTGAGAACCCCAGGAAACGCGTCGCGCGGTCCCGCAGGAGCGACGGCGAGAGGAAGTGGCGCCGCGGGTAGCCCGCCAGCTCCTGCAGCTCCTCCGCGAACGTGCGGAGGACCGGCGCACCGTGGCCAGGGCAGCCTGAGAGCGGCGACCGTGCAGCGAACGCTGCGAGGGACTCCAGGTACTGATGGTCGTCGCTGTTCGTGAGCGCCATCGGCCGGACCAGCGTATCCGGGTGAGCGATGACGAGGTCCCCGACGAACGCGATCTCCCGCTCGTCCCAGACGAAGCAGTACGATCCCGCCGTATGGCCTGGTACCGGCACCGCCGTGATCCCCGGCACGACCTCCTCTTCCCCTTCGAGCCGCCCGGTCACCTCCGCGCCGTGAAGGCCGACGGGCCGCTTCGTGACCAGCCGCGCCGCCCGAGTAACCAGCTGATGCGGACCCCGGCGCTCGCTGATCACCCACCGGTCCGGGCGCGCTTCGCGCGTGTCTGCCGCCCCCGCCACCAGCGTGGCACCGGTCAGCTGTTGAAGCTCCCGGGCGGATCCGGAGTGGTCTCGATGAGCGTGCGTCAGAAGAATATGATCTGGTGACCGCCCCGGCAGGACGGAAGCGACTTCCTCGAGGATCGCCCGCTCGCATCCCGGAAAGCCGGAGTCCACCAGGAGCAGATTGGCTTTCGTGTCGATGAGGAAGACATTGCTGCCGCGAGTGCCGTGGAGCCACCACACATCGTCGACGACGCGATCCGCCACTGCACGCCCTCCTCATCGTTCGGTCCGTCCCACCCTGATCCGGGCAGGCGCCGGAAAGAAGTTACTCCGGCCACGCCGAACGATCTGCGCGACGAGTCCCCGGCAGGCTCTTAAAGCGGCTCCGCAACCTGCTCGAGGTCGCCCCGCGCCACTCCACTCTCGATCGTGAGCCAGGCAACCGTCGCCGGTGTGAGGAATTGAGGATAGGGCTGGCCTCCGTTGAGGAAGAGGACGCCCTCGCGACGGTCGTTGACCGTCTCATGAAGATGACCGTAGAGGATGACGTCGACGCCCTCGGGAAAGTCGTCGAGCAGCACCTCCGGCTCGAAATCCGGCCCCCCCCACGCCGGATGGGTGAGCCCGATGCGAACACCGTCCACCTCGAAGACCTCCCGGGCGGGGAGAGCCGCCCGAACGTCCGGCGGATCGGAGTTACCGTGCACCACATAGGAGCGTCGCGCAGCAGCCCGGAAGCCTTCGACGACGGCCATGGTCACGATGTCTCCGGCGAGAACCGCGATGTCCGCCTCCTCTACCGCGTCGCGCACTCGCGGGTGCACCTCCTCCCAGGCCCGAGCGTGGGTATCGCCGACGAGCAGAACACGGGTCTTCGTCACGGAGCGATGCCCGCCCGAACGGTCGCCGTATGCCCTTCATGTTCCGGCTTCAGTTTGCGTCCACTCCGACTCCCGGCAGCTCGCAGGCAAATTCGAGTTCTATCTCGCGGCTCACCGCCACTCCGCCTCGTTTGCCTCCACCCCATGAATTGCAGACTGCCGAGTAGATGCCTTCTCCGCCCGCCACGACCAGCACGACGTCCTCCGGCCCCCGCAGTGCGTTTCGTTCGCCGTCCCCGCCGATCGGTGCCATCGGGGCAAAGCGGGTGAGGACCGCGTTCGGGTTCGTGGCCAGCTCCACCAGCCGGGCTGTGACATCCCTCCTGCTCAGCCCGGCGCCGGCGAGGATCCGAGCGTGCATCGGATTCAACAGGACCAGCACCGCACCACGCCCGAAGTAGCTGTTGTTGGAGCCCGCGTTGGCGGTCGCAGCCGCGAGGACGCGCAGAAGCCGCTCCGCACCCTCCGGGTCGTCGCCATCGGGTGTCGCGATGACGGAGTGAGGAGCCTCGACGCCGACGACAGTGACTGCCGACTGATCGGCCGGGAATCCCCGCTCCACATAGAGCGGCTCGAAAGGGCTCTCCTCCTCCGCTTCGGCGAGACAGAAAGTGAACTTGCCCGGCTGCCCCAGCACCGCCATGTCGGACAGACCCGGCCGGGCGCCACCGACGTTCATGAGCACCAGGCGCAGAGCGCGGCCGATGCTCGCGTTCGCCCGATGGCCCGGCCCGAGCGCGCCCCAACCCGAAGCAACGGGCCCGCACGACTCCCGCGCCGGGCCGTTGACGATAATCGCCGGCCCCAGCGCATGGGTCGTCGACTGCATCTCGCCGATTTCGAGGGCCGGATCGCACACAGCTTTCACCGCCGCCAGAACGACCGGAAAATGTTCCGGGAGGCAGCCCGCCATGACGGCGTTGACGGCGACCTTCTCGACCGTCGCTTCGCCCTCCTGAGGCCCGACCATGCCGAGCACGATATCCGCGTCCATTCCTCCGGCGGTGAGGATATACTCCACTCGCTCCGGCGTCGGGATGACGACCGGCAGACCGTCCGTCCAGCCTCGAGCGTGCAGCTCTTCCAGGGCGAACTCTTCGTCGCGCGCCCGGTGAAGGGTGGCCCGCAGCATCAGGAGCGGCCGCGAAGGAGGGCGACTATTCCCGCCGCGGAGTCCCTGGCCACTCGCCCCAGGTTCTCTTCGCCCGTTCCCGAGCAAGGGTGGGGCAGAACGAAGCGCGGCACGCCGGGCATTCCGGCGGCCCGAGCCACGAACCCTGCCTGCTCGACGAACTCCTCGGTCACGAGCGCTACGACCGGGAGGCCTGCCTTCGCGATCATCGCTCCGTCACGCACGGTGCCGGAAGTACAGCTCCCTCAGTGGCCCCAGGCCGCGATGGCGGCATCGCACTCCCGGCGGACCGCCTCGAGCTGATCAGCCTCCATCGGCAGGACGCTGGGCTTCTGGTAGCGCCGGATCGTGGCCGCCGGCATGAGCTCGTGGAGCACCCCTTCGAGCTTGTCCATGAAGCGGGTCCCGTCGGGGAAAGTGTTCGCCACGAGTCCAACGGTGACATCCCCGCGCTCCTCCAGGAAGAGCTCGTAGGGCTCGGCCGGGACACCCGCCTCAGCCGTCGGATCCAGATAAGTGACCGTCATCCTTGCCTCCTCTGCGGCCGCCCGGAGCGAAGCCTGCTTCGGCCGGCCGGGGCCGCCGCGGCTGCACTGATTCATCCGGTGAAGGGTACACGCCCGCAAGCCCTCCTCGCAGGAACGGAGCCTGCGAGCAATGGTTGGCCCTCGCGGCGACGAAGCCAGATCGCGGCAGCGAGGCGCCGTTTGTCCCGCGTCGGCTCACCGCGTAGCCTTGGTCCACTCTCAAATCCCTGTGAGGTACTGATGTTCAAGGGCGTGGATCACGTCGTAATCGCCGTCAAGGACCTCGACGCCAAGGTCGAGCAATACGAAGCCATCTACGGACAGCCCGTGAGCGAGCGAAGTGAAGCCCCTCCGGCCGGCATGGCCATGGCTTTCTTCCGCTTCGGTGACTCCTACATCGAGCTTGTCTCCGCGACGTCCGACAAAGGGCCGATTGCGGGTCGACTGGAAAAGCAGGGGGAAGGCGTTCACCTGGTGGCGATGAAAGTCGACAACCTCGAACAGACGCTCGCCACCCTCCGGGAGAAAGGCGTCCGCCTGGTCGGCGACCCCGGGCCGGGAAACCCGGTGACGGGCCAGGTCTTCATCCATCCGGCGGTGACCGGCGGCGTTCTCACCCAGCTAGTTGAACGCTGAAGGGAGCGACCTCCCCGCTCCCGATCTCAGCAAAGAAGAGCGGCTCGAACTTGTCCGCCAGGTGCAACACTACTTCCAGACCGAGTTCGAACTCGATCTCGGCGACCTCGGCGCCGGGTTCGTGATCGAGTTCTTCGGAAAGCTCCTCGGACCCGCCTACTACAATCGTGCGCTCGCGGACGCCCGTGCAATCGTCGCCGACCGCGCCCAGACGACGGACGAAGAGCTCTTCGGCCTCACGCGCCAGATCGGCAGCCGCGACGGCCCGGAACCCTGAGACCGCCCGGCCCGCATTCGTCGGGGTTCCGGCGGAGGACGGTGACGGTAAGACGGTCGTTACCGCGATCGTCTTGCGTCTACCGCTGCAGGTCCGAGAGGTCCCCGTCCCGACCGGCGACGATCCAGAAGTCATCCGGTTGTACGACATCCTTGAGATCCGGGTTGAACGTGATCGAGCCGTCACGCACACGCGCCACAAAGAAGACCTTGTAACGGCCCTGGACGTCGATGTCGCCGATCCGGATTCCGTGGGCGGCCGTCGGAGCCTTCACCTTCGCGATCCCGTAGTCGGCCTGGATCGACATGTAGTCGGCGACCGTCTTCGCTCCCAGCGTGTGAGCGAGCCTGATCGCCGCCTCCTGTTCGGGGCTGACGATCGTATCGGCCCCCGCCAGCTCGAGGGCACGGCGGTGGTCCTGATGCGAGGCCTTCGCGGCGACGTGCCGCAGTTTCAGGCGCTGCTTGAGCGTCAGCGTGACAAGGACGCTGGTCGCCACGTCGCTGCCGATCGCGACGATGACGTGATCGTAGTTCCGCAGTGCCAGTGATTCGAGAAATTCGACGTCCGTCAGGTCCCCTTCAGCGGCGAGAAGGACCATCTCCGCCACCTCGTTTACCCGCTCAGGATCCTGATCGACCGCCAGAACGTCGATACCGATCCGGACGAGCTCCTCCGCAAGCTGTGTTCCGAATCGACCAAGACCGAGGATTGCTGCGTCCATGACACTACCCGAAGCGGATGCTATCTTCGGCCGCCCGGTAGGTCGACCGCTTCCGCTGACGGTTCATCTCGAGCACCAGCACGAGCGGTCCGAAACGCCCCGTCAGCATCGCGGCAATAAACATCAGCCGCGCCACCGTCCCCGCCTCCTGCACGACGCCAGTCGAGAGACCGACGGTTCCCAGTGCGGAGACGGCATCGAAGAACACATCGACGAACGGAGCGTCCACAGCAATCGTAAGCGCTAGCGTGAACGCGATGACCGCGATGATGCCGCCAAAGGCAATCGCGAGTGCCTGCCTGATAATGAATTCTGGGATGCTGCGGCGCAGGACCACGACCTGCCGGCGACCGTTGAATGTTGCGTAGACCGCAGCGATCGTCAGGGCGAAGGTTCCAACCTTGATACCGCCGGCAGTTGAGCCCGCAACACCGCCGACAAACATCAGAGTGATGAGCGAAAGCTTCGATTCGTCCGCGAGATCGTGGACCGGCAACGCGCTGAAGCCTGCGGTTCGGGCCATGGCCGATTCGAAGAACGAGACGGCGAGCCCCTGACCGGGCCCGACGGCACCGACCGTGTTCCCGGTGTCGACTTCGAACGAATAGATCAGTACGGCACCGGCGACCAGAAGCATCGCCGACGTAAGCAGCACGAGCCGGATGTCGAGCGCAAGGCGAGCCCACGAACGGGTGGTCAGCACGGCGAGCACGGGTACGATACCGAGCCCGCCGAGGATCACCAGTGCTGCGATCGCGCCGAGGACGACGTTGTCGCTCTGAAACCCCATCAAGTCGCTTCCCGTCACGCTGAATCCGGCGTTGTTGAACGCGGAGACCGCGTGGAATACGGCCCACCAGATGCTCTGCGACGGCGAGCGGCCCTCGCTGAGGAACTCGATGAAGAGGACGAGGACCCCGACACCTTCGATCGCCAGCGTTCCCAACGCGATTCTGCGTGCAAACGAGAGCGCCTCCCCAAGGCTGGGGGCACCGTAGTACAGCCGCAGGAGCTGTCTGTCCTTCATCCCGAGCTGGCGGCCGAGTATCCAGAGCATCAGGCTGGCGCCGACCATGTAGCCGAGGCCGCCAACCTGAATCAGAGCGAGAATCACCAGCTCCCCCAGGAACGACCAGTGGGCGCTCGTGTCGAAAAGGATGTGTCCCGTCAAGCACATCGCCGACGTCGCGGTGAAGAGTGCCTCCAGCGGCCCCGTCGTTTCACCCGCTTCCGTCGCGGCAGGGATCATCAGAAGCAGGCTCCCCAGCAGAAGAACCAGCGCGAAGCCGGCGAGCACACGGACGGAGCCACTGCCGATGCTCCGGCTCGGTCGCACCTGCTGCAGCTTGACTTCCACTGTCCCCATGCGCCTGAGGCGGACAGGCTCCCGGGACCGGCTGGAGGTGACACGGTCTGGCGGCATGGCTCCCGGGAGAGTCCGCCCGGCAACGTCCGGCGTCAAGCAACTGCAGCCACTTCCGCCGGTGGAAGCGGGACTGCGGGCAGCGGATCCTCCCGCCGGCCCCGGGGGCTAACCACCGGCCGGAAGCCTGTCGCCCGCAGATTCCAGCCATTCGCGCGGTGGCGCCGCCTTCGGGTCTAACGGATCCCTCTGTACGAGCCCCCAGGCTGTTAAGATCGTCATGTGAATGTCCGCTTCTACGCCACCTTGCGGCCGCTCGTCGGAGGGAAGACCGTCGATGTCTGCCTTCCCCCGGGAGCGACGGTGCGGGACCTCCTCGAATCGGCAACCACCCGCTTCCCGAAGCTCGAGCCGGTCGTCTGGACGGAGAACCGTGAGCTCGGCGCGTTCGTGAAGGTCTTTCTCGACGGCCGCGACATCAGGCACCTCGCGCTGCTCGACACGCCGGTGCCCGGCGACGCTGAGATCGACATATTCCCGCCGGTGGCCGGTGGATCGGGACAGTGACCCGCCTCGAGCTCCGTAATCTTCGGGAGAGCGAGATCCGAGGTTATCTGGTGGACGAGTTGGGCGGCCACTCGGACGGAGCCGAGGTCCGGGGAGAAGGCTGGACGGTTCGGCTCGTCCGCGGTGACCCGGCGAGGGTCGGCCGGATGCGGATCCCCGTCCTCTTTCTCGAGGTCACGGGACCTCGCGAGGCCGAGGCGGCAGGTTTCCTCCGCAAGAAGACGATGCGGGGAGGGGGCTGAATCAGGCCCCCTCCCCGCACGGCACCAGCGACTGGACGGTCGCTAGATGATCTCCAGCTCCTTCAGCTTCGCCTCCGGCACGACACCATCCTCCCAGCCTCGAAGTCTGTAATAGTCCTCGAGCATCTCGGGGAGCTCACAGATGTGCCCTTCCGAACCCTTGCTGGCCGACGGCTCCTTGAGGAATCTCGTGGGCAGTGTGTCGGAGCCTGCGCCGAACCCCGCAAGATTGTTGTAGTGGCGCTCGAGGTTGTAGATGCGCTCGCCGGTTTTCAGGACGTCGTCGGCACTGAACCCCTCGGCGCCGGTGATGACCCGATACTGCTCCGCGTACTCGTCCGGACCCTCTGCGAATGCGCTGAACTTACAGAGGTCCAGACTGTCCGAGAAGGCGTGGATATCCTGAAGCATCTTGACGAGCTCACCTTTGCCCTCCCAGTCGAGTGGGTCGGTTTTCAAGCCGATGAGCCCGAGCTCACTGGCCGGTGAGTAGCCTCGAAGATGACACGCTCCACGGTTCGAAGTCGCGTAGCCAAGGCCCATGCCCTTGAGTCCCCGCGGGTCATAGGCCGGCGTCGCCTGGCCCTTGACGGTCATGGCAAGCTCCGGGTGGCCGATCGACTCGGTGAACGAATCGATCCCATCCGCCAGCCGATCGCCGACCCCTTCGCGGAAGGCGATCTGGCGCGAAAGCTCGATCATGCGGTCGGCATCCCCCCAGTTGACGCCTTCGCCGGTCGGGATGTACTCGCGCTGCGTGGCCTCCATGACCGCGGACAGCACCTGTCCGATCTCGATGGCGTCGAAGCCCCAATCGTTGGCCAGGTCGATCATGTAGGCGACGGAGGCCACGTTGTCGTTCCCGCAATTGGCGCCGAGTGACCAGGCCGGTTCGTATTCGACCGACTCCATCTTTACCTTGTAGGGGCCCTCGGTGATCTCGACCTCCTTCTTGCACGCCACAGGGCAGGCATGACAGGTGGGATCATCGATCAGGTAGTGCTCTTTGACGTCCTCGCCGCTCAGCAGCTCCGCCTTTTCGAACGAAGTCTCCTGGCTGTTGCGGCCACCGAGGGCACCGATCGTGTTCGTGACATTCATCAGGACATTGGTCCCGAAGACCGACAGCCCGCCTTTTTTGGGGGATGTCGCGTTCGCCTCGTCCATGATCTTCTCGAGCCCGTTGCGGTGGGCGGTCCTCCAAGCCTCACGGTCCGCAGCCCGAGTGATCGCAGTCTCGGCCTTGATGACCACCGCCTTCAGCTTCTTGGAACCGCCGACGCAGCCCGTCCCGCCCCGGCCGGAGGCGCGATCGTTCTCATTGATCCAGCATCCGAACTTGACCTGGTTCTCACCCGCCTGACCGATCGCCATGACGCTCAGGTCTTCCTCGCCGTGCCGTGATTTCAGGGTGGCGATCGTCTCGTGGATGCCCTTCCCCCAGAGGTCCGATGCATCCTTCAGTTCGACCGTGCCGCCGCTCACGAGGGCATAGACCGGACTCGCCGAGGCCCCCTTGAAGACCAGGCCGTCAAAGCCTGCCCAGCGTAGCCGTGCGGCACTCCATCCTCCCATGTGACTGTCGGTAACCGTTCCCGTCAGCGGGCTCTTGGTCACGATGGCAAGGCGCCCGCTCATGCTCGCTTCGCTGCCGGTAAGGGGACCGTTCATAAAGCAGAGCACGTTCTCCGGACCGAGCGCGTCCACGCCGGGCCCGGCTTCGAAGGCGTACCGAACGCCGAGCCCGCGCGCTCCCACGAACTTCCGCGCCCAGTCTTCGGGAATTGGTGCGTAATCGACGCCTCCCGCCGAAAGATCGACGGTTGCGACCCGTCCTGCGTATCCACCGAGGGCCATCATTTCCTCCGGGTTCGAATTGGGATGTCCATCGAGTATAGATACCTCAGAAAGGCCGCGCCCGGCCGGCGCCCAAAACAGCACCTGCCTGAGCCAATCAAGTCCCGGGCCGGCTCATCCGCCCGACACCCCGCGGCAGTCGGTGACACTTCGG
>CAZHMF010000033.1:0-11804 GCA_964533605.1 uncultured Anaerolineaceae bacterium
CGAGGTTGATGCTCTTCTCGCTCCGGCGGGAGCGGGGCTGGGGGCATGGGTGATCGTGTACCTCCCGAACCACGGTCAGGAAGCGCTCGAGAGTCTGCGGACGAGCTCGCTCGGGGAGTCGCTGGTCTACCTGCCGATCGAGGTTCCATGCAGCTCAACCATCACTGCAGACTGGCTCCTGGCGCCTCTGGCTGCCGGGGCATCCGCAGTCCGAGTCGTCTCCTGCGGGCCCGACTGCGAATTTCGCTGCGGCCGCCGGTCGGGGGCACCGGTCTCTTTTGCGCGTGACCTGCTTGCCGGTGCCGGCCGTGAGCCAACCCGTGCCGGAAGCATCACCGGACCGGCTCAGTTTCCCCAGACGTGACCGCCGTCGACGTTGATCGCCTGGCCGGTGATCCAATCCCCGCGCTTCGAAACCAGGAAGAGCACGATCTCGGCGCATTCACTGCCGTCCCCGGCCCGCCCCAGGGGTATGGACCGTTGGATGGAGTCCCAGACTTCGCCGCGCCCCAGGTCGTCCATCCGATATGTGTCGATCACCCCGGGACAGACGGCGTTCACTCTGATCTGGTGTTTGCCGAGCTCGAGGGCCATTGATCGCGAGAGGGCGTTAATCCCCGCCTTGGAAGCCGCGTAGGCGGCGGTGTTCGCGCCGGCGAGTTTGCTGGCAATTGAGGAGATGTTGACGATGCTTCCTCCATCACCCTGATGGATCAGTTCCTTCGCCACCGCGCGGGACAGCAGGAAGGTGCCGTCGAGATTGGTGACGAGCACATTGCGCCAGACGTCGTAGGGGAGGTCTACGACCGGCTTTCGGTCTTCACCCTTCGCGGCTCCGGCGTTGTTCACAAGAATGTCGACCCGCCCGAGCTCGTCCACCACATGCCGGACAAGATCGACGTTTGCCTCCTCGCTCCTGACATCGCTGACAAGGGAAAGAACGCGGACTCCGTGGACCCGGCATTCGTCGGCGACGCTCTCGATGTCGCGCCAGCCGGCGCCCTTTTCATCCTCCGGATACCTCTCCGGCGACCGCCCCGTACCGGTGAGAACAACATCTGCTCCGGCCTCCGCCAGCTTGACGGCGATCGGGCGGCCGATGCTCCTCATCCGACCGGCTCCGGTGACAATTGCGACCTTTCCTGCGAGCTCTTCCGGCATCTGAACACCTCTTCCAGGCGCATCATGCCCCGCGCCGGGGGCGGTGCAAAGCCTGCGCCGGGCGATCAGATTGGCGATCGTGAACGTCTTGTCTGAACCCGTAACTCCGAGCCGGGTCGGGTAGCGATCGCCGCGCTCCACTCCCTCCACCAGCTGTCAGGCAGCGCCCGCGCGGCTCCCGAACGCTCCCGGGAGAGACATCCCTGGCCCGGCATCCGTGAGATCGAGCTGGCCCTGTCCGATAAGATGAGCGCGAGCACCCACATGAATCGTTACGCGAGCCAGATCAGCAGCAACACTCTCTCTGCGGCTCGGAGCCTCGGGGAGGTGCCTCCCCGTCTGATTCCAAAGTTGAGACGGTTCCGCCTGGTACCCAGCCTCCGGACCGAGCTTGCTCTCGCCGTCTTCGCGCTGATTACCCTGCTCGGGATCGCAGGGACCGTTCACGCGCGCCTCACACTGCAGTCCACCACCGAGGAGAGCCTCTCCCGCCGGGGCCGTGGAATCGTGTCCGATCTAGAAGTGGAAGCCCGGGAACTGCTGCAATCGCGTGACTTCGGCGCCCTGACGGAGCGCATGAGCGTAATCATGGACAGCAACGAGGATCTCGTCTACATCGTGGTCATCGGAGGGAACGGCCAGGTCGAGGCCAGCACGTTCGCTCCCGCATTCAGGGCGGACCTGCCTCTCGATCTCCCGCCGAAGCTCCTCGAAGCACACAGGGTGCGGCAGGGCGACCCTCTAAGCGAAGCCGTTGTGGACACCGATGGGATCTCGGTGCTCGACATAGCGATGCCGATCGCAGGGGGCGGCGACGGAGCCGTTCGCGTCGGTCTCTCCAGGGAGCGCATCCGCGCTCAGGTAGACGATCTCACGCGCACGCTCCTCCTTTTCACCGGAGGAGTGCTCCTTTCCGGCATCGCCGTCTCTTATCTGGTGGCTCGCCTGGTGACCCGCCCCCTGAGAAGACTGGCCGAGACCGCAAGGGCTGTCGGCCGGGGTGACCTCTCCCAGGAGGTCGCGGTCCCGACCGACGACGAGGTAGGCCGCCTGGCCGTGGCCTTCAACGAAATGACGGGGCAGCTCAAGGAGAAAGAACTCGAACGGTCCCGCCTGCTGGAACAGCTTCTCTCAGCTCAGGAGGAAGAGCGGAAGCGGGTCGCTCGCGAGCTTCACGACGAAGCCGGCCAAGCTCTCACATCGGTGCTCCTGGGACTCAATCACGTAAGCGAGAGGACAACGAACGAAAGCCTCAAGGAGCGGATTGAATCACTCCGGACGACCACTTCGGAGACGATTGATCTGATGAAGGACCTCTCGTTCGCTCTGCGGCCGAGTGCGATCGATGATCTCGGCCTCGTCTCGGCGCTGGAGCGTTACGTCGCCGATTGGAGCGAGAAAACCGGCATCAGCGCCGACTTCTTCGCTGAGGGCTTTTCCGACCGCGATTTCTCGCCCACGCAGAACATCGCTGTCTACAGGATCATCCAGGAAGCGCTCACGAACGCTGCCAGGCATTCGGGCGCAAAGCATATGAGTGTGACCCTCGAAGAGCGGGAGAACTGGCTGGTCGTAATTGCCGAGGACGACGGACGCGGGTTCCCGTGGAGGGGTATGGAGACCGCGGCTCGGAACCGGTCCCTAGGTCTGCTCGGAATGCAGGAGCGGGCAACGATGATCGGGGCGAAGCTGACTATCGAGTCAGACCCGGGGGCGGGCACTGCCATCTTTCTTGAAGTTCCCACCTACCCGGGGGGCAACCAGGATGGTTGAGGGCACGGCGGACGGGATCACGATCGTGATCGCCGATGACCATGCCATCCTCCGCAGCGGCCTTCGCCTGCTGATCGATGGTCAGGCCGACATGGAGGTAATCGGAGAGGCCGGCGACGGCCGGTCCGCCCTGGAAATGGCAGTCGAGAGCCGACCGGATGTCTTGCTGCTGGACATCACGATGCCAGGGATGAATGGCCTCGAGGTGATGGAGGCCGTCCGGCGGCAAGCTCCCGCCGTCGGAGTCCTTGTGCTCACCATGCACGAGGATGACGCCTATCTCCGTCAGCTTCTGAACCTGGGTGCTCGCGGCTATATCCTCAAGAAAGCCGCGGACACCGAACTCGTCAGTGCCATCAGAGCGGTCCACAGGGGCGAGACATTTGTCTACTCTGCGATGATGAGCGGCGTTCTGGACCGCTACCTCGGTCCCGCGGATGCCCCACCAGAGGACACCGTTCTACCCCTTACGCCGCGGGAGATCGAAGTCCTCACTCTTGTCGCCCGCGGCTACACGAACGAGCAGATCGCGAAGCGGCTTTCGATCAGCGTCAACACGGTCCATACGCACCGGAGCCACATAACCGAGAAGCTGGACCTTCACGGCCGCTCGGCCCTCGTCCGGTACGCTCTCGCCCACGGCCTCCTCTAGGGTCCAGCACGGCCCACCAGAGACTGAGACAACTGGTCTCGCCGGGGAATCGCCCGATGCCCTTGGCTCGCCGCTGAGTTCCTCGGGTGAACGTTCGAGGAGGGTCGACGAGCGGAGCCGCTTCCGCCAGCCGGAGCGGGCACTTCAGACGAACGCAGGGGGCCCTGAGGTCCTCAGCCAGGCAGGCGGCTGCACCTGGATAGTGGCCTTCGTGCTCATTCACAGGGGGCCTCGGCCGCTTTCCCCGTCATCGGCCGAAGTCGCTTCACTGAGCGCCTCCCGGCAGTCCTGGGACACCCACCCATCGGCATCACGAATGTTGGCCAACGGTTGTTCCGAATGCCTTGTCACCCAGAAGTGGTGACCGTCCCCGACAAGATCACCCGCAGCCGCGATGGCTGCCGGTGACGTCCCGAGGCACTGTGGATGCGGGTCTCCGGGGGCGCTGGCCCCGCGAGATCAGAACACTTGGGCAGCAGGAGAGGGAGATGGCGGAATTGGCACAGACTCTTAAGGAGGCACAGTGATGAATCTCTCCCGACGGAGAGTTCTGCAAGGGGGAAGCGTCGTCGGCGCCGGCCTCTTCGTCAACCAGTACGCTCCCGGCTGGCTGCCGGGAATGAGCGGCGATGAGAGGGGCGACGGAGAGGATCTCGACAGTACCCTCGCCATGACCGAGGAATTCGTCCCCACGACCTGTTGGATAGGCAAGCAGGACTGCGGGATGCTGGCCCGGAAGGTCAACGGGCGGCTCGTGAAGCTCGAAGGGCTGCCCGAGCACCCGCGTAACCACGGCACGCTGTGCCCCAAGGGGCAGGCCCAGATCCAGGCAGTTTACGACCCGAACCGAGTCAAGACGCCGCTCATCCGAACCAATGGCAAGGGCGTCTCCGGGACCTGGCGTCAAGCCTCGTGGGAAGAAGCGCTGACGCTGGTCGGCGAGAAGATCAAGGAGATCGCACCCGAGGACAGGTCAAAGTACCTCGTCTGGCAGAAGGGCCGGAGCAAGGCGAAGAACTTCTACGACACCGCCTTTGTCAAGGCTGTTGGAGCGATGAAGCTCCACCACGGTGCCTTCTGCTCGGATGCCGGCTATCGCGCTGCCGAGCTGACGACCGGCCTCCACGGCGTGCTCCACCCGGATTTCCGGCACACCAACTACCTCCTCTCGTTCGGGTGGGATCCGACTAACGGCGGCGGCAACAAGACCTGCCAGATCACGTGGCATCAGCAATTCATCGAAGCCCGCGAACGGGGGCTGAAGATGGTCCATCTCGACCCCTCCGGTCGCTCGGCTGCGCACCTGGCGGATCGCTGGCTCCCGATCAAGCCTTCGACCGACATCGCCTTCTTCCTCGCGATCGCGAACGTCCTGATCGAGAACGGCTATGTCGACCGCGGCTACCTGAGCGCCCACACAAATGCCCCATTTCTCGTCGGCGACGACGGCCTCTTCCTGGAGCTCCCGGCTGCATCTGAGGATGAGAAGCCCAAGCAGCTGGTCTGGGACCAGGCCCGTGACCGCGCTGTAGCGTTCGACGAAGCCACGGACCCGGCACTTGAAGGCACCTACACCGTCGACGGCAAGTCCGTGCGCCCGGCCTTCGAGCTGTTCAATGAGCACGTAAGCGAACGCACTCCCGAGTGGGCATCCTCGATCTGTGACCTGCCGGCAGATGCCATCAGAACGGTCGCGCTAGAGATGGGTGAAGCTGCCTCCATCGGGAGCACGATCGAAGTCGACGGCGTCGTCCTTCCTTACCGGCCGGTGGCGATCATGGCCTACCACGTGGCTCAGCAAGAGCTCGGCTTCCAGGCGATCCGCGGGGCCCTGCTCGTGAGCATGCTCCTGGGGGCGATTGAGGCCGTCGGCGGCGTTCGAACCGACTACAAGTGGAGCGTCTACAAGCACTGGGAGCCTTACGGTGACCTCACAGTAAACGACCCTCCCTACAACATCTATGTTGACAAGAGCAAGTTTTTCCCGATCAACAGCAACAACTCATCGATCGTCGCCCACGCCATGCTCGACCCCGAGAAGTGGGAGGTAGGTGAGCTTCCCAAGGTCGTGATTGTCCATCACACGAATCCGGTGCTCTCCTACCCCGACCAGAAAGCGATCATAGAGTCCTACAAGAAATGGGAGTTCGTTGCGGTCGTCGATCCCTGGCTCAGCGAGACCGCCGACTACTTCGCTGATGTGGTGCTCCCGGCGGCCACGATCGAGAAGTACGAAGGCCCGATGGGCGGCTCGAACCAGTATGAAGACGCGACGATGTTGCGCCTCCCGCCGGTCGAACCGATGTTCGATTCCCGTGGCGATATCGACATCTACATGGACCTCTGTGAGAAGGCAGACGCTCTCTTTGGCGAAGATGGCTACATCGCACAGGTCAACAAGGCTCTGAAGCTTCCAGAAGAGCTGGCCCTCGATACGAATGCAAAGCCGACCGTGCGCGAGATCTTCGATCGCTGGGCGAAAGCCCAGGACATCGAAGAGGGGATCGAGTTCTTCGAACGTGAAGGAATGCTGGACAAGGGGCACGTCCCTGCCTCCGAGAGCTACGGCTTCGCAGCGGACCCGCCGTTCAGCGGCAACAGGCATCGCTTCTACGCGGACTCCCTCCTGCGCGCCCAGCGGCAGATGCAGGAGAAGGGGGCGGGCGAGACGTTCTGGCGGCTCTACACCCCGTTCCCGGAGTGGCTCCAGCCGACGATGGAGAGCTCGCCGGCCGAGTATGACCTTTACCTTCTTTCCCGGAAGCTCATCGAGTTCAAACAGTCACGAACGACGTTCGTCCCACTGCTCAATGAGCTGATGCCGGAGCAGTTCCTCGAGATCAACCCGAAGGCTGCGAAGGAGCGTGGTATCGGCGAGGGCGATGCCGTGGTCGTCACTTCGCACAACGCGGTTACGGGAGAGACCCGCTCGATCACCACGCGTGCCAGGTATCTGGAGTCGATCCGCCCCGACACGCTGTGCCTGCCTCATCACTACGGGTTCTGGGTCAACCCGATCACAAAGGATCAGGGGCCGACCCCGAACACGCTCTACTTCAGTGGCGAAGGATACGTCTCGAACACAGCCGACCAATCGTTCCAGGTCAAAGTCAAAGTGACCAAGGCCTAGGAGAGGAGGTGACGGATTATGGCCAGATACGGGATGGTAATCGATCTCGATAGGTGCTACGGATGCCGCGCCTGCATGGTCGCCTGCAAAGTCGAGAACAATACTCCGTACAGCCACTTCTGGATGTACGTGTTCCGGCTGGAAGAGGGCGAATACCCGAACACCCGGGTTAGCTTCGTTCCCCGACCCTGCATGCACTGCGACAACGCACCCTGCGTACGTTCCTGCCCCGTGGGAGCGCGCTATAAGGAACGGAACGGACTCACCGGCACCGACTGGGATCGCTGCATCGGGTGCCGCTACTGCGAAGTGGCCTGCCCCTACGGCGTGAACTACTTCAACTGGAAGCATCCGGACGAGAACCAGTACATCGACTGGAGCGACCCGGACGTTGCCAAGGTCACCGGTGGCGTCTCGCCACCCTATGCCAACCCGGATCTCCAGGGGAGATACGGAGAGAACGACCGGCACATCGCGGGGGCCAACCACCGCAAGGGTGTGGTGGAAAAGTGCACCTTCTGTGTCCACCGATTGGAGAAGGGTCTCGACCCTGCTTGCGTAACCAACTGCCCGGCGCACGCTCTTCACTTCGGCGACCTCGACGACCCGAACAGCGAAGTATCGAAGCTGATCCGCGAGAGGTCGTCGTTCGTGCTCGCGGAAGAGACGAACACCAAACCGCGTGTGCACTACATCGGTGGTGCCGAACCCAGCACAAAAGTTCGCCAGATCGAAGCAATCAAGGCAAGGGAGTGAATCATGGCAACACTTGCGCAAAGGGCGCCGGGTAGGCCCGGGTCCGAGCTGCCGTACGGCATCGGTCGCAAGGGGCCGCTGTTCATCGCTTCCGTCATCATCCTCGCAGCACTATTCATCCTGGGGCTGGTGGCCTACAGTCAGCAGCTCCTTCACGGTGAATCAGTGACCGGGATGCGCGACTGGGGATCGATGGCTGGCGCCACCTGGGGCCTCTATATCGCCTTCGTCGTCTACTTCGTCGGCGTGAGCTTTGCCGGGATCACGATCGCGGCACTGATCCGCCTGTTTGACCTCCACCAACTCCGACCCGTCGCTCGGATGGCAGAGCTCCTGACCATCGTCGCGCTCATCCTTGGCGCCTTCACAATCCTCGCCGATCTCGGCCGGCCGCTGCACGGGTTCATAGCTCTCTTCAGGTATGCGCGGCCTCAGTCACCGTTCTTTGGAACGTTCACCCTGGTACTGTCCGGCTACCTGTTCGCGAGCCTCGTCTACTTCTACCTGGATGGCAGGCAAGACGCGGCCCGGATGGCGAAGGAGCCGGGGCGGCTTCAGGGCTTCTACCGGCTCTGGGCGGCCGGCTACGAGGATACCGAAGCTGAGCGACAGCACCACTCGCGGACCACGTTCTGGCTCGCGCTCGCCATCATCCCGCTGCTCGTGGCGGCGCACTCCACACTCGGCTTCGTCTTCGGCCTCCAGGGGGGTGCGGCAGGGTGGTACAGTGCCCTCCAGGCCCCGTCCTTCGTCATCCTCGCAGGCGTGTCCGGTGTCGGGCACCTCATCGTGATGGCTGCGATCGCCCGCTCCACCCTGAAGCTCTCGGACGAGCTGCCGATGCAGGTGTTCAGATGGCTCAGCAATCTCCTCTGGGTGCTGACCGTCACCTATCTCTACTTCATGGTGGTGGAGATACTCACCGGCATTTGGGGTGGTCATCATCGGGAGGGGCGCGTGACCGACTCTCTCCTCACCGGCCACTACGCATGGATCTTCTGGGTCAGTGTCGCCCTGCTGGCAATCCCGGCTCTCGTCCTGTTCCTGCAGTTCGTGTCCAGCCGATACCGCCTCAGCCTCATCGTTCCCGCAGCAATTGCTGTCAACATCGCCGCGATCGGCAAACGTTACCTCATAGTTGTACCATCACAGACTCACGGGCGGCTCCTCCCTTACGACACGGGTTCCTACGCTCCGTCCTGGGTCGAGTACTCTGTAATCATCGGCTTGATGGCTTTGGGGGCACTCGCCCTGGTGCTGTTCTTCAAGGCCTTCCCCCTCATGCATCTCAGCTTGCAGTCTGAATCGAATGGAGGCGAACAGTGAGAAAAGGAACAGCCGTCTTCTTCGTCGCGCTGGCAATAGGATTGCTGATGGCAATCGCCGGATTCCTCCTGAGCGCTCCCATCGGCAGTCCTACGAACCCGACCATCAGCAACCCGCGTATGGAGTTCGCGCCGGCCATCTTCGTCTTGGGCGTGATCGTCACCTTCACCTCAGCGATCCTCTACGAGATAGTGAAGGACTAGCCTTGACAGAGCCCCCTGCCGACGAGGCCCGAGGGGCAGCGATGGGCCAGGGGCAGCTGCCCCTGGCCCATCTCGCACGCTATCGAGAGGCGACCTACAGGCTGCTCAGCAGCATCTTCCTCTACCCCACCCCGGAGCGCTGCGGGGCCCTCAGAACTGCTGCTGCAGATCTCTGGGAAGAACGGGAACGGCTGGCCCGTTTCCCCTTCTTCCCAGAGCTGCGCGTAGCCTTGCAGGGCCTCCGCCGATCTGCAGAGAGCGACTGGGACCGCCTGGAAACAGAGTATGTGGCGCTCTTCACAGCCAACCGGGGGCAGGTCCCCTGCCCCCCCTACGAATCAACCTATCGGACAATGCCCGGGGAATCGACCGGGTGGCTGCTGGCGGAGGTGGAACAGAGCTACTCGGCCGCCGGACTGAGCGCCGCCGCAGAGCAGCACGAAATGCCAGACCACGTGTCAGTCGAGCTGGAGTTCATGGCTCTCCTCTGTGGCCGCGAGGCCACCGCCTGGGAACGCCAGAACGTGCGGGTTGCCAGCCACATGCTCAGGAGCGAGCAGCGCTTCCTCGATTCTCACATCCGGAACTGGATTGCCCTCTTCGCACAGCAGGTCGGCAAGAAAGACCCGACAGGCTGGTGGAAGCCAGCTGCCGACGCCGCCGACGCCATTGCCCGCCACGACAGCGACTTCACTCCTGCCGTCCATGGCATGCTAGAGGGCGAGGAACCCCCCGCCGGCCCCGGCGCATCGCCGGAAACTGACGGCGATCACCGGCCGGGCACCCTCGAGGAGAAGCTGCCAGATGACTGAATCTCCCCCCTCCGTTGCGGTGCTCCTCTGCGGCGATCTGCGACACGCCGGCCGCGGCCTGGATCTCGAAGCAGTCGCGACCTCGGTCACCGAGCAGCATCCGGACGCGCAGGTGAGAATCGTCGAACGTCTCTGCGACAACCCTGCGGAGACAGCGGGAACTGCCGATCCGCGCTCGGGACGAACGGTTCTCGGCCTCTGCGCCTCAGCCAACCTGACGGCCGAGCAGGAAGCAGCATTCCGCGAGGCCGGCTCCGACCCCCTCCGGGTGGACGTGGTGGACGTCGGCCGCAGCTGTGCGGGCCTGCCAGCCGAGAGGGGAAATGCGAAAGCCTCGCTGCTGCTCTCTGCCTCCGTCGCCCGAGCAAGTATCCCCGAAAGCTCCGCCCCTGTTCGCCTCCGCCCGCGCATCCCGAACGTTCAGGGCTCGCTCGGTCGCCGCTCGTTGTTCACGCTACCTGTTCTTCGCTATCAGCCGATAGCGACGGTGGATCCTTCGCGGTGCATCCACTATCTCGGGTGTGAACTGTGTGTCGCCAGCTGTCCGGCCGATGCTCTGTCGGGAAACGGACGGCAGATCAGCGTCGACGCCGAGCGATGCATCGCCTGCGGTAATTGCCTGACCGCCTGCCCCCGAGCAGCAACTGATCTTGCAGCCCACTCTCCGGCCCAGACGGCGGCAACCGTGGAAGCCCTCCTTCAGACTCCGGCCCCGGAGCTGCCGGGGCGCAGCATCGCGTACGTCTGCAGCGCCGGTGCGGGCGACCTCGATTGGCTCAATACCGCAGAGGCAGCAAGTTCGCGGACGGTGCTGCCCGTTCGTGTCCCCTGCACCGGCATGCTCTCCGTTGTCTGGCTGGTAGCTCCCCTGCTCGCGGGCGCGGCAAGCAACTACGTGGTGGAGTGCGGACGCGCTTGCAAGGCAGGACAGGCGGATCGCGTGGCGGCGGTGGTCGATTACTGCCAGGCGATTCTTGCGCTTCTCGAATTGCCCCCTTCGGCGATCTCGCTCATTGGCCAGGAGAACGGACTGCCGCCGCTCGACGACCTGCCGGGAGCAGGTGGCGGCTTGCGGTTGTCTCCGCCGGCCGACCAGCCGCTCCGGGGGTTGCTCGAAGCCGGCCTTCCGGGCCCCGCGATCCGGGCGCTTGCCGAGGCCTGCCAGGCACCAGCCGGTCTTTCGCTCCCCCACGAGTCCTCCCCGCTCGGCCTGGTTGCAATCAATCCCGAGACCTGCACCGGCTGCGGGAACTGTGCACGGGCCTGTCCGACGGACGCCCTTGTGGTGCACGAAGAAGAGTCGACCACGGAGCTTGTGTTCGAAGCCTCTCGCTGCCTCGCCTGCAACATCTGCCTGGACCTGTGCCCGGAGATCAGGCGAGAGGCAATAGCCGTCACGCGGACCACGGACATCGATACCCTGCGCCGCGGACCGACAACGGCCTTCAAGGGCGAGAACGCGGTCTGCGAGCAGTGCGGTGCGGTTATCGGCCCCACAGCGATGATCAAACGGATCGAACGGACGCTGCGAGCGGGAAGTGGCCTCAGCGAGTCGGCAATTGAGATGATGTCCCGCCGCTGCAACGACTGCACCGCGATGGCCCCACTGACCCAGCGGTCAACACCCGGAAAGCGCCCGCCGCTTCTCTTCTGAGCTGTCGGTCAGCCGTCCGCCTGGCTTCGCCTTTCGCCTCAAGGATGCAGCTCGACGTTGTCGAGAAGACGTGTGGTCCCGAATCGCACCACAACTGACAGCAGGGCGGGAGCACCAATGGTCCCCTCGAGCTCGTCCAGCGTCTTATCGTCGGCGAGGCTCACGTAATCCACTTCCGCTCCGACCAGAGCTTCCAGCCTCGCCCTGACCAGTGCACGGATCAGGGCCGGGTCTCGCTCCCCGGCCCTGAAGGCCACCTCCGCCTGCACGAGGGCTTCTCGGATACCGGGCGCCTGCCGGCGCTCCTCAGGAGAAAGATAGACATTGCGGCTGCTCA
>CAZHMF010000033.1:11904-16050 GCA_964533605.1 uncultured Anaerolineaceae bacterium
ATACCGGGCGCCTGCCGGCGCTCCTCAGGAGAAAGATAGACATTGCGGCTGCTCATCGCGAGGCCGTCCGGTTCGCGGACGATGTCACACCCGATGATCTCCACGCCGAGATCGAGATCGTGAACCATGCGCCTGATCACGCGAAGCTGTTGGGCATCCTTGCGTCCGAAATAGGCTCGGTCCGGCATCGTGGCGTTCAACAGCTTCAATACCACGGTCGTCACGCCCCGGAAGTGACCCGGACGCCGCTCGCCTTCGAGCGGTCGCGTCACATCGTCGACGTCCACGTGAGTCTGGAATCCGGGGGGATACATGCTCCCTGGCGAAGGAAGATATACGGCGGTCACCCCTTCTTCGCGCAACAGCCTGAGGTCCCGTTCCTCGTCCCGGGGGTAGCGCTCGAAATTCTCGCCGGGGCCGAACTGAGTCGGGTTCACGAAGATCGTCGTCACGGTCTGTTCATTCTCGGCGCCGGCGCGTCTGACCAGCGAGAGGTGACCTTCGTGAAGAAACCCCATGGTCGGCACCAGGCCGAGCGTCGCCGGATGGTCTCGTCGCCAGGAGCGCATGGCCTCCGGGTCGGTCAGGAGGTCCAAAACGGGAATACTTCGGCGAGTTCGTCCTCTGGCTGCGTACGCAACTCGGCCAGCGTCTCCGGATCCATTTCAAAGCTGTGCTCTGCGGTCGGGAACGCGGCCTCCTGAACCTCAGCGATGTAGGCCGACACTGCTTCCCGAATGACCGAGCCGACGTTCGCGTAGGCCTTCGCGTGGCGGAAGGGGCGGCGGTCGTCGAAGAGTCCTAGCAGATCGTGGAACACCTGCACCTGTCCGTCGCAGGCGGGGCCGGCGCCGATCCCGATCGTCGGGATGGAGAGCCTCTGCGTGACCATTTCGGCAAGCGGGGCGGGGATGGTTTCGAGCACGACGGCGAAGGCGCCGGCCTCTTCCAGCGCTCTGGCATCGCCGATCAGTTTCGCTGCGGCCGCGGGGGTCTTGCCCTGAACCCGATGTCCGCCGAACTGATTCACGGACTGCGGCGTAAGCCCGAGATGTCCCATCACGGGGATCCCGGAATCGACCATGCGACGCACCAGCGGCGTCACGTGGGTGCCCCCCTCGAGCTTAACGGCAGTCGCCCCGCCCTCCTGGAGAAGGCGGCCGGCGTTTCGGACGGCCTCGTCGGCATTCGCCTGATAGCTCATGAAGGGAAGGTCGGCGACGATGATCGCCTTCTCCGTCCCGCGCACGACGGCTTTGGTGTGGTGCAGGATGTCGTCCATGGTCACGGGCACCGTGGACTCGTATCCGAGGATGACACTTCCCAGGGAGTCGCCGACGAGGATGACCCGGATGCCCGCCCGCTCGACCAGCCTGGCGGTCGCGTAGTCGTAGGCCGTGATCATCGCGAACCGGCGGCCGGCTGTCTTCCACTCTCTAAGCTTATGGACGGATACGCGCGACACTTCAGCCCCCTCGCCCGAGGCGAATACGAGGCAACCATGCGGCGGGCCGAGGCTTGGAGGGACGAGTCGCAGACGGTGAGGCGCTGCGTTGCTCGTGTTATCCGTACCGGCCCGAAGGTCCAGGCGGACTCGCTCGCAACAGGCTCATCTTCCCTGAGCTCGCCTTCCCCGAGGGGATAGACGGCAGCCTCAGCATCGTGAATCCGGCGACCGAAGTCAATGGGGTACGGAAGCTGCCCGCTGGCGCCGATCTCTATACTTAGGGGCTGTGAACGAACGGGAGATCCTGGCATTCAAAGCGCAGGCAGATGCGCAGCTCGAGCGGACTGCGATTCAGCTTCAGCAACTGCTCAAGGAAGCCTGTGCCCTGCTCGATCCGTTCCCACCGTTCCCCAACGCGTTCTTCACCAATGCGATCGAGTGCGAGCCCGGCGCTGCGGCCGATCCGGATCGCGGCTGTGTCGTGGTCTGCGAGGACGGAGAGCTCTACGAGTTGGAGTTCGGAGTCGACCACGATTCGATTGAGATGACCGGCTCGTGGGATCCCGTCACCGCCCGGAAAGAGGAGAAGAAGCCCCTCGACCTGCACCCGCGCGACTACCTGATCTACGCCTACAGCGGCCTCCTGGCGGTGATGGAACAGCTGCTCGAGCGGCTCGACGAGGAAGAGTCATGAACAAGGCGTTCAGGATGTTCCCCCTCATGGCGGCAATCGCATTCGTGGTCGGATGGGCCACGAGAGTGTGGCTCGACAGCGCCTCCCCCGCACCGCCACGCACGCACCGTCCCCACACTGCGCGCCCTCCATCAGCTCCTGCCGGCACCGCCGAGGTGGCGTCCTCGGCGACCGAGAGCCGGGACGTCGCGGAACCAGCCACCGGTCCGTCTACCACCGCTCCGGAGGTGGGCAAGCTCAAGACCCCCCTCCCGGTGGCCGACGAGCCCGGTGAAGCCCACAGTGCAGCGCTCGAAGGCGAATGGCTTCCGGTCGAGCCGACCCCTTCTCCACCCGACGAAGCTCTCCCGGCGGCGCCCGGGCCGGAACCTCGCGACGAACTCACGGAGCGCGAGGCCGCCCTCGCGGCAACCGAACCGGAACCCTCCGACCAGGCACGGGAGCCCGCTGTACCGCCCGAGACGGGAGAAACGGGCGAGTCAGAAGGAGCTCAAGCGGAGGTTGCCGCCCCGGATCTTCCTGTACCCGAACAGGTGCCCACCGCGCCTGGGGAGGCGCCAGAGGCGGGTGCTCCCGACGAGGGCGGCGTGGAGATCCCGGCAATCCCGGAGACAGAGCCGGAGACCCCCGCCTTCGAGCCCGAACCCCTTGACCTGGTTGAAGAATCCCTCGGAGCAGCCGGGGCGGCAGAGGCTCAAGCAGAGGATGCCGTGGACCTGCAATTGGAGGAGTCGGAGCCGGAATTCGAGCCTTTCGACCTGGTCGAGGAGCTCAAGGAGGCCGGCGATGCAGTCGCAGCCGGGCCTGAAACCCCCGGCGACGAACGGCCAGAGCCTGAACCGCCTCCAATCCTCACCCCGGTGAACGAAATGGAGCCTGCCGTCGACGACGCGGCTTCTGAGGCCGAGGAACCCTCGGCGGAGAGCCGGCCGCAATCGGCTCTCGAGATGCCGCTGAGGCGCACCTGGAAGCCGGAGACCTTCGGCCAACCCTGGGACACGGACGCCGACGAGCCGGAATCCCAGCGGCAAGCCGCAGCCCCGCCCCCCGCTTCGGGGCCGAGCTCCGGACAGGATCGGCCCATGTCCACCGACCCGACGACGTTCTTCGATCGGCCGGCGAGCAGGGACTCTGTCACATCGGCCGGCGCGACGGACAACCCACCCCCTTTCGTTCGGCCGCAATCCGCACCCTCCATCTGGGACCCTCTCGAACCCGAGGCTGAGGGAAACACCAGGGAGGTCGAGGACACCGTCGCGCCGGAGGACTCCGGCGCGAAACCATCCGCGGTTCCACGGCCGGATGCCGCTCCAGAAGACCAGCAGGGCGAGGAGGCGCCGGCGGACCTGCCCGCCGGAGGACCCGGTCGGGCGGAGCTGCAGCCAGAGGAAGACCGAGTTTCCGCGGACGGAGAGAATGCGGCCCGAGCCCTGATTGAGGAGGGGAACTCCTTCTATGAGCTTCAGGCCTTCGAGCTGGCGGAGCACCGCTACTCGCGCGCGATCGCTGCCGCGCCGGAGTTCGTCGACGCGTATTACAACCGGGCGAACGCGCGCGTACGGCTCAACGACATCGAAGGAGCCCTGGCCGATTTCGATCGAGCCCTCGAGTTGTTCCCCGATGACCCGGATGCGCTCAACAACCGGGGAATGCTACGCCTGAGCGCTGCCGACTCGGAGAAGGCTCTCAAGGACTTTGAAAGCGCGGCGACGCTACGCCCGAACGATTCCATGATCCTGGTCAACCTTGCGGTGGCCCTCACCGAGGCCCACCGGTACGCCGAAGCGCTGGAGACGTTCGAGCGGGCGACGGAACTCGATCCGCAGGACCCTGCCGCTCACTATGGGGCGGCTCGGGCCGCGATGCAGGTGGAACAGTCGGTTCGCGCGCTCGACCACGCGAGCAAAGCCCTGGCGCTCGACGCATCGATCCGAGAGGAGATGGCTGACGATCCGCTTCTCCGTGGACTACGAAGCCGCCCGGAGTTTCAGAGAATCCTTGAGAG
>CAZHMF010000033.1:16150-21359 GCA_964533605.1 uncultured Anaerolineaceae bacterium
GATCTTTGCATTTCCTCGGGAGGACGGGGAAGGACCGGACGGGCCCGAGTGCCGTGGCCGGATGGCCAATTCGGCGGGGCTGAGCGTGGCCGCGATGAACGCAGGTGCTAGGCTCGCAGGAGTGTTCCGTCTTCCGGCTCCCATCGGCTTTGCCTGCTTGCTCGCTCTCGTTCTCGCCAGCGCCGGCGGATGCGAGGACTCGCCGCGCGAGCGCCCCACACCCGCGCCCTCCGTCGCGCCGTCTCTCACGCCTTCCTCCACCCGGGACCCGGGCCCCGAGCCGTCACTCGCCGGGCATGTCACTCAGCTCGTCCCGCCCCACGGGACATCAATCTCCCAGGCTGCCACGCGCACCCTGGACCCGCAGCGCCCCCAACCACCCTGTTTTGCCGCCGACTTCACCGACCTCCCGGAGGAAGGCCTCTGGTTTCGGATGCTGCTCGACGGTGCCGAGGCCACCACGCAGTTCACCTGGATCGCCCCGTTCCCGGCGGATTCAGGGCGACCGCCAAGGGCCTGCTACGCAACCGAAGCCGGTCTCGCACCCGGCGACCACACAATCGTGATCGTCGTGCGCCCCCCGTTCGACGATTCTGCGCCTGCGGTCGAGACCGTCACCTGGTCCT
Organism: uncultured Anaerolineaceae bacterium; assembly: GCA_964533605.1. GTDB lineage: Bacteria > Chloroflexota > Dehalococcoidia > Tepidiformales > Tepidiformaceae > DASCML01. The sequence goes on from CAZHMF010000033.1 coordinate 16,777, forward strand.
TTGCCGTCAGCCCTTGAGCGGCAGCACCCTGGGGGCGAGGTTGTATCATCGCAACCCTGACGGGGCACATTAGGCCCTCGCGAGTTGCGAATGGAAACGACTGCGGTTACGGTCCGCGTACCGGCTACAAGCGCCAATCTGGGTGCCGGATTCGACTGCCTCGGCCTGGCACTCGATCTCTTCGCCTCCATCTCCATCACATTCGGACCCGACAGTCCGCCACCGACCGACGACGTCGGAGAGAAGATGGTCCTCACGGCCATCCGCCGTTTCTACGAGAAGGTCGGGAGGTCCTCACCTCCCGGGGTGCAGGCGAAATACACGGTCAGCATCCCACTTGGGCGAGGGCTCGGTGCGAGCGCCGTCGCCCGGACGGCCGGCATCGTCGCCGTCAATGAGTTTGAGGGGAAGCCACTCGACGATGACGGGGTGCTCGAACTGGTTACAGAGCTGGAGGGGCACCCGGACAACGCTTGCCCGGCCATATTCGGAGGAGTTCAGGTCTGCGTGACGACTCCATCCGGCCTTCTCCACACCGGGTGCAACTTCCCTGCGGACACATCGATCGCGGTCCTGATCCCGGAGCGCTCGATCGCCACGCGAGAGGCCAGGCGGGTGCTCCCAGACAGCTACTCACGTGAAGACGCCGTCCACAACATCGGTCGGTCTACCCTCTTCGTGGCAGCGCTCGCCGCCGTGCGGTTGGACCTGCTTCATGAGGCGACCCAGGACCGCATTCACCAGCCGCAACGCTCGACGCTCTTCCCCGGGATGACGGACATCTTTGCTGCCGCCCGGACTGCTGGAGCACACGCGGTCTGGTTGAGCGGTTCCGGGAGCTGCGTTGCCGCCCTCTGCGGCCCCGACGAGGGCCGGACCGTAGCGGCGGCCATGCTCTCCACTCTCGAGGGTCTCGGCGAGAACGGGAAGTCAATCGCCACGCACATCAGCCCGGACGGAGCGAGCGTGTCCAAGATCGAGCTCGTCGGTGCCTGAGTCCGCCTTTCGGTGAAGATGCGGACGGAGCCGAGCCGTCCCGGCGCGAGTTCGTTGGGGTAAAATGGGGATACGAGCAGAGAACCTTCCCTCAGCACCGCATCACGGCGAGGCTCAGTGACGGCCTTCACCGTTGAAGCCCGCCCGACGGCAGGCGCACGAAACGGAGACCGGCCGCCGCCGGTCACTGTCGGCGTCCTCGCGTTGCAGGGAGATTTCAAGGAGCACTGCGCTCTCATCGAGGCGCTCGGCACTCGGGCCAGGGAAGTACGCACGGCAGCCCAGCTCGAAGGTATCGATGCTCTCATCATTCCCGGCGGTGAAAGCACGACGATCGCCCGACTGATTGCAGCAAACGAGCTTCGCGACCCGCTCCGCGCCTTCTGTGCGAGCGGAAAGCCCGTCTGGGGGACGTGCGCCGGAGCCATTCTGCTGGCGTCGACGGTCGATGAGCTCGACAGGCCGGGCATAGAGACGATGGATATCTCGGTCGCCCGGAACGCCTTCGGGAGGCAGGTGGACTCTTTCGAAGAGGACCTGCTCATTGAGGAGGTCGACGGCCCGCCCTTCCACGCCGTGTTCATCAGGGCTCCGTCCATCGTTTCGGTCGGACCGAGGGCAAAGGTTCTCGCCCGGCTTCGAGATGGAACCATCGTCGCGGCCCGTGAGAGGAACCTTCTGGCCACCGTATTTCACCCGGAGCTGACGTCCGACACGCGCCTCCATTCGTACTTTCTCGGGTTGCGAAACGGGGCAAGCGGGGGCGAATGATGGCCGATCTTCGCGCCGATCCGCTGAGCCCGATCGATGCCGCCACGTTGTGGCCTCAGCTCAGCCGTCTGGACACGGAGGTGATCACCATCCGGTCGACCGGCCACCTCCTTGTCTCATCCGGACTGGCAGCGACGGGCCTGAGCCGTTTACCGGCTCTGCCCCGTACAGCGGTCCTTGGCATTCGCCGCGGCCTTCGGTACCGGGGCGTATGTGTGCTCAGGGAACTCTCGGGGCGGTGGGGCTGGGAGGTAGTCTCGACACGATTAGCCCGCGACAAAGACGACGAAGCACTGATGGCGCTCCTTGCCGGGGCCTCCCGGCAGTGTGCGGCACAGGGCGGGAAGATGCTTCTTCTTCGATACCCGGAGGGCTCTCCTCATGCTTCAGCGATCCGCAGAAGCGGCTTCATACCGCACACGCTGGAGCGCCTGCACGCGCTTCCGGCCGACGCAAGGAGCGAACGTCCTGCGGGCTTGCGACCCGTTGCCCGGCAGGACCGGGCGGCGCTCTTTCGCCTCTACTGCGGCTCCGTGCCCGAGCACGTGAGGAGGCAGGAGGCCACCACTCTTCAGGAGTGGCGGTCAGTTCTCGACTCGTACGAATGTGAACGCGGCTTTATCACCGACGACGGCGAACCAGAACTGTGGGTCGGCGCCGGAGAGCACGAGGGAAGAATCATCGCCCGTCCGGGTATCGACTCAGACCGGCTCGATGCCGCCCTGCAGATGCTCGAATCGCTTCTCGGCCGACACGGCACGCTTGTCGTCTCGGAGCACCAGCCCGGGGTCGAGCGGATCGCACTCGAGCGAGGCTACGTGATGCTCGGAACGAGGCTCTTCTGCGCCCGCAGACTCGTCCTCCGAAAGCCACTCAAACAGGCATCCAAGATGCCCGCCGCGGAGACTGTAACCTACTAGAGATGTCAGCAGCAGCGCCGATGCCGAACGACACCAAGGGACCGCCGGAACGCCTTGTCACCGATGATCTCGACTCCCTCATCGAGGCGCTTCCGCCGCGTCTCCGGAGCCAGTTCGACGGTTCCGCCGCGCGCCGGGACCTTCTCGAGGTTGTGCTCGACCTGGGGCGCCTGCCCGAGGCCCGCTACCTCAGGCGCGAAGTCATGCTCAGCCACGAAGAGGTCGCGGTCGAAGACTTGGACTTCGTGATTGAGAGGATCGGAGATTTCGGACTCGACAACCGGGCGGGGATCGAACGCACGCTGCACAGAATCTCCTGCATCCGCAATCGAAGGGGAAAGATCGTCGGCCTCACCTGTCGCGTGGGACGTGCCGTCTACGGCACCATCCGCGTCATCGAGGACCTGATCATGACCGGCAACAGCATCCTCCTCCTCGGCCGTCCTGGAGTTGGCAAGACCACCATGCTCCGTGAGGTCGCCCGAGTCCTCGCCGACGACGCCAACAGGCGGGTTGTGATCGTTGACACGTCAAACGAGATCGGTGGGGACGGCGATATTCCGCACCCGGCGATAGGGGGCGCAAGAAGGATGCAGGTGCCGTCTCCGGCCGAACAGCACGCGGTAATGATCGAAGCTGTCGAGAACCACATGCCCGAAGTCATCGTCATCGATGAGATCGGCACGGAACTCGAGGCAGCAGCAGCACGCACAATTGCAGAACGTGGCGTGCAGCTTGTCGGAACGGCTCACGGTACAACCCTCGAGAATCTGATGATGAACCCCACCCTCTCCGACCTCGTGGGTGGCATTCAGTCAGTGACGCTCGGGGACGACGAGGCCCGCCGGCGGGGCACCCAGAAGTCGATCCTCGAACGGAAGGCCCCTCCGACCTTCGACATCGTCGTCGAGATCCAGAACTGGGAGCGAGTGGCGATCCATGCCGACGTATCAACGACCGTGGACTCGCTGCTGCGCGGCCGGCCGGTGCGACCCGAGGTCAGGCAGCTTGCGGCGGACGGGAGCGTCGAGACCGGGTCGCAGATTGAGGACCCGGAGGAGACACAGGGCGTCTGGGGCCCGGGAGGCCCTGATCACCGCCATGGCAAGGGAGCAGACGGCGCGGCAGCCGATGGCGCAAGGCCGGCGCTCGACGCCCTCGGGACGGCCGTTCGGATCCTGCCTTTCGGCCTTTCGCGGAACCGTCTCGAGCAGGCGATTCGTGCCACCGGTGTGAATGTCGAACTCGTGGAGGACGTGCGTGAGGCGGATGCCGTGATGACTCTTCGTCCGCACTACAGGAATCGAAGCGGCGCGATCAGAGAGGCCGAGGACCGCGCGCTACCGATCTATGTCCTGAAGACGAACACGGTCTACCAGATGGAGCAGGCCCTGCTACAGTTCCGCGCCGCCGAGCTGGACGGCCGGCCATCGATTCGTAGGGACCCGCTGACGGAAGCGTTTCGCACCACGGAAGAGGCGATTGCCCGCGTGATTGACGAGGGATCGCCGATCGAACTCCCGGCCGCAAACTCGTACATCCGCCGCGTTCAGCACCAGATCGCGGGTCGCTACAACCTGCAGAGCCGCAGTTCAGGGCGCGAGCCCAACCGCCGCGTGAAGATCCTCCCCGCGGGCCACACCAGTGGTCCCACGATAAGACGTTGATGCTCGTCTCACGCGGCTTCTTCATCGCGCTCGAGGGCGGTGAGGGAGCAGGCAAGACCACGCTGCTCGAAAGCCTCGCGCGACGCGTGCAGGGCGCCGGTCGAGATGTCTTGAAGCTCCGAGAACCCGGGGGAACGGCGTTCGGGGAGGCGGCACGGAGGCTGCTCGCGTCTGAGGACCTCAGTCCGTGGGCGGAGGCGCTCACGTTTCTTGCCGCTCGGGCCGAGCT
>CAZHMF010000034.1:0-21165 GCA_964533605.1 uncultured Anaerolineaceae bacterium
AATACCTACCTTATAGCGGTTACTGAACCAACCCGCTTTCTCATAGGTAAGAACACCTGCACCAAATATTTCATCTAGTTGTTGTCTTTCTTCCCCTGTTACAAGTAATTCCAACCCATCTGGATCCCAATACATGACCGGATTGCCCTTGGCATAGGCATATGGTTCCGTAAAAGTACTCGGGTCATAAATATTAGGTGGTCGGAAGTCTGGTGTTAAGAAAGTTCCGAGTCTTGGTGAATACCAGCGGTGGTGCATATACACCAATCCGGTGTTGTGTTCGTAGTAATGACCAGCTAATCCAATGGGAGGAATTCCATCTTTAAAGCCTGGAAGCGAAGGCATCTTGAACCCGACGGTTTCAATGTTCCCATGAGCGTAGGGTGGATGACGATTGGGATCGGCTGTGGTTTTGTCAGTGTGAATTTTTCTCTTTCCCACAACACTCGGGGCTCCTCCCGCTAGCAGCTCCGCGCCACGGCTGTCACGCGTGCCCCTGCCCCCCGGCGGCACTCCCACCCCCCCCGCCGCCGGCCCCATCCCGCCGCGACCGGTGCTCCGCGCTCAGACCCCGGCGGCGCTCGCTGCGCGGTCCAGCGCCGCCGCCGCCCGCTCGAAGCTCGCGAACGTCGGGATCTGGCGCTCGTTGAATTTCGGCTGGATCGAGGCGATGTACTCGGCCTCGTGGCCCGGATGGAGGATCATCACGAACGGCTTCGCGGACCTTTCGATGTGCGCCTTCAGCGTGTCGAGCATCTTGTCGAGGCTCTCCGGTTTGCTCTTCCACTGGCGCGAAGCGAACATCGCCGAAGTCTCCATCGCCATCGCATCGACGTTCGGATCGGCGTCGACGATCCGAAGGATCTTGTCGAGGACATCCAGCTTCCCCTGGACCGTCCCCGCCATATCGAGCGGGTTCTGGTAGGAGCCGCCGATGATGTTGAAGAACTCTGCGAGCTGCTTGTAGGTCCCGTCGCTGAAACGCGGGATCTCGAAGCCACCCTTCCCGAAGGCGTCCGTGATCGAGACCGACTGGCCGCCGGTCTGAGCGAGCAGGGCGACCCGGCGCCCTGCCGGTCGCCTGGCCATCGTCAGCGCCTTCATGGCATCGATAGTCTCGTCGATGTTGTTGGTTGCCACCGCACCACACTGACGCACCACTGAGTCCCACATGAGCTGTGGCGTGGCAAGCGAGGCCGTGTGCGACATCGTGGCTCTCGCTCCGGCCTCCGTCTGCCCGCCTTTCCAGATGACCACGGGCTTCGCGGCACAGGCCTCCCTCAGCGCCTCGAAGAAACGGCGTCCGTCCTTGACGCCCTCGACGTACATTCCGATGACCTTCGTAGCCGGGTCCTTCGTCAGGTAGTCGAGGTAGTCGGGGATGTCTAGCGCGATCGCGTTGCCGAGGCTCACGCAGCGCGTGAGATGCATCCCGTAGGCATTGGCGACGACCGTGAACATGATGCCGTGGGTGCCCGACTGGGAGAGGAAGCCGATGTTGCCGTCGTCGGTCACAGGCGCGTCGGGGCTGAAGCGGACGCCCGCGGTCGGGAGGTAGAGGCCCATGCAGTTCGGCCCGACGAGGTTGAAGTTCGCGCCTCGCGCCATCTCGGTGAGCTGGGCCTGGAGCTTGATCCCCTCCTCCTCGCCCGTCTCGGCGAAGCCGGACGTGAAGAAGCCCGCGCCGTGCGCCCTGTTCTCGATGAGTCCCTTGAGAATTATCGGCGCGACGGGCCGCGGCACGGCGACGACCGCATAGTCGATCTCGCCCGGAACCTCGTCCAGCGACTTGAAGTTCTGGACTCCGAGCTTTTCGATGCCCTCTATCTCTTTCGGATCGAGCTGAACCGAATAGAGGGCGCCGCCCTTCTCTCTCACCGGCATGTTGTTTCGGAGCCACATGTAGTTGGGACCCTTGTCACCGACGACGACGACCGTCTTCGGATTGAACATCCGGTCCAGCCTGTGGCCTGGAACCGCCATCGCTCCCCCCTCAGCTCTCGGAGACGACGATGCGGGCGTCGACCGCGACCGCGCCGTCCGGGTAGGCGAACATCGGGTTGAGATCCAGCTCCTGGACCTCGGGATGCTGCTCGACGAACTTGGCGACGTCCAGAATGGCCTGGCGGAGCGCCGCCTTGTCGGCCGGCGCCTGGCCGCGAACGCCGTCGAGAACCGGGCGGCCTTTGATCTCATCGATCATCTGGTTCGCGTCACGCTCCGTCAGGGGAACGAGGCGGAACGAGACGTCCTTCAGGACCTCCACCATGATCCCGCCGAGGCCGAACATCATGACGGGCCCGAACTGCGGGTCCGTCGTCATCCCGACGATGACCTCCGTGCCCTGGGGAGCCATGTTCTGGACGGCAACGCCGGTGATCCTGGCGTCCGGCACGGCCTTCTTCGCGTTCGCGATGATCTCGTCGTAGGCCGCCGCGACCGCGTCGCCGTCCTCCAGCCCGACCTTCACGCCGCCGACGTCGCTCTTGTGGGCGATGTCGGGCGATACGATCTTGAGGACGACCGGGTAGCCCACACCCTCCGCCTGGGCCTGCGCCTCCGCAGGCGTCGTCGCGAGCACCGTAGTGGCGACGGGCACCCCGGCGTCCCGCAGGAGCTGCTTGGCCTCGACCTCATTCAGGAGGGTCCGCCCCTCGGAGCGGGCCCGGGCCAGCACGGATTCGAAAGTCATACAATGCCTCAACCGTTTTATTCGTAAACGAAGACGCCGCCGCAGCGAGCGGGGCGTCGCGCCGGGCCCATTCTACGCGAGGGAGGCACTCGTGCCAGAAGCAACACCGCGGCCCCTCTCCGGGGCGGGCGAGCCGTACGACGTCGTGGTCATCGGGGCGGGGTCGGCGGGGGCTGTCGTGGCAAGCCGGGCGAGCGAGGACCCGGCGAGGACCGTCTGCCTTATCGAGGCCGGACCGGACTACCCATTGCTCTCGGAACTCCCCTTCGACCTCGTCAACAGCCACAACAATTCTTATGTCGATCACGACTGGGGATTCCTCTACCAGGCCACCGCCCAGGGAGCTGCCACAGCATTCCCCCGCGGACGCGTCACGGGCGGTTCCTCGGCCGTCAACACGACAATCGCCCTCCGCGGCATGCCCGAGGACTTCGACTACTGGGCCTCGCTCGGGAACAACGAGTGGAGCTGGGAGGGCGTCCTCCCGGCCTACCGCCGCCTCGAACGCGACCTCGACTTCGGGCAGGAGCCCTACCACGGCGACGCAGGACCGATCTCGATCCGCCGCTACGGCTGGGAAGAGCTGACCCCCGTCCACCAGGCCTGGTGGGAAACGGCACGGGCGCTCGGCTACCCCGACTGCGCCGACGCCAACGACCCCGGCGGCTGGGGCGCCGGTCCGCACCCGATGAACAAGCTCGGGCGCCTCCGCATCTCCACAGCCGTCGGCTACCTGTCCGCTGCCCGCGCCCGACCCAACCTCCGGATCGAGTCCGGCACAACGGTGCGAAAGCTTGCCGTCGAAGCCGGAAAGGTCGTCGCCGCCGAGGTTGAGGGCCCGGACGGCGAGGCGGGACGGATCGAGGGGCGGCTCTTCCTGCTGTCGGCGGGAGCCATCCAGACCCCGGCGCTGCTCATGCGTTCGGGCCTCGGCGCCCGCGAGGAGCTGGAGCGGCTCGGCATCGAAGTCGTGGCGGACGTGCCCGGTGTGGGGAAGAACCTCTGCGATCACCCGGCGATGGCGGTAGTCGCGACTGTCAGCGACCCATCGCTGCTGGACGAAGACCAGCCCCTCGTGCAGACCATCCTGCGCTACACAGCACCCGGGAGCGAGGACCGGAACGATCTCCAGATCGAGCAGTTCTCCTTCTCGCCGCGGGGCGAAGGCCTGAGCGCGGTAGCGATCGCGGCCGTCCTCGAGCGATCCTACGGGACGGGCCGCGTCGGCCTGCGGAACGCTGATCCCCGCGCCCACCCTCTGATCGAGCAGCAGTTCCTCGAGGATGAGCGCGACATGAGCCGCCTCGTGACCGCATTCCGCGACACCGTCGCGTTCACGCGAGAGGAGCCGCTGGCCGGGCTCATCGATCGCGTGATCTTCCCGGCTCTCGATCGCTCGCTCGGCGACGACAGCATTCGTGCTCTGCTCACGCGCTTCGCGTCGTCGGGTTACCACCCCTGCGGGACGGCGAAGATGGGACCTTCGAGCGACCCGACGGCGGTCGTCGACCAGTACGGGATCTGCCACGCGGTCGGGCGGTTGGCCGTCGCGGACGCGTCCATCTTCCCCACCGTCCCGCGGGCGAACACGAACCTCACCAGCATCATGACGGGCGAGAAGATCGGCGAGTGGCTGCGTACGGACCCGGGAAGGTACGGGCTGTAGGGGGTTCGTTCCTCTCGCCTCGGCCGCAGCCGGAGACCGGCTTGACAGAGGTCATCGCTCCCGTTGAGGCTTCTTCCAGCCCGTGCGGAGGGCGTCGGCGAATGGGTTGTGGGGATGGGACGGGCCTTCCCGGCGGTGATCCCCGACCCCGGCGAGCTGTGCGTGCATCGAAGCGAGGAACTACGTCCGCCCGGAGGAGAGGTTGAGTGCCTGACAACAAACTGGATGAGTTTGCCCCGATCTTCTATCCGAAGACGTACGCGGTGATCGGCGCCTCATCGGACAGGCGGAAGTTCGCCGGGAGAGTGTTTCAGGCTGCCGTCGCTTTTGGTTATGGCGGACGCCTCTATCCGGTGAATCCCCAGGAGTCGGAGATCCAGGGGCTGAAGGCCTATGGCAGCGTCAAGGAGATCCCGGAGCCGGTTGACTTCGCTTCCGTCGCTGTTCCCGCCCGTGCCGTGCCGTGGGTTGTGAAGGAGTGCCTCGAGAAGGGCGTAAGAGCGGTGCAGGTGCTCAGCGCCGGCTTCCGTGAGGTCGGAGACGAGGGAGCCCGGTTGGAGGCCGAGCTGACGCAGCTGGCCGAAAAAGGGATCCGGATTATCGGACCTAACTGTTTCGGCGTTTACTCACCGGGCGGCGGTATCACCATGCTGCCCGGAGCGACCCTGCCGAAGGAAGGCGGGCGGGTGGGCTTCATCAGCCAGAGCGGAGGGTACGGTTTCCGGGTGCCTCGCAGGGGCGAAGGACTGGGAATCCGGTACAGCAAGGTGGTGAGCTACGGAAACGCGTGCGACGTCAACGAGTGCGACCTCATCGAGTACCTGTCCGAGGATCCCGAGACCGAGATCATCACGGGCTACATCGAAGGAGTGAAGGACGGTCCGCGCCTCTTCAGGCTGCTCCGGGAAGTGTGCCGCAGGAAGCCCGTCATTCTCTGGAAAGGCGGTCTGACCCGGGGCGGGGCGAGAGCCGTACAGTCCCACACGGCCTCGCTCGGCGGGCAGGAGGAGATCTGGGACGCCGTCTTCCGCCAGACCGGCGCAATTCGCGTCGACAGCCTCGAAGAGCTCCACGACGCGACACTGGCGTTCCTGCACTTGAAACCGGAGTCGGGCCGTCGCGTCTGTCCGATCGGGGGCGGCGGCGGCATCGGCGTCGCCGCGGCCGACAGCTGCGAGCGGATGGGGCTCTCCGTGCCGGTGTTCCCGGAGGAGATCCAGAAACAGCTGATGGCGATCATCCCGGCCGCCGGCGCCAGCGCCAGGAACCCGGTGGATGTTGCCAGCCCGATGCCTCCGGCTCCGATGCTCAGGGCGGTGATGGAGACGGTAGCCACCGAGGCCGGGATCGAGGTCATCATCGTCGACGAGCTGGACATGACGACCGTCCGCGAGACTGCAGAAGTGCCGGTCGAGATCAGAAACCGTTTTGGGAAGCCGGTGGTAATGGTTTTGCCGGTCGAAAACATCGGAAGCGCCACACTGGAAGCGGAGGGTGCCCGGCGCCGGGTCTGCGACTACTACCAGGAGCAGGGATTACCCGTCTATCTCACGCTGGAGCGGGCAGCCGGCGCGCTCGTGAAGTTCACGGGCTACCATCGCTGGCGTGCCGCGGTGACGTAGGTACAGTCCTCGAGCGCTTTGGCGGACCTGCTTTCCCGCAGCCGGCATCGCGGCTACGCGCCCGGCGGAACCCAGGGCAGATCATCGTCGGTCAGGGACGAAACGTTGGCCAGGACCCCTGCCACCGTCGCTGCCTTAAGATGACGCGAGTCCAAATGGATGATCCCGGCTCCCGACTGATCCCGGGAGCACCGGGCTCGCCATGCACAAGCGAAGGGCGGGGGAGGCCCGCATGCACTTTGACGCCGCCGAGTACTGCCGCCGGATCGGAATGGAGGAGCCGCGAAAGGCTTCCGAGGAGACCCTGCGCGCGATGCACCGGGCGCAGCTCTTCACCATTCCCTTCGAGAACTTCGACATCCAGCTCGGGCGCGGAATCGACGTGTCACCCGCTGCCATCTACGAGAAGCTGGTGAGACACCCCCGCGGCGGATACTGCTTCGAACTGAACGGGCTCTTCCTCCAGGCGCTCCTGCACTTCGGGTTCGAAGCCAGGGCTCTGCTCGCACGTGTGCACGTCCGCGGCGAGCCCAGCGGGCGCACTCACCAGCTGTCGCTCATCGAGATCGAGGGCCGCGAATGGATCGCCGACGTCGGCTTCGGCGCCTCGACTCCCAGGGCCCCGCTCCCCTTCGAGTTCGACCGGATCACAGAGCAGGATGGGGCTCGAAACCGCCTGATCGCGGCCGAGCCCTGGGGCATCATGCTGCAGCAGGAGGGCCCCGAAGGTTGGGAGAATCTCTACAGCTTCGACCTGATGCACGTCTGCCGGGCCGACATCGCGACCGGCAACCACTACACGTCCACCCACCCCGGCGTCCACTTCACGAAAATGAGGATGGCCAACCTCCCGAATGCCGGCGGGCGACTGTCGCTTGCCGACTTCGTGCTCACCGAAGTCAGGGACGGCGAGACGCGCCGCGTTCCGGTTCCTGACGGGGAGAGCTACCTCGGTCTGCTGAGGGAGAAGTTCGGCATCGAGCTCGACGCGGACTACGGGGACCTGAAACGGGTCCAGTCCTCCGGACCGGGCGGGGACAGCCGGTCCGGATAGCCCGCCCGCCCCGCCGGACCGTCGACCACCGCCCGGGTGTGACATATGTCACATCACCCTCCTCCGAGCCAGATGAATGCTTCATCGCGGATGGGGGTCGCGCGCGCGCCTCGCCTATAATCGGCGGTCGAGCGAGGCGGCTTTCGGCTGCGGCCGTCCCCCCGATCGATGCCGGGGGCTGACCGGGTGCAGACTTACCACGGCCGGAGAGCAAGTGAGGATCCAGATGGCGATATCGAGACGAGGGTTTCTGAAACTGGCGGGAGCGGCCGGTGCGGGCACCGCAGCCGTCCTCCTCGAACCAAAACTGGCGTTCCTCCAGGCCGGACCGGGCATCGACAACCCGCTTGCGTTCTATCCCGAGCGAGACTGGGAGGATGTGTATCGGGATCAGTACCGATACGACGACAGCTTCACCTTCGTATGCGCCCCCAACGACACGCACATGTGCCGCCTCCGTGCCTTCGTTCGCAACGGCGTCGTGGTCCGCACCGAGCAGAGCTACGACGGTGGCGAGATAAGGGACCAGGAGGGGAATGCCGCCACCGCCCACTGGAACCCCCGCGGCTGTCTGAAGGGCTACACGCTCCCGCGCCGCATCTACGCTCCCTACCGGGGAAAGCAGCCGATGCTGCGGGTGGGTTGGAAGGCCTGGGCCGACGACGGCTTCCCATCGCTTTCGGACGACCCGTCGCTGCGAACCAGGTACCTCTTCGACCGGAGAGGTGAAGATGAATTCGTCCGCGCCTCCTGGGAGGAGGCAAACGACTACGTTGCGAAGGGTCTGAGGGCGGTCGCCGAGACGTATAGCGGCGAAGAGGGCCGCCGGCGCCTCCTCGACGAGGACGGCTATCCGGAGGAGATGCTCACCTATTGGGAGGAGTCCGGCGTTCGCACGATCAAGATGGGGAGTTCGCTCCCGGTCCACGGCGTGGTCGGGAAGTTCGGGCTGTTCCGCTTCGCGAATGTGCTTTCGTTGCTCGACTCCCATGTGCGCGGCGTGGGACCGGAGGAGGCCCGGGGCGCCCGCGATTGGTCTGAGTACACGTGGCGGGGCGATCAGGCCCCCGGCTTCCCCTTCGTCCACGGGCTCCAGACGAGCGAGACCGACTTCAACGACCTCCGCAACAGCCGGCTCATCGTGATGATCGGGAAGAACCTGGTCGAGAACAAGATGCCCGAGAGCCACTTCTTCCACGAGGTCATGGAGCACGGGGGGAAGATCGTGACGATCTCGCCCGAGTACAGCCCCCCCGCCACGAAGTCCGACTACTGGATACCGGTCCGTACCGGACTCTCGGACACCGCGCTCCTGCTCGGGATTGCGAAGCAGCTCATCGACCGAGACCTCTACGACGGCGAGTTCCTCAAGCGCTTCACCGACATGCCCCTGCTCGTCCGCCTCGACACGCTCGAGCGTCTGCGGGCGGATGACCTCTTTCCGGGCTACCAGTCGGGCCTCGCAGGGGACGGTCCCAGCTTCACCCTGCACGGCCTCACGCCGGAGCAGCACGCCCAGCTCGGAGACCGGGTCGTGGTCAACTCCTCAGGCAGCCCCGTGGCGATCAACCGCGAACACGTGGGAGACCGCATGGATGACGCCGAGATCGATCCGGCGCTCGAGTTCGAGGGCCAGCTGACCCTGGCGAACGGCAGCACCGTCGATGTCGCGACGGTGTTCACGATGTACCGCCGGCACCTTGCCGATTACGACCTCGACACCGTGGTGGATATCACCGGTTCGCCGAAGGACCTCGTCGAGCAGCTGATCGAAGACCTGGCGACGATCCGCCCCGCCAGCCTCCACGTCGGTGAAGGCGTCAACCACTGGTTCCACGCGACCCTCCACAACCGGGCCATGTTTCTCCTTGGAATGCTCACCGGGAACATCGGGCAGCCGGGGGCAAGCGTGAGTACCTGGGCGGGCAACTATAAAGGGGGGATCTTCCACGGCGCCCGCTGGCACGGGCCGGGCGTGGGCGGATATGTGAACGAGGACCCGTTCAACTCTCTCCTCAACGCGGAAGACCCCCTCACATTCGATGCCCTTCGCCACACGATTCATGGCGAGGAGACGTCCTACTGGGGAATCGGCGACACCCCTTTGATCGTGGAGACCGGTGAGGGCCGCAAGGTCTTCACCGGGACCAGCCATCTCTCCTCGCCGACCAAGGTGATCTGGTATAACAACGCCAACTTTATCAATCAGGCCAAATGGGGCTATGAGCTAATCCACAATGTGAATCCCAGGGTCGACATGATCATCGACCAGCAGATGGAGTGGACCGGATCGGCGGAGTTCAGCGACGTGGTCTTCCCCGTCAACTCCTGGATGGAGTTCCAGGGGCTGGAGATGGCCGGGTCCTGCTCGAACCCCTTCGTCCAGATCTGGAAGGGTGGCATCGAACCCCTCCACGACACGCGGGATGACATCATGGTCTTCGCGGGCGTCGCCGATGCCCTCGCCGCCCTCACCGACGATGACCGGTTCTCAAAGCACTTCCAGTTCGCCACGGCAGGCAAGCCCGAGGTTTACATCGATCGGGTCCTTGCTGCCTCGTTCACGACCGCCGGTTACACGTCGGCCGACATCATGGCCGGGAAGTACGGAACGCCCGGCGTTGCCCTCATGGAGTACCGGACCTACCCCCGGATCCCCTTCTGGGAGCAGATCCACGACAGCCTCCCCTTCTACACCGACACCGGCCGGATGCACGCTTATGTCGACATTCCGGAGGCGATCGAATACGGGGAGAACCTCATCGTGCACCGCGAAGCGGTCGAGGCGACGCCCTACCTGCCGAACGTCATCGTCTCGACCAGCCCCTTCATCCGCCCCCGGGCCTACGGCATAGACCCGTCCGACATCGATGCCGACCGCCGCCAGGTTCGCAACATCAAGATGGCCTGGTCCGAGGTCAAAGGCACCGTCAATCCCCTCTGGGAGCAGGGCTTCAACTTCTACTGCCTCACCCCCAAGGGCCGCCACACCGTGCACTCCTCCTGGTCCGTGACCGACTGGAACGTCCTCTGGGCCGCCAACTTCGGGGACCCGTACCGGGAGGACACCCGGCTTCCCAGCGTGAATGACTCGCAGCTTCACATGAATCCCGATGCCGCCCGTGACCTGGGGCTGAACGACGGCGACCTGGTCTGGGTCGATGCGAACCCGGCCGACCGGCCCTACCGTGGGGCCAGCCCGGATGACCCGTTCTACGAAGTCGCTCGCCTTCAGTGCCGGGTCAAGTTCAACCCCAGCTATGACTACCGCACCACTATGATTAAGCATGCGGGATTTATCGCTACTCCCAGAACCGTGAGCGCCACGAAGTCGAGGCCGGACGGACGCGCGCTGGCAGAAGCGACCGGCTACCAGTCGAACTACCGGCGTGGCAGCCACCAGAGCCTCACCCGGGGCTGGGCGCCGCCAATGCACCAGACCGATTCTCTCTTCCACAAGAAGGCAGGGGCGATGGGGTTCATCTTCGGGTTCGACGTCGACAATCACGCCATCAACACGGTGCCGAAGGAGGCGCTGGTTCGAATCACCAAGGCGGAGGACGGCGGACTCGGAGGCCAGGGGCAGTGGCTCCCCGGCACTACAGGCATGAGCCCCGGCGCGGAGGACGAATTCATGCGCAAATACATCGCCGGCGGCGCCGTCGAGGTCAGGGGGAGCTGAAGATGGCCGAAAAGCTTCTCGCAACCGACGACCCCTACACGATCGTTGCCCAGCAGGCGCCGGTGCCGCCGGGGACGGATCCCGATAGAGCGATGGCGCGCGTATTCATCGAGGAGTACGCGCTGCTGGGCTTCACGCCCGCGAAGATCCTGCTCCTCTTCCAATCGGCCCACTTCGAGGGAACCCGCCGCATCCTGGAAGCACGGGGCGAGGACTTCGTCAGGCGGCTTATCGATGAGGTGTTCGAGGTCGCGCCGGGGGCCGAAGCCTCGGCGGCGGCAGACACAAGTCTCGAAGGATTGTCCGCGCCGGCACGTTCGACCGCGACCGGCATCAGCACGCCGCGGACCTCAGGGGGCAAATGAATGGCAACCGTCTATAACTGGCAGCTGGGCCGCGACATGGACTACCGGTTCGAAGCGGGAACTCCGGAACGCCAATTCGCCGCCGTCTTCAACATCAACCGCTGCATCGCCTGCCAGACCTGCACGATGGCATGCAAGTCGACCTGGACGTTCTCCCCGGGGCAGGAGCTGATGTGGTGGAACAATGTGGAGACCAAGCCCTATGGTGGCTACCCCAACCACTGGGATACGAAGCTGCTTTCCCTCCAGGAGGAGAAGGATCCGGGTGGCCAGGTGTGGAACGCCGCCACCCCCTCGGCTGCCGCCCCCTACGGGCAGTTTGAAGGGAAGACGATCTTCGAGACCGCCGACCGCACCACCCAGATGGCGACCGGCTACATCCCCGAGGAGGCTGACTGGAAGTCGCCCAATGTCTTCGAAGACGCGGGCGTGAAGTTCAATGCGAAGGGGGCAGCGCTCCCGGAGCACGACTCCTGGTTCTTCTACCTCCAGCGCATCTGCAACCACTGCTCCTACCCCGCCTGCCTGGCCGCCTGCCCGCGCAACGCGATCTACAAGCGTCCCGAGGACGGGGTCGTCCTCATCGACCAGAAGCGTTGTCGCGGCTATCGCAAGTGCGTGGAGCAGTGCCCCTACAAGAAGCCGATGTACAGGCCGAGCACGCGCACCTCGGAGAAGTGCATCGCCTGCTACCCCCGCCTGGAAGGAACCGATCCGCTGACCAACGGACTCCCCATGGAGACACGTTGTATGTCGGCCTGCGTCGGGAAGATCCGGCTCCAGTCACTGGTCAACGTCGACTCAGACGGCCAGTGGACCGAGGATCGCCAGAACCCCCTCTACTACCTCGTCCACGTCGAGCGCGTCGCTCTTCCGCTTTATCCCCAGTTCGGCACCCAACCCCAGGTCTACTACATACCGCCGCGATGGGTGCACAGACCATTCCTCCGCCAGATGTTCGGGCCCGGGGTGGATCATGCGATCGAAGCGTACAGCAACCCGAGCCGTGAATTGCTTGCCGTCCTGCAGCTGTTCCGGGCCGCCCAGACAATCGTCTTCCGCTACGAGATCGAAGAGGGCCCGCTGGTGAAGGAACTCAACATCAACGGGCAGACGCGCCAGATCTTCAACGACACCGCCGTCGGCTTCGACAGCGAGGGGAATGAGATCGTTCGCATCGCCGTCGAACAGCCCCTCTACGAACGAAGCCAGACGATCAATTCAATCTAGGAGAAGCTCGTGTTGCGCGCCGAGAGCCCACCGCACAGAGAAGAGATCGAGAACGCGCTGGCGCGGAGCTTTGTCTACCGCTTCCTGAGCCGCGCCGTGAGTTATCCGACAGAGGGGCAGCAGGAGGAGATCCGCTCCCACCTCCGGCCCCGGCTGGATGGATTGAAAACGGAAGCGGAGGAGTTCGATCGCTCTCTCTCGGCTGCGCTCCAGGCCTCCCTCCTCCCTCTCGAGAGGCTGCGACAGGCCCACGTGGCCGTTCTCGGGCACACGGTCTCGCCCGATTGTCCGGACTACGAGACCGCCTACAGCGCCACCGACATCTTCATGCAGACCCAGGCGATGGCAGACGTCGCGGGCTTCTATGTGGCCCACGGCTTGAAAGTCGGCGGGACTCATAGGGAAAGGCCCGACCACATCGCGACCGAGCTGGAATTCATGAGCTTCCTGGCGCTCAAAGAAGCGTACGCCCTGGAGCACCTGGGAGACGGGGAATTGGAGATCTGTCGCGAAACCGAGCGGACGTTCCTTCGCGACCATCTCGGCCGCTGGGGCAGCGCCTTCGGAGAGCGCATCGTCCTCCTTGCCGGGACGGATTCGCCCTATGAGCCGATCGGCCGGCTGCTCGCGGCCTGGATAGAAGATGAGTGCGAGCGGCACGCCACCGGTCCCCGGACACTGCTCAACGAGCCCACACTCCCGCCGCAGGAGCAGGAGGAGGCCCCCTGCGGGCTCGAACCCGCCCCGGCGTTCATCGGTCTCGACGATATCCAGGAGGTGCAGAAGAGATGACCCGCCTACGAAAGAGGCTTCCCCGCCCCTTCTTGATGATCGCCGCCCTCGCCCTCGTCCTGGGCGGCGCCGCCGCGATGCAGCTTCTGGATGCCAATCCGGCGGTCTCGCAGAACCAGGAGCTGATCGCGAGGGAGGCAAACAGCGACCCCGGACTCGATCCGGCAAGCAGTGTCTGGGATGGAGTGGCGGGCATCCAGCTGCCCGTGTCGGCCCAGCCCGGTGCCTACGCCGCGGGCGGAGGCAGCATTGCCGCGGTTACCGTGCAAGCTCTGCACTACAAGGAGCAGATGTTCTTTCGCGTTGAGTGGGATGATTCCACCGAGGATGCGGTGACGACCCGCGTGCAGGACTTCTCCGACGCCGTAGCTGTGGAGATTCCCGCCCGGTCCGCCACTTCGGTCCCTTCGATCTGCATGGGGCAGGCCGATCAGGGCGTCAACATCTGGCAGTGGCGAGCCGACTCCGCGGAAGCGGAACACGACCCCGACAAGCTGTACGCCAACGCTGCAGTTGACTTCTACCCGAGCCGCGACAATCTCTGGTACCCCGCGCGGGCCGTCGGAAACCCGTACGCGATCCCCGGCGCCGGCCCCGCCCAGGATCTCGTGGCCCACGCCTTCGGCACGATCGGCCCGGCTTCCTCTCAGGATGTGAAGGCGAGCGGCAGCTACGGCGACGGCAAGTGGGCAGTGGTGTTCTCGCGCGGTTTCGACGGCGCCACCGCAGACCAGGCATCGTTCTCGGCCGGAGATGACACGGACATAGCATTCGCTGTCTGGAACGGGAGTGAAGGGGATCGCAACGGGATGAAGAGCGTGTCCCAGTTCGCGACTCTCAGCATTTCCGGGGCCCTCGCCGGGGCGGGAGGCGGCGGCCGGGACTCGGTGTGGCCGTGGATCGCCGCGGGGATTCTCGTCCTCAGCATCGCGATCGCCTCGGGGCTGGTAGTGATCGGGAGTAGGACCTGAGCGAGATGAGCGCGCGTGCCGCAAGACTGACCCAGGAGGCCCGCGGGCCGGGCCTCGACGCCGGGATCGTGGTGACGGCGCTCGCGCTCGCCGCCACCATCGAACTGGTGGTTCTCCGATCCGCCATGCGAGCCGCCATTCACATCCCGGCCTTCGAGTCCCTTGCGGAGCCCTATCGAGCGGTGGCCTGGGCGGGACGCTACTCCTACTACGTCGCGGCCCTGCTGCTTGTTATCTCCCTGCCCCTGGTTGTTTCCATGCTCTGGCAGCAGCGGAGAGGGGCTGCAATGGTGGCGGCGGGGGGTGTTGGAATGTTCGCAGTTCCGGCCATCCTCGCCAGGCTTGGCACCGGTCCCGATCTACTGATGGACATGCTGATGACGGCCGCCATCGCCGTCCTCGCAACGGTTGCCGCGATCGCCGCGGGCCGCAGCCTGCGGGGCGCGGCACTCACGGCCTTCGCTGCCGCGTTCCTCCTTGCCGGATCATTCACGATCGGGCAGCACGCGGTCGCCCTGGAGGCTCTCGGTGCCTTCGACGGCCGCTGGATGCTGGAGCTGGCCGAGCCGCTGGCACTCGCCTTTGCACTCTCGCTCCCCTGGAGTCTCGCCGGTAACCTGGCGCGGCGAGACTGGATCGCAGGCCTCGTCGCGGGCGCCCTCGTGTACGCCTTCTTCGCCGGCGAGCCCGCCACCGCCCGTTTCCTCCTTCTCTGGAACGAGGGCCTGGCCGGCACCTATCCCAGCCTCATCTACGCACTCGCCGCGGGCGCCGGCGCGGCCTCACTGTCCGGTCTGATCCGGCAGGGACGCAATCTCGAGGCGGCCGCCCTGTTGCTGCTGGTGGCCGGGGGAGTGGGACTGCACAGCACCTATCAGACCGGTCTGGTTGCCGTCGGACTCGCCCTGCTGGCCGCGACGCCCTCGAACGGGAGAGTCTCGGGCGCGATCACATCGTCTCCCACCTTCGTCGACTCCCGTAGCAATTCGTCCGTCGCGTAGCGCAGCTCGAGGCGAGGTGTCCTGATCCTCAGACCGAACGGGGGCCAATAGCTCGGCTCATCGCGGCTCAGGAGCAGAGCCGGGATGCGATCTCGTACGTCAGCTCACAACCCATGGCCAGGGTTTCGACCCGGATGTACTCATTGTTCCCGTGAAAGCCACCCAGTTCGTCCGCCGTGAACAACGCGGGGATGAAACCGTAAGCGGGGATGCCGCGCTCGCGGAGGAAGCGGTTGTCCGTGGCACCGACCGTCAGACCGGGGACGACGACGGCATCCTCAATGTGATCCCTGATCACCGACTCGATTGCCCGGAAGAGCTCCGTGTCCCAGGGAACCGCCGGGAAGCCGTCGGAGCCGGGACCCTGCTCGATGATGACCTGGTCGTCGTCGATGACACGGCGGATCTCCTCGACCCACTCTCTCCGGGACTGTCCCGGGAGCAGGCGGCAGTCGACGACGGCGGTGCTCTCGGCCGGCACGACGTTCGGCTTTATCCCGCTGTTCACCATCGTGATGTTGAGTGTGTTCATGAACTGCGCATGGAGCGCGGGCGATCGTCTGATCTGTGTCTCGACGGCCTCGCGGTCATCGAGCGGAGGGAAGAGGTCCTCGGCCGCGAGCCGGTGCAGGTACTCGTTGCCGTCGGGTGTGAACGTTAAGCCCCGGTCCCAGTCGGATAGTCTGAGCAGAGCCCGCATGAGCCTGACAGCCGAATTGTCGTCGTGGGGGATGCTCCCGTGACCGGGGCGGCCGACGACCTTGAGGCGCACTCCGCCGCCGTGCTTCTCGTTCGTCGCAACGGTGAAGAGTTTCGTCGCCCGACCCGCGAACCGGTCGACCCCCGACGATCCCTCTGTCAGTTCGAAGTCGACATCGACGACATCGGGCCTGTTTTCGCAGAGCCACGACATCCCCAGCCGGCTGCCTGCCTCTTCGTCGGGCACGGCAGCGAAGACGACATCGCGCTTGAGGCTCACGCCCGATCGCTTGAGCGCGAGGAGCGCCGCGAGCTGCATGACGCCAAAGCCCTTCATGTCGACGGCGCCGCGCCCGAAGACCTTGCCATCCTCGACGACGCCGCCGAACGGTGGATGGTGCCAGTGCTGCTCCTCGACGGGCACGACGTCCGTGTGGTTGCAGAGCATGAATGCGCCCTTGCTGCCGTCGCCGCGAAGCCGTGCGATGAGCGCCTCGCGTCCCGGCGCCGTCTCGATGTACTCGGTCTCGATGCCCTCGCCTTCGAGGATCTGGCCGAGAAAGCGGGCCGCGACCGCCTCGTTCCCGGGAGGATTCGACGTGTCGATTTGGAGGTAGCGGACGAGGATGTCGAGTGCCTCGCGGTTTGCGGCTTCCCAGTCGATCGTCGATGGCATGGTTTCCTCCTCGGGATGCCCTCGAAGCGCCTGAGCGAAGGGCCGGCGGGCGTGCCGATTCTATTCGTGGTCAGCGACCCCGGCGACCCGCCGATCTGCCTGCCGGGCGGCGGAGCGCAGTGGCACCGTGCACGAGGCCGGCGGCCGGTCCGCCGCCCTGCCGTGGCGTCAGGGGGGAGATGGTGGGCGGTAGTGGACTCGAACCACTGACCTCGTCGGTGTGAACGACGCGCTCTAACCGGCTGAGCTAACCGCCCGTGGAGGGAGATTGTACCGCGGCGGGAGGGACTGCGCCGTTGAAACAGTGCCGTGCCCGGATAGCCCTTGCGGAACGGCGTTTGTTACCATGAGCCGTAGACAGGGGTGTAGCTCAGTTGGTAGAGCAGTGGCCTCCAAATCCACCGGTCGCGGGTTCGAGTCCTGCCGCCCCTGCCAGAGCCTTGTTGGAAGCCGCTTCGGGCCTTCCCTCACGCAGCTAGCTGCGGGCCCGGAGTGGGTACTTGGCGCTTGCGGGTGCCCAGGTGGTGGAACGGCAGACACGCTGTCTTGAGGGGGCAGTGTCCTTTTGGGCGTGCGAGTTCAAATCTCGCCCTGGGCACCAAACGATTCCTGGCCGGCGCCGTGGCCAAGTGGTAAGGCAGAGGTCTGCAAAACCTTTATCATCGGTTCGATTCCGATCGGCGCCTCCAATCTTTCTCTCATATACCAGGTTCAGGACTGGAAGAACCGCCGCGTCGACCATGACGGGGCGTTACTGGCTGATGGCAGGGCGGCCCCAGAAACCTCGCTCTCAGCTGCAAAACCGCAGGCCGCGGCGGACACGAGCAGGCGAGCGTGAGTCGGTCCTGGATTCTGATCCCCTCCAAAGGCCGATGCGACCGTCCTTGCGGAAGAGCGCACGGGCACGTCAAAGCATCCGGCCGGCTCCACATCGCCACGGTCGCTGGTCAATCCCGTAAATGCTCCGTCAGCACCGTGTCCCTCAGTTCATCGGTCATCCCGGAGTGGGACGGATCGTCCACCAGGTTTCTGGACTCCCCAGGATCGTCCCTCAGATCGAACAACTCGCAGGGCGTGTTGCTGTCGAGGTCGACGGTCAGCCGGTAACGCTCGTCACGCAGGGCAGCGAAGGAACGGTACCGGGAAAAGACGTACTCACGATCGGAGGCAACGTCGCCCGCTACCCGTGCCAGTAGCGACCGGCCCCGGCAGGTCGGCAGCGAGCCGCCGGCGATGTCGGCGATCGTGGCTGTTACATCGGTCAGCTCCGTGAGCCCGGAATCCACACGCCTCCGACCACCACCCGGCGGGCGAATGATCAACGGTACCTGGACGGCGCCGCGATAGAAGTTCATCTTCGCCCACAGCCGGTGCTCGCCGAGCATCTCGCCGTGATCAGCACTGTAGATGATCCACGTGTTGTCGAGATGGCCGTTGGTTTCCAGTGAACTGACAATGTCGCCGATACGCTGGTCGATGAGTGACACCATACCCAGGTAATGTCGGATACCGTTCCTGACGAAATCATCATCCATCATCTGCACCTGGGAGTGCCTGTTGAGCGCCTCAAGATACTTACCCCAGATCAGATTTGGGGCCTCTATGGTGGTCTGATCTGGCAGCTTGATGTCGGCATCCCGATAGTGTTCTGCCCAGACCGGGTCGTCGATCAGCGGCACATGGGGCTGGACAAACCCGAGTTTTAGAAAGAATGGCTTGTTGCTCGTCCTGTTGGTCAACCAGGCTATGGCCTGGTCTGCCAGATAAGAAGTGAGGTCCAGCTCCTGTGGCAGCACCGAGGTCTTTGCGCGCCAGTGCTCGGGCGTAAGACGGAACACACTCTTGATCATATCGCGGTATTCCTGCGCGACGCCGTGCGCTTCGAGATGATCGGTGTACGGACTCCTGATCCTCCTGCTGGTATGGACGTAACGGTCGTATTCTTCCAGCACATAATCCCAGCCGAAGCGCCTGACGAAAGGTTCGAAGGTGCGCATGTCGAACGTACCGCCGGCGGCCTCCACCTCCTCCCGCGTCGGCAGCCCGTGGTAGTGCGTCTTCCCGACGGACGCAGTCTCATAGCCGACGGCCTGAAGCGCTTTCATGACGGTTGGCCACTCCGGATCCAGTGGACCGCTGTTGCTGAACATGTTGAGCTGGTGCGTGTACCGTCCGGTGATCACCGATGCCCGCGACGGCTGGCAGACCGGGCTCTGACACCAGGTTTCCGAGAATCGGACGCCTTCACCCGCGAGGCGATCCAGGTTCGGTGTCCGCACAAGTTCGTGGCCCGCGCAGCCAAGCACGTCGTGGCGATGCTGATCGCTGAAGATGAAGAGGATGTTGGGCTGGCTATCGTTCATCGCTTTCCTCGCAGAGCCTTCGCGTCGCGGCCGGCTGCAGCTGATTCTAGAAGATGTGCCTCGAGCGATTCAGGCATGACGCCGCGGTGTACGGAAGCCGGGAGGAATGCCCTGACCTCAAAGCTCGATGCGATGCGAGGATCAGGGCGGTTTCTGCCACACCGACACGTGGGAGGTACTCTGGCTCGTGAACGGCCGGCGCAACCAGTCGCTCCAGCGCTCGCAAAGGCCCATTCCGGCCAGACGCGCCATCAGGTCGAGTTCGCTCGGCCACGCGTACCGATGCCGCGAAGAGAACTGTAAGAGCTCTCCGGCTCTGACGAGGTAGTGATGGGACGTGCAGAGCTGCTCCGACACGTCGTACTCGTCGATGCCCGCATGTTCCGGGGTCACCTTGAACGCTCGGAAAGTTTCACCGCGAGGGATTCTCTGAAGCTCAGGGATGAACACTTCCGCCACGAGAAACCCGCCGGGCTTGAGGTGGGCGGAAGCATTGCGGAAGCACTCGACCTGCTCATCCTGGGTTATGAGATTGGTGATCACATTGAACACCAGGTACACGAGCTGGAACTTGCCCTCAACAACAGTTGTCGCGAAGTCTCCGATTGTGATCGGAATCGCGTCCGCGCCCGGCTTTGCCTGAAGCTGGGCCGCCATCGCCTCAGAAGGATCGATCCCATGGACGCGAACTCCTCTTCGGCTCAGCGGCAGCTCGACGCGACCGGTGCCGATGCCGAATTCCAGCGCCGGCCCCCCTCCGCAAGCTGGGCGAGAAAGTCGACGGCAGGATTGAGAACTGCAGGCTCGAACATCTCCTGCGATGTCGCATCGTACGCTGCCGCCAGCCTCTCATCGAACCAATTCAGTTCCACCGGCGGAGCGTACCGTCCAGCGTAGGGACCGCCAAGCTCGGCCGGCATGCTGGCTCGGAGCCTCCTGGGCTCCCAGTCCAAGCGACCGGCAGATCGCCCGAGTGTCGACTAGTCGAGGTAGTCGCGGAGCTTCCTCGATCGACTCGGGTGTCTTAGT
Organism: uncultured Anaerolineaceae bacterium; assembly: GCA_964533605.1. Lineage (GTDB taxonomy): Bacteria > Chloroflexota > Dehalococcoidia > Tepidiformales > Tepidiformaceae > DASCML01. Next base: position 19,843 of record CAZHMF010000034.1, read on the forward strand.
TTGCGGAGAGCTTTGGCCTCGATCTGCCGGATCCGCTCGCGCGTGACGCCGAATTCGCGGCCGACCTCTTCAAGCGTGCGACTCCGCCCGTCCACGAGACCGAAGCGTAGCTGGAGGACCCGGCGCTCGCGGGCGGTCAAACTCGCGAGCACGTCCGCGACCTGCTCTCGGAGAAGTTGCTTGGTGGCTGCTTCCGCCGGCACTATCGCCGTCAGGTCCTCCACGAAATCGCCGAGGTGCGAGTCTTCCTCTGTGCCTATCGGCGTCTCCAGCGAGATGGGCTGCTGGGAGACCTTCTGGATCTCCCTGATGCGCTCGGAACTGAGCAGCGCATCAGGCTTCCCGCTGTCGAACATCCCATGTGCGATCTCCTCGCTCGTGGGCTCGCGACCGTACTCCTGGACCAGGCGACGGCTTACCCGAACCAGCTTGTTGATCGTCTCGACCATGTGAACGGGGATTCGGATGGTTCGAGCCTGGTCTGCAATGGCCCGCGTAGTTGCCTGCCGGATCCACCAGGTGGCATACGTGGAGAACTTGAAACCCCTGCGATAGTCGAACTTCTCGACCGCACGGAGGAGGCCGATATTGCCTTCCTGAATCAGGTCCAGCAGAGACATACCGCGGCCGATGTACTTCTTGGCGACCGAAACGACGAGGCGGAGGTTCGCCTCAGTGAGGCGCTGCTCCGCGGCAATACCGTTCCTCTTGATCACATCGAAGTGCTGGTCGAGCTGGTCCTGCATCGCCACAATCTTCTCGACGAGGCCCTCGACCGGAGGAATGAGGTTCTCCTCACCCCCGGCTTCCTCACCCATGGCGGCCACAAGGTCCTCGTTGAGAATGTGGGTGACGATCGAGAGCTGGACGATCCGCGCCTGTGCCTCATCTTCCGGGGCGCCGGCACGCTCGCCGGCGAACGCTCGAAACTCAAGATCCATCACACCATCGATGAGCCCGCGCATCTGGGGGTCGGCTATTGTCTCGGAGAGGGACAGAGTGTCCAGCTTCGGAGCTTCAGCGTCACGCCACTTCGGCACGCGTGGCGGCTCGCTTCCATCGGCCGGATCGACCCGGTCGGCGATTATCGCTTCGTAGTTGTCGATGAACTGGATCGCCGACTTGTAGTAGACGCCGAGCTCGTCCCACTGGTCCAACAGCTCAACTGCAACGCGGCAGGAGCTCGGAGTGTCATTGAAACGTTCCTCGTAGGCGGCCTCGATGGCGGCCAGGTGGATCCCTTCCTCCATCTGCTGCGCCAGGTGCATATTGTCAGCCGCGCTCAGCCAGCGTACATTGCCCATTTCACGCAGCTCGCTGGCA